>JADHUT010000025.1 GCA_016784385.1 Candidatus Microgenomates bacterium | reverse complement strand
ACGGGTTCACCCGTTTTAACTTTTGATAAAATTTCTTCCTTTACTTCTTTTGCTACTCCTCTTGTCAAATTAAATCACCTCCTTAAAATTAGACCCTAATTATATAGAAACTGTGTCCAGTTTAAGGGGTACCTGTCATGAATACATTTTATTTAATAAGACATGGAAATAAAGAAAGAGAAAGAGGAGACCCTTCATTGACTGATAGTGGTAAAAATCAAGCTAGTAAAACTGGTAAATATTTAAAAGACAAAAACATCAAAGTAATTTTCTCAAGCCCCTCGCAGAGAACTAAAGAAACTGCTCAAGAAATAAACAAGATTTTGAAAATTGAAATTAACTTTAACGATGCACTAGTAGAAAGAGCCAATTTTGGAGATGTTGAAAATCAAGACTTTCCTGAATTTTTAGAGGAATGGTATGAAGCGAGTCAAAAAAGGAATATAGAAGTTCACGGCAGACCATCTTCATTTCAAAAAGGTGAAGATGTAAAAAAGTTAATTTTAAAATTAAGTAAAAAATATGAAAACAAAAGTATTGTATTAGTTACCCATGGTGGATCAATAGGGGACTTTGCAAGAAATGAGTTTGGAGATGAAAAAATCGAAAAGATTACCAAGAAAGAAGCATACAAGGCTGATGAAAGCATAGGAGAATGTAGTATTACTAAAATATCAGTTGAAAACAACAAATTTAATCTAATAAATTTCGCAGACACAACACACCTAACTTAAAAAACTTAATGAAATAGTCCAATTTCTAGTGTCTATAGAATACAGTTTTGAGCCGATGGGAGGGATTGAACCCCCGACCTCTCCCTTACGAAGGGATTGCTCTACCAACTGAGCTACATCGGCAAAAATTTAAAAATAGCTGGTTGGCCAAGCTTGCTTCCCAACTAAGCTACATCGGCATAATGTGTATTATACCTCAGTAACCACTAAACTTCTCAGTTTCAATACTACTATCTTTAATTTTCATTTTTTCAAAAATTTCCTCTATTGCAGATACAAATGCTGGTGGACCCACTATCCAAAACTTTGTATCTGACATGTCATTCTCATCTTTTTTTGAAAACAGGTGTAATAGTTTATCTTTGTTTATTCTTCCATCTTTACTGGTATTAATATAATCAATTTTCAAAAAATCATTTTCTTTTTCCCACGAATCTAATTCTTTTTTAAAAACAAATTCATTGTCTGAATTACTATATATAAGATGGATGGGGATTTGGATTGATTTATCAATATTTCTTTTTATTACACTCCTAAATGGTGTAATGCCAATTCCTCCGGCTAAAAACACATGATTATTTTCTTTGAAAGTTTTTTGTTTAAAAATAAATGATCCTTGTGGCCCCTTGCCTTCTACTGCATCTCCAACTTCAAGCTCATCAAGAGTTTTTTTAAAGCCCGATCCTTCTCTGATTCTTGTTGTGATTTGAATGTATTTATTTTCTGTCGGGGAGTTTGCAATTGTGAAGTGTCTTGTACTTCCTCTTGTGTCTTTGTGGTTTAATTTTGGAATTGTTATGTATAAAAATTCCCCAGGAATCCAATTAAAGGGCTTAACTGGCTTAAAAAAGAATGATTTTGTATTTTTTGCTTCTTTCTTTTTCTTGACAAGTACTAATTGCATTAGTGTAGAGTATACAGTATGTGTTACAACTGTGGATGCAATTTGCCAGACGATAACATGGGAAAAGGAGAGCTTTCAAAAGGTGGAGGATCTTTGGTTGAACATGACTTTGAAAAGTTAGGTAAAGACTGGGATATGACTACAAAGGAAGCCAAAAAAAATACATACAAACTTCTTAAAAAAGAGCTGAAATTGTAATCTCCTTAGATTAAAACCTTTGATATCAGTACTACTATTTCTTTTTACTTTGCTTTTGAATTAGACTCCAGTGGTATTTGTAGAGAGGAATACCAACAATAATCATAGCTAGGGCATTTGAAGCTTGTCTTTGTCTCTGACTTTTTGTCTGTTGGTCTTGCATTGCTTTTTGTTCTTCTGGGTCAACTTTGGCAACTTCCGCATCATTTAGTGGAACTGGTCGTGCAAATTCGTAGGTGTCGGTTTGTTTGAAAATATATGTTTTTAACCCTAAATCAACTATTTGTACAGTTCCAATAACTGCAATCAAAAGGCCTATGAATGAAAAAAGATATAAATATAGTAGTCTTATGTTTAATTTCATAAATTAATAATAACACAGGTGTTAATAGAAATAAATTTTGAGCGGGTAACGGTAATCGAAACCGTGTCTACTGCTTGGGAAGCAGTTGTTCTACCACTGAACCATACCCGCAAATTTATCAGCAAGGTATTGGAGGTGGCCAAGCTGGACTTACCACTGAACCATACCCGCTAATATGTAACTCCAAAGTATATAGTTTTTTACACACAAAAGAAATTCTTGATTTTATATTTAATAACTTTACAATACTTCTTGTATGACAAATGGGATTGGACCGTTGGCAAGAGAAAGGGAAGGTCAAATAGAGATAAAAGACCTCAAACTCACTGAGAAGGCCCGACTATACAATTCGGTGGGGCATGTTCCAGATGAAGCAATAAAAACTGTTGAATTCGATTCTTTGCCAAGTGCAAAAATGGTTCGTTTTAGAAGATATCCCCCCTCTTAGTATTTATTTTAAACCACTCTATGGTTTTTTTCATTCCTTCATTAAATGTTACTTTAGGTTCCCAATCTAGCTCACTTTTGGCTTTTGAGATATCAGGTTTTCTAACTTTAGGATCATGAATCTGAGGAAGTGGCACGTGGGTTAGTTTACTTGTACTGTTTGTTAAGTTTACAATTTTTTCAGCAAGTTTGTTTATAGTCATTTCATCGGGATTACCAATGTTCGTTGGGGTAGTAATGTCACTGTTTGTCAGCTTTATTATTCCACTTACTAGATCACTTATATATTGTGGGCTTCTTGTTTGGGTTCCGTCACCAAAAACTGTTACATCTTCGTTTTTTAAAGCTTGATTGATAAATGTGGGGATTGCTCTGCCATCATTGGCTCTCATTCTCTCCCCATAAGTATTAAAAATTCGGACAATTCTAGTGTCCATTTTGTACTTTCTGTGAAAAGCCATGACCATCGCTTCTCCAAATCTTTTTCCTTCATCGTATGCAGATCTAATTCCTGTAGTATTGACGTTTCCGGTGTAGTCTTCTGGTTGTGGATTGACCAGTGCATCACCATAAACTTCACTTGAGGAAGAAAAAACAAATTTCGCTTGTTTTTCTCTTGCAAGTTGGAGTAGGTGATAAATACCAAGAGTTGACTCTATTATTTCAATTTTTAGAGGAATGAAGTCAGTTGGGCTTGCAGGGCAAGCCATATCAAAAATGACATCAACTTTTTCTTTTATATCCATTGGATCTTTGATGTCGTGTTCCAAGAATGTAAATTCAGGGTACACTGAGAGGTGTTTTATGTTATCCCTGCTTCCTGTGACAAAATTGTCCACCCCAATTACTTGATAGTTTTCTTTTGTAATTAGTCTTTCGGTTAGATGTGTACCTATAAATCCAGCTGCACCTGCCACTAAGGCTATCTTTTTTTTAGTCATATAATCCTCGTAGTTATTGTATCAAATAACAAAAGTTAATGCAGTCTAAATTATCTGGGCAAAACCAACACATTACCCGCATGAATGGTATTTGGATTAACTAAATTGTTTTCACTGGCAATACTGGTCCATTTATATCCATCTCCATATGCTCTAACTGCAATTTCCCAAAGATTGTCTCCTTTAACTACTTCATAAGTTGCTGCTGTTATGGCGTTTTCTTGTAAGTCCGTTAATACTTCTTCAGCTAAATTTTCCTGCAAATTAGGAATAGCTAATTCTTGTCCTACTTCAATAACGCTTGCATCAGTCAATTTATTCTCAGTTGCAATCTCTATCCAAGCAAATCCATCATTGTAGTAAAGCTCTGCAATACTCCAAAGAGTTTCTCCTTTTTCGACTGTGTGTGTTTTGGTTGATGTTGATACTGCTGCATTGTTTCTCAATAGTTCCTCAGGTAGTGATCCTTGTCTGTTTTTAAGATAACTAACTACCAAAGATCCAACCATTAATACAACGATAGCACCAAGTACCATACTGATTGTTGATTCATTGAGTTTAAAAGTTTTTAATATTTTTTTGATGTTCAATTCTTTTCACCCACTTTCCTTTAGGCAGGAAAAATTTGTGTTCCTCAATTTAAAGCAGTCTTGGAGTTAAGTCAAGAGGCTGGTTACCTTTTTTTAGCTAAAATGGCGATGTTGTTGGCAAGTGATGGGACAAATTTAGACACAATTGATTCTATTTGAAGTGCCAGATTTCTATTTTCATCAATCATAAAGTACCATTTTTTAACAGTTTTGAAGTTTTCTTTATTAACAATACTTTCTACCTCATCCATACTATATTCTCTAATATGCCCAAAAGTGGCATTTTTGTGTAAATTTAGATTAAATTCTGTGGGGTTTTTGCCTCTGAGTAGATTAACTCTTTTAATAAATGAGGATATGTTGGGAGTAGTTACCAAAAGCCATCCATTAGGTTTTAATACTCTTTTTATTTCATTAAATACAAAAGGGAGTTTAGGGGGAATTAGATGCTCCATTACTTCACTAAAAACAACAAAGTCAAAAAAATTGTCTTTCCAGGGTAGTTTTTCTGTGTGAAGGTCACAAGACTTGAGAATAATATTCTCATTTTTTAAAGCACTTAGATATTTTTTACTAAATTGTTTTGCAATTAAGGGATGCTCCAGTGTATATAACTTATCCAACTCAAACCTACGTTTCAAATAAAATGCAATAATTCCACCACACAAGCCAATTTCAAGCCCAAGTTGCCCCCTTTTGATACTGGGGATTTGTGAAAAAATTTTACTGTATCTGTGAAAAAAGAATAATTTTTCAGATTTTGACCACTTACGAGTTGATTTGAAAGCCAAACCATTTAATTCATTAATCAATTTTGAAAGCATTAATGCTAATTTTAACATCAAAGTCGTGTTAAAATACAAATATGTTAGTAGATGAAATGGTATTAAGGTTTAAAGGTGGAGATGGTGGTGAGGGCAAAGTTTCATTCGGAAAAGGAGCCAAATCAGGACCCGACGGCGGTAATGGTGGAGATGGTGGAGACTTGTTTATCAAATCCAGCTCAGATCTTACTCTCTTGGAGCAGTTCATTCCAGACCAAACAATAGCCGCAGAAGATGGTGGAATGGGGGGAAAGAAAAAAACAACAGGAAAAAGAGGAGATGATTTAGTAGTAATTTTACCCATAGGTTCCAAAGTAACAGACATTGATACTAATCAATCATATGAGCTAGACAAACTAGGCCAAATTATTCAAATTTGTCATGGAGGAAAAGGGGGAATTGGAAACTTTGAGCTCAGATCTTCAACAAACACTACTCCAAAGAGTACCAAACCTGCAACACCAGGACAAACCAGACCTATTAAAATTTCCATGAGGTTTATAGCAGATGCAGGACTGATTGGCCTTCCAAGCGCTGGAAAGAGTAGTTTACTTAATGAACTGACCAATACCAGCGTGAAAACAGCTGAATATCATTTCACGACTCTTTCACCAAACTTAGGGGTTCTTCCTAACAAAAAAATATTGGCTGATATCCCAGGACTTATTGAAGGAGCACATGAAGGAAAAGGCCTTGGCATTAAGTTTTTAAAACATATCCAAAAAGTAACACTAATACTACACTGTATTTCAGTGGTCTCAGAAGACCCTGTGGGGGATTATAAGGCTATTAGAAATGAGTTAGGTGAGTTTGATAAGGAACTACTTGAAAAGCAGGAAGTGATTCTCCTTACAAAGATTGATTTGGTGGATGAAAAAACATTAAAAACAGTCGAGAAGAGCCTGAAAAAATTAAAAATAAAAATTATCCCTACTTCTATTCATGATATGGAGAGTATTGAGAGTTTGTTGAAAATATTGTGATTCATTTTTTAGTCATTGCATTTTCTTTTTAGTAGTTAGTATAATGTCTTTATGGATATTAAAAAATGGTTCACTAGAACGGATGTGGGTGTAGGAAGTAATGCAGATGAGTTGATTACTGCTTCTAGGAAAGAACAGAAAAATAGACCGACAATTGGAGGGAAAGCGGATACTCCCAGACAACACAAATTAGATCAGGAGATAAGTCCTCCACCAGGTTCGGATAATGTAAATATTAATAAGTTTCATGAAGACGCTGCTAAAGATAAATAATTCTTGTTTTTTAATATTCTGAAGTTTGAAAATTAGTTCAGCAGGCTCAATGGTACAGTTTTAGAACTTTGAGGGCACAATGGTACGAGTTTAGAACTACTTTCGAATATGTTTGGTCCAAATAGTTTTAATAAATGGCAAGGTAAGGGTTGAAAGAAAAAAAGCTAGGGATGGAATTATTGCATTAAGCCAGGGTTTATCAACAGTTATGGCAGCCATGTAAAAACCAATAGATAAATAGGTAAAAATAATTAATATTAATCTCCTTGTCAGACTTGTTTCCCAGTCTTTATTTGTCTCAACTCTTTTATTTCTTTGCTCAATAACAGATATGCGTTTTTCTAAATCTTTAAGTTGCATCCTTGAATTATACCAAAAGTTCGAAAACAAAGGTTATGCCAACCCCCCAATGGTACAGTTTTAGAACTCTGCGGGCTCAATGGTACAGTTTTAGAACTCTGCGGGCATTAGGAGACGATATATGAACCTATTGGAAAATAACAAGTCTTGACGAGAATATAACCTCCGTTATATCATTCACACATGATTGAATCCTTGTTTGAAGTCAACCCTGATGATGAAATAGATGATGAAATAACTGAAATACTTAAAAAGATGGCACGGCTTAGACCTACCACCAAACGGGATATATTAATAAGCGCTCTCAGTATTTTCCATGGGCCATGCCATGACAAACCTTCAAGAGATACAACTGTGGAGTACTTATTAGAAAGAAAAATTATACCAATAAGATAATTTTTCAGGCAATAATAACCAATACTGATTATGCCTAACAATATAAATATTATTTTATGCCTTTAGAGCGGAGTCAATGGTACGAGTTTAGAACTAATAAATTAAATATTTCCTAAATCTAATATTTTTAAGCTTTCTACCACTGAAGGATTGTTTGTGTTTTTAAAACTAATCTTATTCCTATAAAGCTTAACAAGTGGAGTTAAAAACTCATCAGCCCATGAAGGAGTAAGAACTTCAACTCCTTCAAAATCTACATCTATTTTTTCATTATCTTTACATTCTCTTAATATTGGAGCA
>JADHUT010000024.1 GCA_016784385.1 Candidatus Microgenomates bacterium | reverse complement strand
ACACTAGGCTCATTTTTAAAAAATTGTTTTATAAATACTCCGTGTTGCAGTGAATTGATATCAATCTTTTTTCTTTGAGTCTTAATTTTTAAATTTTTAAAAAATTGTTTCTTTAGTTTTCCTTTTATTTTTGGAATATCAACTTCATATAAATTCTTGTACCAGACATTATCTATTTTGGTCAGATGAAAGTCGTTTTCCAACCAGACATTATCAAATGTATATGAAGAAAGAACTACATCATGTCTTTCTAATGTCTTTTTCTTGGGAAATTTTTCTAACAAACTATAAATTTCCGTATCAAAATTAAAATTGCCTGTATTTTTAAAAGTAGACATATCTGGAAGTATTGATTTATCAAAGTCAGTTAACAAAACATTCCACTTTCGCTTTCTATCCAAACCCATAAAAGTTTTCCACCTATCCATTTTACTGCCCGATGCCATCTCCATTACACTAATTTCTTTTGAACTTATTTTTGAAGTTATGTGGTTATGAAGTGCAATATTGAATAAATCTAACTTTGTAAATAAATCAGGAAGATTGTTAATTAACTTTTTTTCAGCCTTTGTATAGAAGAGCTTGTTAAAGTCGTTTATTTTGTTAGAAGTAAAACTCATGGGAATATTTGCTACGGGACTAGGATTTGAACCTAGATTGACCGGACCAAAACCGGCCGTCCTACCAGATTAGACGATCCCGTATTATATCAAAGCTTTTGATACTTCTTGAGTATTATACCTGATACTTGCAGCAACTTTCTACTTAAATATGGAATCTTTATTACACCGATATTAATTTGCCCAACATAATCCATATTGTTTCTTTTTTTTGAAACACTATTATGTTTCCAACTAACACTAAAAACATCTTTTTTAACAGATAATTTTTTAGTCCAATAGTTTTTTACTCTTTCCAAATCTTTCTTTCTAGAATCATGAATATACAACCTATATGCAAGATTAGAATCATCAACATCAATATATTTTCTTAAGAATTTTAAATAGACCACACAAACACGATAGTCGGAATTTGAAAAATTACAACTATCCCCCTTTGAACCTTCCGCCTCATACAACATAATTCCTCCAACAAAAAATGGGTCATTTAGATGTTTCTTCATACTTTGGACAAACTTGTCAATTTCTACCTTTCTTTTTCTATCCTTGGTAATTTTTGATGCAATAGTTGCTCTTTCATGATTTTCCAATCTCTTTTTTGACTGTATCTTTAAATGTTCTGGTGATAGATTCAACCCTGCGTATGTTATCCAACTATTAATAGTAGATTTTGCCACCCCTGTTTTTTCAATAATCTCTGAATAGCTGTGCCCTTTTTTTCTTAAAGTAATAACCTCTTGAAAAGTTTCTTTGTTTTTCCTTCTAATTGAACCTTTGGTGACCATAATATCATACTACTATCTTTGTTCAATAAAGACAAGGTGTATCAACTAGTTGGACTAGCACTAGGGCTTGGTTCTGTAGTTGGGGTTGGAACTTCAGTTGGTGCTTGTGTAGGCTTCGGCGTTGGAGAGTTTGTTGGAATAGGAACAGGACTTTTTGGAAGTACTTCCATGTCTTTTGCGTCCATTACTTGTATTACACGCAACGATTTTGAATACTTTCCTATAACCATAATTCTTCTCTCAACTAAAGTGGAAAGATTTAAGTTTGATGGAACTTCTAAGGTTATTGCCTCTGAAGCCGAACTTGTAACTAAAAAGTATTTCATTGTACTTGTAGAATATTTTAAGGTTCCTATGTATGCAGTTTCTTTCCAGGTTTCTGATTCTTCTTTTGGAGTTGGTGTTGGTTCCCCCACCTGTTCAAACTGAAAAAATGGAGTTTTAATGATGTCAGGCAAAACAAGTTTGCCAATTCCGAACAAAAATGCAAGGAAAAGTGTAATCGATAGTATTGCAGTTATCGGTCTCACTTTAATTACGATACTCATCCCCTCGTTGCCAA
The DNA here is from genome assembly GCA_016784385.1 of Candidatus Microgenomates bacterium. Taxonomy (GTDB): domain Bacteria; phylum Patescibacteriota; class Microgenomatia; order UBA8517; family UBA8517; genus BS150m-G53. Next base: position 5,382 of record JADHUT010000024.1, on the reverse strand, counting down.
TAATCTTTTTCCACCACTTTTTTATGTATGTAACTGGATTTGTAACTTTAATATCTACCAAAGGAGGATCTTGTTCAGAGGTGGTCATGTTAACTAAATTAAATACTAAAACCTGTGTTTGCGCAAGGATATTCGAAACTATTAGACAACCTTCAACTGCCTACATATGCCTTTGGTCCAACCAATTACTTTTCTGTTTAAATCAACACTTTTTCGAACAGAGATTCGTAGCACTCCATTATATTTCTTCCCCCTATTCTTCCTATATGAACGGACCTTGTTTTTCTTTATATAAATATGTTTAAATTTTTCTTTCGGTATCCTGGTAACATCAGACCAATAATCAACCAGTTCCGTATTTGTTTTTTTGTAGGTTTCATGGATATAAATATCAAACGTTAATCTCTCCACAGCAATATCTAAACACTCATCTAACCACCTAAGGTAAATTCGAAGCATTCTTTGGTCAGAATTTGAAAAAACTAATCTTTGACTTGGATTATGTTCTTTTTGTTTGTGTCCTTCAGCCCAATACAATATTGTTCCAATTAACCATAAATCTTTTTTAATTAGCTTTGCCACTTCCAAACAAGCTTTATCCACAACCTCTTTTGTTCTTTTTATCCTATCCTCCTTTAACGCTTTACTTCCTAGTGCCCGCGAAACCACACCTTTTTCATACAACCTTTTCTTTTGGTTCTTGGTTAGAACAATGTCTCTGAGCCAGAGTGAAATAGTTGACCTGGACACAGGAACACGCAGTTTAATCTCTGAGTACGATAAACCTTTTTTTCTCAATAAAATTGCTTTTTCGTGTAAGGCAGGTTTGGACATTAATTAATAATAATGCCGAAGAGATTCCGAAGTCAAGTTATGAATCTCCCACAGGCTTACGCTCGGGGTATCTTCTCGCTTCAGACTGAATAACCTTGACTTGCAAGTCGTCCGTGTTTGCTTTACAGCCGGGGTTTTATTGCGATAAAACTACTGTGTGAGCCCAGCAGGGATTGAACCTGCGACCTTCTCCTTAAAAGGGAGCCGCTCTACCACTGAGCTATGGGCCCGCGAACTATGCGAGATTGTTTGTGACCCTACAGGGAATCGAACCCTGGTTTGCACCTTGAAAGAGTGCCGTCCTAACCATTAGACGATAGGGCCTTTTACTAAACCAGAAGTAATATTTTAACATTCCAGGCTGTTTTATTCCAGCCTGTATTTTTCTCGTATGAAATGGCCACATTAGTAGATTTACAGTAGTAATAGTGAAAGTTGGCCTACTTCTTTTTCCTTGCAGCATTAGCTGCAACTTTTTTCTTGGAGTTAGCCCTTCTTTGTTCTTCTCTTTTTTCTTGTTCTTTTTTTATGTTTTCTCTTTTTTCTTTTTCTTGAGTTAATTGGTGGTCAACTTTGTCTTGACACTCTTTATCAGAACAACCAGATTCTGTGTATAGTACCTTTGTATTATTTACAGTCTCTTCACGAGTTCCAATAACTACTCTTGCTTTGCCGCATCTTGTACATTTGCTTCCTGATTTTATTGGTTCACTCATAGGGAATGCCTATTTTACCACTTATTTGGTACAATAGCCATGATGAAACTAAATTCAAAACAACTACGAAAATCAAAACCAAATCCAAAAAATCTAAAAAGGGTAGAAAGAAACCCAATTTATTTTGTTTTGGATCAAGTATTAGATACATACAACATTGGCTCCATGTTCAGGTTAGCCGATGCTGTAGGAGCTAAGGCTATGTATCTGTGTGGCGATATGGAGTATCCTCCATCTTCCCGCATTCACAAGGCTGCAGTTGGTACTGAGGCTTGGGTTCCTTGGAAAAAGTTTGATTCAGTGCAAGATGCTATAGAAAAATTAAAAAAAGAAGGTGTTCAAATAATTTCTGTCGAACAAAACAAAGGGTCTGTCCCCTACACCAAACTTTCTTCCAAATTAAAATTTCCTTGTGCCATTATTGTTGGTCACGAAACACGTGGAGTATCAAAAGAAGCACTTGAAGTTTCTGATTTTACAGTAGAATTTCCAATGTATGGAATAAATAAATCATTTAATGTCTGGGGTTCTGCTGCAATTGTTGCCTACAAGATACTCGAAAATTTGAAAAAGTAACACCTTTAATTTTTGTTATTCAAAGTATTAAAGTCTGAAGCTTTTGTATAGCTTTTCTTGACCATCTTTTTTCATATATACGGTAATTCCTAAATACTTTTCCAGGTTTGATCCTTTTAGTTTTTCTGACATTATGTCATCTACTTGAAAAACACCTGCTGGATTTGTCATCTTGATTTTTACATCAACAAATCTGTTGTCACCTTCTGCAATTTCAACATCTGAGATTGCCAGATCACTTTCAGAATAAATGTTTAACTCACCTTTACCATAGGTTATTCTGCTTCTACCCTTCCCCATATCAATTGCATCTGCCATTCTCACAATTCCTGCTTCCAAAGTTTCCGGCTTACCATTGGCCCTGTGGGAAATTATTGCATGCAATACTTCTGAAGTTACAACAGTTCTCTCCACTACAGGTAAAAAATCTAAAATGCTTTTCAAAAAATCTCTTGCCATAAACAAGCTATACTCTTCGTGTCCAGTTCTATGAATAGAAATGCCCAAGTCATGCATAATACAACCCAAAAATACGACTGTTTCTGCATAATCATATCCTAGGCCGAAGTCTTTGGTTATAGACATTTCAACTTTAGATTTATTTAAAATCCTAGCAATTTTAAGACCATTGTTTGCAACGATTTGGAAATGGGTTGGTCCATGATCACTCATTCCAAGCCTGTCTATGGCCATTACATTCATTATTTTCCAAAGTGTTTTTATTTCATCGTTTTTATTAATACGACTTACCACCTGAGAAAGAAGTTTATTGTTGTTTGTGTCGATTTTGAGAGACACACGAGAAATATTGATTTTTTTATTCTGTTTCATTATTTGTATTATACCCCAAGAAGAAAGTTTTTTAATTTATTTACCCAAAGCTTCATCAATTGTGGTTTTTAGAGAAGTATATGGAACTGCTCCTGGAACTAACCAGGTATCACCATTTTTATTCATTACAAATGTAGCTGGAGTTCCAGTAACACCTGCTTCAGATGCCTTTGTGGCCATATCTCTGACTTTTCCTTCGAATTCATTGCTTGAAAAACAACTATCAAAACTGTCTCCATTTGCTCCAGAGGTAATTGCAGCTTCTCTCAAACCTGCATCTGCTAAGTATTTAGTTTGATCTGAAAAAACAATGTCTATAAATTTCCAAAATCCAACACTCCCTGCTTCCTTTCCTACACACTCTGCTGCATTTGCAGAAGGAAGTGCTCTAGGGTGCAAAGTTTCAAGAGGAAAATGCCTGTATACCCATGCAATTTTATCTCCATATTCTTCTATGGCTTGTTTTCCTGTTGGATGGAACCTCTCACAAAATGGACATTCCAAATCTGAATATTCAATCAATACCACATCAGCATCACGATTACCCAATAAATAGTCTGCATCGGTTATACCAGGAACTTTACCAGCTTGTTCTTCAGTCAATTTACCGTTTACCTCAGCAGGAGCATCGTTCAATTTACCGTTTACCTCAGCAGGAGCACCTGCAACTTTTGTCCCTCCACTACTACCACCTTCTAAATTACTTACTCTTTGCCAAAGCATTCCAACCAAAAATGCGAGGCCTACAGTAATAATTAGTAGCATCGGCATGAATTTTTCGAAAATTGAAGACTTCCCTTCGGAGTTTTTTGACATGTGGTTATTCTGAAGGAGTTGTCGGCTCTTGTCAACGAGGGAAATATCCCCTATAATGTGAATGCGACAATGCCAGAAAAGAAAAAGTATATTTTATTTGAGAAAAGAATCAATCTTGTGGGATTAGTCGAATGTTGTCGTGACACAAAAGAAAACCGTGAGTATTTAAAAAATAATTCTAGTACACTAAGAACACTCCATACGACAGATGATAGAGTTGAGATTTTAGAAATAGGTAAAATAAATCGAGAAAAACAAGATAGGTGGACAGAAACAGCTAAATTTATTTAAAAAAACGGAATCAATCTAGGTTTGAGTTTGATAAAAACTCCAACACATCCATCCCAGCCTGACAACCATACCCTGCAGCTGTTATGGCTTGCTTGTAATGATAGTCATGTACATCACCGGAAACAAAAATTCCAGGAATTGCTGTAATTGAACTGCCTTGATCTTTTTTAACCACATATCCTTTTTCATCCAGATCAACAAATCCTTTAAAAATCTCTGTGGATGGTTTGTGGCCTATTGCCACAAATATCCCATCTGCAACCATCTCTGACTCTTGGTTTGTTTTAATGTTTTTAACTTTTGCTTTTTCAAATTTTTGATCCCCCACAATTTCTATTACTTGTGTATCCCAAACAACATTTATTTTTTTGTTGTCGAGTACTCTTTTCTGCATTGCTTTTGATGCTTTGAATTCGCTTTTTCTGTGAATTATGCTTACTGAGGTCGCATACTTTGAAAGAACAAGCGCCTCTTCCATTGCAGAGTCTCCTCCTCCAACCACTAGTACTTTTTTGTCTTTGAAAAAAGGAGCATCACAAGGAGCACATGAAGAAACTCCTTTTCCTATAAGTTCTTTTTCGCCATCTACCCCAAGCCACATAGTTTCTGCCCCTGTTGCAATAATCACACTTTTAGCCAAAACTTCTTTTTCTTCCACAACTAGTTTAAAAAATCCACCTGGGCCAGCTTCAACTTTGGTTACATTTTGAGGTCTGAATTCCCCACCAAACCTAATAGCCTGGTTTTTCATATTCTCCATGAGTTCGGGTCCCATTATTCCCTTTGGGAAACCTGGAAAATTATCTACTTGCGTGGTTAACATCAGCTGTCCTCCCCATTTTTCGCCACCAAAAATAACGGTTGAAGCAGCTCCCCTTGTTGTATATATAGCTGCACTCAAGCCTGCAGGGCCACTTCCTATAATGGCTACATCCCAAGGATCACTATCGCCAATTGGTTTTTGTGCAAAAACTGTTTCTTCCATGTTATTTTTTTTAATTACTGTTTCAAATTTTTCAAGAACTTCTCAAAAAGAAAGACAGAAGTCCAAATACTTTCAGACTCCCACCTTTCTTTTTATCTTTCAATACTTTTACACTGCAGGCATGTCAGTTGCTGGTGTATCTGCTACAGGCATATCAGTTGCTGGTGTATCTGTAGGTGTAACCACAGGTGCTACTGGGTCAGTTGCTGGCATATCAGTTGCTGGTGTATCTGTAGGTGTAACCACAGGTGCTACTGGGTCAGTTGCAGGAACATCTGCTACAGGAGCGTCAGTTGTTGCATTGTCGTCAGTTTTATCACCAATTGGTGTTGT
>JADHUT010000023.1 GCA_016784385.1 Candidatus Microgenomates bacterium | reverse complement strand
TTTGTCTTGCACGACTGGTGCTGATACCAAACCACCATCCAATACAATAGCAAGTGGCTTTCCAATATTACTTTGTGTCAGTTCTTCAAATTTTTTAGCACCATCATTATTAAATACTATTGATACGGCAGGGTTTCCAGTATTTTGATCAAACACAACATCAGCAGAAACCAAATCAGCACCTGTTAGATCAGTTGGCACTAGTGTTGCAGACGGTGTTGCTGAACCCTCTAAAGGGACTTCCTGCACCTCTGAAAACACCAGTTGAGCAGTTTGTCCAATTAAAATAACTGCCTGCTTAGGGTCTGTAATTCCAGGTAGCTCAACTATCACCCTGTCTTTTCCTTCAAACTTTGAGGTTTGTACGTTTGCTTCCGCTACCCCGAATAGATTAACTCGTCTTTCAATAGTTTCTTTTAGGGAATTTAGGGCTTTTTCTTTTTCCAACTCTCCCAGCTGCTTGGTATCTGCCTCAAAAACCATACGGCTTCCACCAGATAAATCGAGTCCAAGTTCTAATTTGAATTCTTTTCCAAAAAGACTAGACCCCGGAATGCTAACAAAAGTAGCCAGGGTGGTGAGAGCAAAAATTAGAATGACTTTAACCCACAAGTTCTTCTTCATCTCCAATAATCATAACGCGTGATCCCAGTAATATCCCTTGAAGGAAAGGGTCTCTTCTCTTTTTTCTGAAATCCAGCTCGTCTCTACCCATCACTGTGTAGTTAATCTCTCTTCCAATTTTACTTTCTTCTGCTCTAACTAGTGCTGCTAGTTCAGGAAGAACAATTTCACCTACTACTAAAATGTCTACTTCAGAATCGTTTTTACGAGGTTTACCTCGTACAAATTTACCAGAAAAATAAATGTAATTTACTTTTCCTATTTTATTTCTACTATCAATCAAAACCTTACCTAAACCTGAGGACTTGGAAATAACTGATATCAAATCTCCAAAAAGTGGATAATCACGTCTCACAAAATAATAAATTCTGTTTCCTCTTGGCTCTTTTTTGAGTATTCCAGCCTTCTCAAACCTTTCCAACTCACGCCGAACAGCATTTATTTCTTCGCTTACTTCTCTAACCACTCCCCTGACATGATACATTTCGGACAAATCAGAGAAAAAAAGGTTCAATATTTTAACCCTCACCTTCGAAGTTATAATGTCACCTAAATCAGCCATTGTGTGTTTGGGGCAGTATACCCTTTTTTTAAACTTAAAAAAAGGTTAATAGTCTATCTCGTTACCATATGGTAACACTTCTATCCAAATAGTTCCTTCCACAAACTCTACTTCATCTCCTTCTTCATCAGTAAAAATAGTTCTTTCCCCTGATGAATCTTTTTCCCAAGAAGCTTCTACGACATCACCATTTTGGAAAATCAATGCATCCCCAGATCCAATAGTCTGGTAAAACATGTGGAAGTTTCTATCAACCGGACCTCTTTCTTTCGCAAAAAGAATTACTAAATTCTTGGCTGAAAGTTGAGTGTCGTTGGCTAGATCCATGTGTTTTTCTCCCCCATTTGATCTCAAATAAACATTGTTTTCTGGGTTGTATTCCCAAGATACATCGTAATCTGGTTTATTGTCCCAGAATGAAAAGGCTATTTTGGTAGCTACAGGATCAACTGATTTTTCACTCTTAAATTTCCAGGGAACAAAGTCGCTATCCCAAGCAACACCGTCTTCTTCTGCCTCATAACCTCTTTTCTTTGCTTGTTCGTAGGCAGCATCAATTGAAGCCATCATTGTATGCTCTGTTGCAACCTCGCGATCCAGTCTTTCATAATTTCTCCAAAAAACAGGGAATCCTGAGTCATATGTAGTATCAAAATCATTGCCCCGTGGTTCTCTCCATCCAATCCTCTCCAAGTATTCAAGTGCTGCAACCTCTCTTGTAGTATCCCCATAACCTGAAAAATCATTAGCTCCTCCAACATGCATAAATATTGGATTATACCCGTACTCTTCAGCATAATTAACAAAATAAATTCTGGCTGAACGAACTGGAGCAATGTTTACTTCTTCTGCAATTGTATTACAGTAAAAAACTCCTAAAAATCTCGTAATACCACCTTCAGCAACTATCTCATACACAACATCAGCGTATGAAAGCCCTGACAGAGGCCTACTGTCTACATGATTTTCAATTATTGCCGTGATTGGTCGTCTCTCCTCCCAAGTTTGTCTTTCAGTTTTAGTAAACTTCCTGCCATTTAAAGGACAACTTTCTGTTTTTGGTTTTGACAAGTCAATTCTGGCTCGTGGATTATCAACTGTTCCTCCAGTGCCAGACGAACTACCACCTAAAAAGGTAAATGCGGCCAGGGAAACCCCTGTTGAAACTAAATACAAACCCAAAAACCCCAATATCAACATCATGTTTCGATTTACAAAGTTTTTTATTTTTTCCATTATTAAATTATTAGTAAAAAAGTTATTATTTTTTCCATCTTATTTAATTGCCTTTTTTAATGCCTTACTTTCCTGTGTAGATAATTCTATACTAGTTTTACAGTTCTTTACATCCTTAATATATACCCTTGTACTTTCTCTTGTATGTAAGCTGGTAATAATAATACCATTTTTCTTTCCGTCTAAAAGAGCCAAAGAAAAACTGTGGTCCCCGCCAGTTTCACTGAAGGGATTGTATTTCACCAAACCAATACTTTGCACATGGTCCAAAGCATTATCAACAAGCATCCCATGCTTCTTTCCCAAACTCTCAATCTCTTTACTATTTTCAATTTGGATGTCTTCAATTTTTTTGAAAGCCTTTATAAAATCCTTGTTCTTACTGTCTTTAAGTAAACCTCTTAAAACCCATGTAAACCAGAACAAAAATCCACTAAGCCCCAGTAACCAAATAAACAGTACAATAAATAAAGTAGTGGTAGTTTCCATACTATGGATTTTTACATCTTGCAAAATAAGTGTCAAGACACTAACCTCAAAGAATAAATAATGGCCAAAAAAAGAAGGACAAAAAAACAGAAAAAGGCCTCCCAGGCTAGAGCTGTCAATACCCAATTCCAAGTTAGCTTCAACGCAGGCTCACCAAAAACCAAAGCACCTAAAAAACCGATAAAATCGGAACAATTTGAAGATTTAGGTTCAATAAAAAAAGAATTAATTCGAAGCCTTATAATAGCCAGCCTCATATTAGGCTCGATAGTAGTGTTATACTGGTTTCAATGAATAGAAGCGGGGTGATTTATTTATGATGTACTGTGTAAAATGTAGGACAAAGAGAGAAGGCAAAGATGCACAAGCTGTTACCATGAAAAATGGTAAACCCGCAACAAAAGCTATTTGCGAAGTTTGTGGAACAACAATGTTTAGAATCGGAGCAAGCAAATAATTTGCCTGTTTTGACTCAAAAACAAAGGGTGATCCTTTTTACAAGGATCCCTTTTGTTTGTAACTCATATTAACTTCAGGGGTATAATACAAATACCCATGAATAATTACGAAAAAGTATTTAAGGTTTTCAAGAGTAATTACCAACTAGTCCCCCTAGAAGTATTTGGAACAAATCCATACAAAACTTTAATCTCCACCCTTCTTTCCTCAAGGACCAAAGAAGAAACAACCATTAAAGCAAGCCACAGATTGTTTAAAGTTGCCCCAACTTTGTCAAAACTAAAAAATTTAAAAACAAAACAAATCGAAAAATTGATTTACCCTGTTGGGTTTTATATAACAAAAGCAAAACAATTGAGAACGTTAAGTAACCAAATTACAAAAGTTCCAAAAACACAGAGGGAATTGATCGACTTACCTGGTGTTGGAATAAAAACTGCAAACTTAGTTCTAAACAGAGCATTCAAAATTCCAGCAATTGCAGTTGATACTCATGTTCACAAAATTAGCAATCTTCTAGGTTGGGTAAAAACAAACACACCTGAAGAAACTGAAAAGGAATTGTCAATTGTGTTACCTAAAAAATACTGGAAAGATGCCAACAGATTGTTTGTTTCTATCGGACGACAACACACAACAAAAAAAAGTTTGATGGAATTTTTGAAAAAAGAAAATTTAAATTAGTTCTCTAAAACAATAGTAACAGGTCCATCCAACTGGGTTTTTATGTTCATATATTCTCCAAAGTTTCCTGTTTGTGTGTTTACACCACTACCTTTTAGTTTTTCAACGAAGTATTCATACAACTTCTCTGCTTTTTTTGGATCTTCTGCTTCTATGAAGCTCGGCCTATTTCCCTCTTTTGTATTTGCATACAGTGTAAATTGTGAAACAACAAGGATAGATGAATTAATATCTTTAACTGACAAGTTCATTTTGTCATTCTCATCAGCCATTACTCTTAACTTCACCAACTTTTCAACTAAATTATTAACTTGCTCTTTAGTATCTCCTTTTTTAATACCCAGTAAAACAAATAGTCCTTGGTCTATTTCACCAACAACAACTCCCATGGCCTCAACAGAGGCCTTTTTAACTCTTTGAATGACCAATCTCATTTCTTTATCTTGTCGTACCAGTCGGTGAGTGCTTTGGACACTAAATCTTTTGCCCCCAATCCAACAGATAGTCCAACTACTAACACTATTGTGTATGTTAGACCTTGAAAGAATGTTGAGATAAGACCTTGTGCAATTTGCAGTTGATCAATAGCTGCAAAAAACCCAACAATTAAAATAACATACCTTGCCATTCTTCCTGCTGGTTTTGAAACTTCACGATCTATTCCTGCGACCGCACCACGTACTAATCCATCAACCAACTTTGCAACAACAATACTGGCTGCAAAAATCAAAGCTGCGGCTAGAATATTTGGTACATAACCCAATATTCCTGCCAGTACTGCTGAAATTGCAGTTAAGCCCAATACTTCAGTGGCTGCTAGGAAAAATACGATTACCAAAATCCACTCAAAAAAAGTAGCAACAATTTCGGAAAGTGTTAATTTGATATCTGCTTTTCTCAAATACCCTTCTACTCCTGCTCCCTTTGTTAATGATTCAAACTTAACCAATTTCAATCCCTGAACTATTAATCTTTTTACCCAGTAAGCAAGAATTAATCCTATGGACAATACTAATATTGCACCAAGAATTCTAGGTAATATCAAAAGTGTAGAATACCAAACTTGATTCCAAGATCCTGATAATGCTGATTGCCAAACGTTTATAGCTTCTATAATACTCACCTCCAATCTATATATATTCATTTTCACAAGAATAACCAACTTAGTCAAATAATTGCCTCAAAATGGTATAATACACATGTTCTGAAAAGAGGATAGTCGCTTGCACTCATCTTTGGATGTATGTGAGAGGAAAGTCCAGGCAGCAGAAGGCAGGGTGCCTAGGCGTAAGCCTAGGGACTGTAGCAAAGGGAAACTAGCGCTACAGGACAGTTAGAGCAACAGAGACGAGTCCAGGTCTTCTCTAAAGGAAGAACTGGAGTGAAACGGGCAATCCTCCCCGCTGCAACCTCCGATCTGGTCGTTTGTAGGGGCCTTCCCGAGACCTAAGGAAAGAGGGCGTAGATAGATGACTATCGAGAAACAAAACCTGGCTTACTACTTTTCAGAACAATAAAGAGGCTCACTTTAAAAAGGTGAGCTTTTTTATTGAAGTAAAATCTTTACTTTGAAAACCTTTGTTGAAGTAGTAGTTGGATTGTAATCACAACTGGCATGGAGATAATTATTCCAACAACTCCAGCTAATCTAAAACCAACTGAAAGGGCAAACAGGGTAATTACAGGAGAAATACCCACCGACTTTTGCATTACTTTTGGAACAAACACATAATTTTCAAGTTGCTGGATTAGAAAAGCTAGTGCAATAGTTGCAAAACCTAAAAATGGTGACTGTGCAAACGCTATAATTACTGCAGGAACAGCTGCAACAACTGGACCTAAGTATGGAATGATTTCCAAAAGTCCCGCCAGTACTGCCAGTGGCAGTGCATACCGAACTCCAAGTATGAGAAGTCCTATATAGGTTGAAACTCCAATCAAGAGCATTAAAAAAAGTTGTCCTCTTGCCCAACCTCCCAATTTTGTTTCCCATATGGTAATTAATTTTGTGAAATTGCTACTTTTTTCTTTTCCAAAAAGTACTTTCAAATTTTCGTCCAATTTGTCGCGTGTTAAAAGCATATAAAAAGCAAAGATTAAAACTGTAAACACATTGAGAACATTTGCAAATATTCCAAAACCTGCTTTTACTATTTGAGAAGGAAGAGATCTTAATTGAGAAACAAGTTGCCTCAACACCTCTCCATTGGCAATGTATTGCAACCCCAAGCTCTCCATGTTTTTAGGCAAAGTGTTTACAAGATTTGTGGTTTGTTCAATCAGTGGTGGAACTATTAGGGCAATGGCACCACTTAAAAGTGAAATTACAAGCAAATAAACAAGCGTAATCGAAACTCCCTTTGGAATTTTAAATTTTGAAAGTTTTACTACTAATGGATTTATTATTGCTGTCAAAAGAAGAGAAACAAACAACATTAATATAATGTCACCAATAAGATATACAAACCACAAAATACCTATAAAAATAGCTGTAAATATAATAGTTTTATGAGAAACTTCAATCTTTCTTGGCATAATCTCTTTCGCCTGTAGAATACCATTTTTTGACCATTTTTTCTACACTAACAGGGTATTTGCTATTTTGTACATCAAACCAATTTATTCGTTCATCCTTTTTAAACCATGTAATTTGCCTCTTTGCATACTTAAATTCATTGATGACCCATCTTTCTATAAAGTCCTCATATGACAAACCTTCTTTCAAGAAATATTCTGCCTCTGAATAACCAAGAGATGCCATTGACTGGTTGTCCCAAGAAACACCACTTTTAAGGAGTGACTCTATTTCATATACAAATCCGCCGTTCATCCTCTCCTCCACTCTCTTTTCTATTCTTTCTAAAAGAAGTTCCTTTTCAACAGAAATTCCAATAAATAGAGTGTCATATTTATTTTTCTTCTTTCTTTTCTTTATTTCACCACCTTCTTTTGATCCATGGGCAATATTCCACTGAGCCACTTCAATTGCACGAATTAGTCTTCTTGGGTTTTTACTGTCTGACAGATTTAATGATGCAGCTTTGCTGGGATCCAAGACTGCCAGGTTGTCATACAGGTCACCAACACCCGCACTCTTCAATTCTTTACGCAATGTCTTGTCTTGTGGAACAGAAAGGGTTGGTATCCCATCAACAACTGCTTTTATATAAAGACCGGTTCCACCTACTAAAATTGGCAACTTTCCTTTTTTTAATATTTCTACAATCTTTTTTTGAGCAAATCTTTCAAATTGTGAAACACTAAAGCCTTCGGTTGGTTCCACCAAATCATATCCATGAATAACAACTCCTTCTCCCCACTCTTTACCAGTTCCAATATCCATATTTTTATACACTTGTCTTGAATCTGCAGAAATAAGCTCACCAT
>JADHUT010000022.1 GCA_016784385.1 Candidatus Microgenomates bacterium | reverse complement strand
CTGCAATTGAGGGAGCAAGGGGAAGAATTACATCAGCGTTGGTTGGAGTTGTTATTCTTTTTTCAACCTTTGCACTTATAAAAATAGTAGAAACATTCTTTGGAATTGATATTTTAACTATTGACATAGGTCCTTTGGTTATTCAATAATACAATCTAGGTATGAATAATTTACTAGCATCAACATATTTACTAGCTGAAGAGACAATAAATCTTCGTCCGGGTGGGAATTTGGGTGGGGCAATTCAAAACTTGGGTATTGGAGATATCGTTGGAGCAGGATTAAGGCTTATCTTAGTGATTGCTGCAATAGTATTTTTCTTTATTTTGGTAGTCGGGGGTATCAAATGGATAATGTCTGGTGGAGACAAGGCAAACACCGAAGGAGCTAGAAATCAAATTACAGCAGCTCTTGTAGGACTAGTAATAGTTTTTGCAGCATGGGCAATTGCATCTCTGGTGGGAACATTCTTCAATATAAACATATTTGAACTAAACCTCCCAAGTGTAACCGGTTCATAATCTTCTCTTGTTCAATTTTCATCTTTAAGATAAACTTATTGTCATATGGCAGCTGCACCTACACTAGACAAACTAGGAGAGGTTTATGGAAACTTAGTTTCAGCTCTTTTGGCGTTTGGTGGAATTGCTCTTTTTGTGATGCTTCTAATTGGAGGGTTTAAATACTTAACTTCAGGTGGTGACCCTAAAGCCGCAGAAGAAGCCAAAAAAACTCTGACCTACGCAATAGGTGGAGTTGTGCTTTTGGCCGCCTCATTCTTGGTCCTACAGCTTATACAAGACATTACAGGAGCCAATGTAACTGAGTTTAGTATAACCCGCCCATAATGAAACTTGCCACAAAACTAGTTTATTGCCTGGCTCAAGCGAAATTTTCGACTTTCAAGTTGAAAATGAAGCAAAAATCTTTTCTTGGCGACAAAAACAACGGCGTAAACGCCGTTGCAGTTTACTTTTTATTTTTTTTGTTTTTAATTCTGTTCACTATCAACACAAGACTGTTGAATGTGTCTGCTCAAATTCCTTCTCCAAAGATTCCTTGCGAGGGTGAAGAAAGTCCTGAGTTCAATTCTCTCAGGCCATATCAAGCCTCCCCTTGTGGAGATTCAAGCAAAACTTACTTCTGTGGAAACAACATAATCATATATGAGGAAGTGCAAGAAACTGTTTATGACTGCAGTATTACTGAACTAAATGTTAATAAGACAATAAAAAAAACATATGAAATAGAAATGTCAGATCTGGAGCTTCCCATACTTGGAAACACTGAACTAACAAAAAACAGTTCAAACAACATAGATCAGATAGACGATGCACAAAAAATGAACGAGTACCTTAGTTGGTATTTAAATGGAGTAAACGAAAGAGCTGAGTATCCATTTCTTAGCTACAATGATGAAGGTGACATTAGAAAATTAATAGATTTTTCAGGCCCCATAAAAAAACTTCTTTCGCAAGAATCCTTAACAAGAGAAAGGATTGAGACAATTGAAGCTACAAGAAGTACTTCCTTTGATTCTGTGGGTACTCCAGTTGTTCAACTAACTGGAGACACTGGAACCGATTCTGAAGTTGAAAGACACAATCAAATTGTAGGATGTACAACTTTATTTGGAATTCCCGTACCCTGCTATAGTGGTTTGGCTATTTCTGAGCACAGATTGAGAAAATGGGAAGAAAATGACAAACTCCCTCCACTCAGAGAAGAATTTGATACCTATGCAGATTATTACAAAGAATACCGCAAGTGGCGTGGAGACAGATGTCTCGTTTTCAACATACCAGTAATCAACAAAGAAGTACTTCTTTGTTTTGATGATCCAACAAGAGCAAACTACTGGTCAACACTTTTCCCTTATATTCCTCTTTCTTCCACTGAAGACAAAAATGCAAAACAACCCATAAATTTCGTGCAAGTCAAAGAGATTGGTAAAACTGAAGTAGATTTTGATGAAGCTCACAAATATGACATATTGGACGAAGTTGCTCTTAGTTTCCCCCATACTCAAGAAGGTCTGGAGCTGTCAGAAATTTTGAACTCAAGTTATCTACCCAAAGATGCCGAAAAACAAAAGGTTGATGGAAAAACAGTAGAAAGTGAAAAGGACGATCTGGGGCAATGCAGACTAATTGATGTCAGATCAAACCCAGGTGATGATCTGTTTGCAGAAGTAGACCCTAACTCATACAAAGTAAAAGTAACTCCATATACAATCAAAACAATCCCTTGTGATGGCGCATGTAAACAAGAAAAGGTGTGCGAACCACATCCAATACCTGGTTATCCAAAAATATGTACATATGAATATTCAAAAACATGCTCAGGTGGTGTTTCCATAACCATAGATACAAGTGTAAAAATACCAAACGCAAAAGAAATTTTTAAAAATACTACAGCAGGAGATGGTTCTACTTTTAGAAAAATTTTTCCTAAAGTACAAAAAGGGGCTCCTGTTGAGTGCCTCGCAAACATCCCAACTGTCACTACTGCACAATACAAAGCCGTATCTGGAACAAGTGAAATTGAAGTACAAGAACCAGATGGAACCAAAACTGATGGAGTGGACGCAAAAGTTCATTTTCCATACATCGGTTCCATTTATGAATACTTTCTGAAAGGCGTACAAACAGCCCTTAGACCAAAAGGATATGGTGAACCAATTACAAGCGGGCAATGTGGAGGGCCCACGTGTGGTGAACTACCTGACAATCTACCAAGAGGGTCTGGCACATGTGCTTTAGGGGGAATTAGCTCCAGAGTCGGAGATATTCCAGATTCTTTGGCACAAATTGTTGAGGCAGCAGCCCAAACATATAATGTTCCACCTAACTTAATTCTTGGTGTCATGTATGGTGAAGGACTATTTGGTGGAGGAAATGAAAAAGATTGGACTGATGAAAATGTAAAAGCCTGGGCTTCTTGTGAACCAGTCCCCGATTGTAACAGTGGAGATGGTGATGATGGTTTTATGGGATTTTTCAAAACAGACTGGGATAATAGTGTAAAAGATGCAATAGCACCAGACCTTAAAGCATTGGATCCAAACAGACTCCAACCTGACAGATGTAATCTTTTAGATGCTGTATATGGTCTTGCCTGGGATCTACACAACAATGCTGATGGTGGAAGCCAATTACCACTCCAGTGTTTTGGTATTGACTTAAGAGGAAATGTGCCAAGTTCATGTTCATGGAGCAATGAAAATTATGCTTCTGCAATTAAAGTTGCTGGAAATGGATACCTTGGCCAATGCTTTACACAAACAGGAGGTTGTTCAGCAGGTAATGTAATTATAGACGGGGAAAGTGCTGTAGAGTGTCCAGATGAAGATACTTGTGAAACAGTGTTTAGTGGGCGTCCCTACACAAGCCATTTTGGTTGTGTGTGGGATGTGGGACATGGAAATTAAAAAATCTCAATTGTGATATTATACTTATATGTCTTCACCTGCCTTTAATTACTGTTTTCAAAAAAACAACAGTCATGGAAATTAGCTTTTAGATAAGTTAAAATTTGGTAAAGAAAAGAATAACCAAAATAGAATAACCATTTTATGAAAAATGTGAATTTAAGAACAATAAAAATAAATTTTGCCAAAAAAATAATATTTGGATTTATTGCCTTTTTAATAGCCATTACTTCTGTGCTGACCCTGCCTACACAAGCATTGGCACAAAATTCTACTTGGTACAACCAAAACTTTGAAGATTGGTTTGTTAAAGTCTATGATACAGACAGTTCTCCACCTAATGAAATTTTTGGAGAGAGATATACTGCAGCTCAGGTTCAGTGGATTGTATATTCTCTTGCAACCCTCCCTTTTATGGCTGGCTCAGATTTATCTGCACGAGTAATGTCTTGTGCTTTCACAAAAGACTTCATTGAATGTGGGGGGGTCATTAAAGAGTTTATTGACCAAACACTAGAGCTGGGCCAAGGAAGTGGAACCACAAAATTCGGTCAAGTTTTCTCAACCAATCCAATTTCAGGGGTTAATTATGTAAGTACTGCAATAAAAAAATTCAAGTTTGTTCCAGAAGCCCAAGCCCAAGGATTCGGATATAACGCATCAGATCTTGCAAAAGAACTTTGGGCAATAAGTAGAAATTTTGCGTATGCATTAACTGTTTTGGTGGTGATAGTTTTTGCGTTTATGATAATGTTTAGAGTAAAGATTTCCCCTCAGGTTGTGATATCTGTTCAATCTGCTCTACCTAAAATAATAGGGGGTGTTGTTCTTGTAACTTTTTCGTATGCGATAGCGGGTTTTGCCATAGATCTTATGTATGTTGTACTAGGTCTTCTTTCCTCTCTGTTGATACAAGGTGGATTGTCAGATCATGACTTCACAACACTCTTCAACTCTTTTGTCAATAAAAATGTTTTTTGGACATTAATGCAGTATTGGATTATGTTTATCGGATCTTCGTTAGCAGCCTTAAAAGTGTGGTTTTTCCTGGGAGGATCTCTCGTTATAATGTTCTGGGTCGTCATGCTCTTCATACTTCTTTTTATGTCATTAAAAATAATATTTATGATGTTAAAAACGTTCATAAGAATATTTTTCTTAATAATACTCGGTCCGTTGCAAATTCTTCTTGGAGTATTTACTCCAAACATGGGATTTGGAGCTTGGTTAAAAAGCCTAATGTCAAACTTGGCAGTTTATCCAATTGTTGCAATGATGTTTTTCTTTGCATTCTTTTTTCTCAGACAATCTTTTCCTGACTGGGACTGGGTAAGTAGTGTGTTTCCTTTTGATGTAACTTTTAAAACTGGAGGAGAAAGTTGGAAACCTCCGTTTACATTTGGCACCAGCAATAACCCTATTTCAGGAGGGGTTGATATACTTTTTGTTGGCATAAGCTTCATGATAGTGACGTTAATACCAAAAACTGTGGAAATTATACAAGGACTCATGTCAGGTAAACCATTTGCCTATGGAACTGCCCTGGGAGAAGCAGCAGCACCTGTAAAAGGGTATGGTCAATATGCAGGCAACAAAATGGCCAACACAGGAAACCTGCCGTTCCCAATTTCAAATATTTACAGCAGGCATTCATCAACACCACCAAACGCTGCGAATGTAAAGGCTTTTGGAGAAACTTTAAGGGCCTTAATGGGACGTTAGAAATTAGAGAATTTTCATAGTAAACTCACCTGGTGTTTTGTTGAATATTGGCTCATCCGCATATCCATACTTTTGTGCCAATCTGTCTGCGACCACCCTTAGTTTTTCTGTCCTAATATTCATATTCTTTGTCATGTAATTTATATCCTGGTCTCCCCAAGTTTGGGACATAGGATGGCTAATCAAACTCTTATACCAAGCCTTTTGAGTCTTTGATATGTTGAGGTCTGCCTCATTTTTCATAAGATCTTTTGTTTTAACTTTTTCACCTTTTTGCAATAACACAGAAGCTTGCCTGTCATATTTTCTAAAATTACCAAAAGCACCAACAGCTCCATATATAATCTGCAGGAACTTCTTTTTGGCCGTATATGTATCTGGTTCTGTTAACATCTTAGGGTCTATCTTTGAAGTTCCTAGGTATGCCCAAGGTCTTTTTTCAGCGTTTCCATCACCTGCTAAGAAGTTAAAAAGTTTGTAAAAACCGTCAGCATTATCTCCCACACCTCCATCATCTTTAGAGTAAGTCTTGCCAACCATAAACTCAATTGCCTTATTCTCGTCCCCACCGTGATCTTTTATTATCTCTTCTTTATTCTCATCCGACACATTAAGCATTTTCCACACCTTACTGTTTAATAAACCAATGTCTTCAAGAACAGTAGCCTTCCTTCTCTCATTTACTATGACTTCTTCAGCCTCTTCTGGAACCCTAACTTGTTCCCATGAAAAATCTGAAAGATGAATAGGTTTCTCAATCGCGAGATATTCATCTCCTTTATATCCTTCCCATTGTTCATAAATACTCCTAAATGCATCTACGTTAAGTATTTTTCCATCGGTCCCACGAACAACATCGCCCTTTTCGTTAAGATATACTGTTTTTCGCATTGTTCTAACAAGACTAAAGAGGCTCTGAGCAAGCCGTGGAACCTTGTCTGTAGACAACAACAATCCAGTAGGTCTTTCGTTCAGCTGATCTTTTAAACGATATAAATAGGTCCAGAAGAGCTTGGAGAGGTCCGACCCTACTGGCTCTCCAGGCAATGAAAATCTTTTCAAATATGGTCTAGCCCATCTGGCCCATTCTTTATCTGTGGCAAACCTATTCCATGCAACAACCAGGTCCTCGCCGGTTGGTAAATCAGGAATGAAATTCCCTTCTGTGTCTTTAATATAAACAACTTTTCCGTCTTTGATTTCGTGTTTAAATGCATAAAATTCTGGCCCTAATTCATCTTTGCTTCCCCTTGTCCAAAACATTCTGTCTGCATCTCTTACTGCAAACTCATCTCCGACAATCAGCGACAGCTTTCCCAACATTGAATATTGAAGATCTTTTTCTCCTCGAGACATCGTATTACCATCTGCAGTAAGAAACCCACGAACTTTCAATTCTTCTGTTTCAAACCTAACGGCGTCAGCCCCCTTGTCGTGTTTTTTATCGCCTCTATACACACTCGTCATTACATCTCTTTCTTCTGTTGTAAGCCAATCAACAACTTCATATTGTTTCAATTTCACTTTCTCACCATTCTGTGCAGTCCTCTCAACTTGAGTAATTTTAAGTCCATCACCTATCAAAAACCTCGCAGCTTCCGCATATTTCCTATCAATAAAGGCCATATCGGTCTCACTACCCTCTTTATCTAGTTTTCTACCAGCAATTTCAAGTACGCGATTTGTTGTGTGCTCATTAAGTATCATTTCCAAAGCAAAAGTTTCATTAAGGTACTTTTCTAGTTTATCTTTTGTCTCAGAGTGACCAATCAACCTCATTAGTCTCATTGTTTGATCCCTTCTTCTTCCAAGTTCCCCGTTTTCTCTCTGTTCAGCGGATATTTTAGATATATCATCAGCTTTATAAAACCATTCGAATTGAGTGTTGCTAAGTCCAATCTGTTTGATAAAAAATATCTTTACCTGTTCTTCTAATGCAGCTCTATTGGCGTCAAAAATACCTGTTTCCGTATGTTGCTTTTGTCCAACAATCATCTGACGAGCCAACTCTTCACAGGCCCTTCCAAGTGCAAACCTCTTTCCTTCAGGAAAAAAATTAGGTTTTTCTACTTCGATTTCTCTTATCTCCCCCTCTACCCATTCTTCTCTGTCTAGTTTTTCTCCAGTTGTGGGGTCCTCTTTGTATTTGAACCTACGTCTTAAAATTGTTTTTTCATGTACTTCTTTTTCAATTCTAACCTCATATCCTTTGAATCTCATCTCCCCTCCATTTTTGATGTAGCCATTTGGGTCTATCCCTCCTTTAACTATGCCTTCGTCAATAAGTTTCTCATGAGACTTATTATAAGCATCAGCATTGTCCAGCGCTTGTCCGATCATGTTTTGAAATTTATATTGATTAATGCCTTCAGCAAGATCCCAGTTTTCAAACTTTCTTAAAACTTCTATGCAGGGGGCTACTTCTTGTGGTGTCTCTGCATCAACAAGCCGCGACAACAACCTGTCTTGTTTTGCATACCGACTCTGGTAAGACAATTGTTCATTGGCAAAGGCTGCCTCTAGTTCCGTCTGTCTTGGATCTGGATTTTCCGCGTCCACTAAATTTTTGGGCGCGCTATCAACAGAGGTAAATCTGTCAATGTTTCCCTGCGGAGTACCAATAGACATTATTGTCTTCACTGACTCTGGAATAAATTTTTCTGCATTGCTCATATCGCCGGGCATGTGTAAATTCTACCATTTCTCAAT
>JADHUT010000021.1 GCA_016784385.1 Candidatus Microgenomates bacterium | reverse complement strand
GATCAAATCTTCTCACATGAGAAACCATATTATTCACCTCCTTAATTGGAGCTATTTTAAACAAAATTGAGTGTCCTGTCGTTGGAGAACCTACTAACCCCAAACTAATCAACGTCTAATATGTATCTGATCTTTTGCAACCAAAAGCCAAGGAGATTGCAAGAATAGAAATGCTAACGCATAAATACTAACTGCCAGAACTAAATATTTTTTATTGTTAGTACTGTGAAACAAATTGTAAATTATCAAGCTAGACAACATAAAGGCAGAATTGAATAAATATCCACCCGCTGATATCCAAGCTATTGTTTCTGTGTTTACAGGATGGAGGGCAAATAAAATTGTGCTGTATTGGGAAACTTTTTTGTCAAAAAGTTGGTAAGACAAGATAAACACTAAAACAACATTAATAAGATGCAGTAATGCTGAACGAAAATGAAAAACTAAAGGATTTTGACCAAAAGTATTTAGGAGTGCTGAGAAAACAATAGTGTTTAGGTTAAGGCTTTTTAATGCCTCACCAAAAGTGGAAACAGCAGGGTCATTTATCATTGCAACATCATCCGCAGACACAAATTCCCCCAAAAGGGAGTATCCATATAAAATTACTGTAAAAAGAAGGGTGAGAATAATAAAAATTCTATTTTCTTTTAGATAGTTTTTTATGGAAAGCTTTGGGGTGGTTGTCTTATTCAATTTATCACCTAAAAATGCAGAAACAACACTCTTTGACACATTTAATTTATCGGAGATATCCTCTACACTTGTTTTTCGATAATTCTTTTTAATATATTTTTTTTGCTTTTTACTTAATCTCACAAAATAATTTTAACACGCGGTGAATTTAAAAATTATTCATGTATCAAATAATTACACTTTTAAAATATTTGCTTTACACAGGATATGATATTATTTATATATGAAATTACTTCACTCTCATAAAAAAGCAGACCAGGGTACTTTGAGGGTTTTTCTTTTGTTTATTCCAATTGCAATCTTTTTTAGTGTACTTGCTGTTTGGTATTTGCTGGTATAGTATTAATATAGATGAAAAAATTACTACTTATCATTTGTTTTGTCTTCCTACTCGTCCCTTCTGTTGTTGTAGCTGAAAATGTAACAACAACTACCCCAAATACATCAGCTAAGGTGCAGGCAAAAAATAGAATAAATACAGACGAGCCTGTCAGGGGAGATATCAGACAAAAAACAGAAACAAAGAGAGAAGAAGTCCAAGTTAAACTTTCTGCAAGCAGAAGAGAAAGGATTAGAAGTTTTTCAGGCAAGATGGTCACCAGAATTGAAGCATTGATTGAAAGACTTGGTAATCTTATTGCTCGTATGGAAGCAAGAATTGTAAAAATCAATGAGGGAGAAAGTGATATTAACACGACGCAGGCCGCTTCTGACATTGCAGAAGCAAAAGTATTACTTGCATCTGCATCAACCAGTCTAACTGATATGTCAGCTGCTATGGATAGTGTATTGGAGTCAGATGACCCAAAGAATGCTTTTATTGAAGTAAGAACAATACTTAAAGATATCAAGGCTGACTTAAAAGAAATACATAGACTACTAGTTCACTCAATAGGCGAACTTAAAGGTTTAAGAGTAGGAGATACAAATGAAGAATAAATTAGTAATTTCACTTTTGGCAATACTAGCATTAGTACTTGGTATATTTGCATATCTTCTTTCAACAAATTCACTAGTTTCCAACAACTCATACAAGACAGAGCTTGAAAATATCGAGGTGGTTTCCGAATCAGATCAAGTGGAAGACATTGAAACTGATTTACAAAACACTGAACTAGACAACATTGATTCTGAAATGAATGACATTGAACTTGAGCTAGATTCTGCCATTAACGTACTATAAATAATGGTCAAACAACTCTTTCTACCTCTTGCCGCAGTTGCAGCTTTCATTGTTTTAGTTGGACTCATGGTTCAAGGAAAAATCGGAAACTTCAAACCGATATATAATCCAGAACAAAATTCTGCTTCCCAGACTGATTCAAAAATAGTAAAAATTGATAAAGTTGAAATTGAAGTTGAGGTTGCAAAGACCGATGAAGAAAGAAAACTTGGTCTAAGTGGAAGAAAGTCACTTGAAAATAACGCAGGAATGCTTTTTGTGCTTCCTTCCAACTCCAAACCAACCTTTTGGATGAAAGATACTCTGATCCCACTCGACATCATTTGGATTAAAGATGCGAAAATTGTGAAAATCGATGAAAATGTTCCCACACAAATTGGGGCCAATAGCTCTGATCTAAAACTATATCCAGCTCCCGGTGTTGTAGATTTTGTTTTAGAGGTAAATGCTGGATTTAGTGAAGAAAATAGTATAGATACAAATTCTATTTTCCAAATGCAATTCGATCTGTAATAATTTCACCCATATTGGCCATTCTTGCAGGATAAATGGTGAAATTTCCCCATTTATGATTTATTTCATCGATTGAACTTGCAAGTTTTTCTTTTTTAAGTAAATCTTCAAAAAAATTAAGTTGTAAATTACTCTTTTTTGACAGATTAAATACACTAATAGCAATTATTCTCGGTAGGTCTTTTTGAGGGCAAAGAGACAATAATCTTTTCACTTCTTTATAAATGTCTCTGCTTTCAAACAAGATTTCTTTTGTTTTAACTCCCTTGTGCCAATAGGCTCCATTTCTGAAATGGATAGAGAGGTGAACCCCGTTTGCAAAAAATCCAGCAGACCTTAATCTAAAACCTGTTTTTTCACAAAGTTTGGTCAAAATCTCGTGAATTTTGTGTGATATTTCTTTTTTTGGAGCAAAAGAGTTTCCAAATGTTCTTCTCTTGCTCTTAAAATCATCAATTTCAAAGCCATGCAAGCGCATATACCAATAAAGTCCAGTAATGCCACCAAATGCAATTTTAAGTCTACTGATGGGGGAGTTGTAAAACTGTAAAACTGTTTTTACACCAATTAGTCTCAGTCTTCTTGCGTTACCCTTTTTAATACCAGTTAAATCCGTCAAATTAATTTTTGAATATGCTTTTAAAAAATTATTCTTGTTTATTTCAACCAAACCATCAGGTTTTTGCAGGTTGCTTGCAATTTTTGCTAAATACCTGTTTGTAGATATCCCTATTGAGACTGTAATGTATTCTCCCACTTCCTCTTTTATTCTTTGCTTTATCGTCTGGCAAGTCTTTTGAGGGTTATGGTAAATTTCTGCCAGCTTGAAAACATATTCATCAATTGAGCGGGGGATTACTTTTTCTGAGTAAACTTCCAGTATTTTTTTTATTTTTTTGTGAACACTTCTGTATTTTGGTGGATCTGGCATTAGGTGTATTAGTTTGGGGTAAATAGCCCTTCCTTCTGAAAGCTTCATTCCAGTTTTTATACCAAGCCTTTTAGCATCAATAGAAGAGGCCAAAATAATTGAAAAGGGTGAATCATATGCACAAACTACTATTGGTTTATTTCTGAGGTTTGGATTTGCCTGCTGCTCAATAGTTGCAAAACAGGAATTAATATCCAAATGAACCACATCGCTCTTTTGGCCACTAAACTGCATCGTTAACTCCTTCTAATATCCAAGAAAGATTGGTTGAATCAAGCTTCAACCTGAAAAATAAAGTATCAGACACTACTGAAAAAATATGAAATAGGGTACTTCCTTTTTTGTATTTATGATGAAATCCCAGTTTGGTAATTTTGTATTCTCTACCACGCCACAGTACAATTCTGGGGTAATCTTTAAAAACCACATCTACTTTTTCGTGTATTGTAGGGGTGGACATACTTATTTTTAACCCAAATGAAATCCAAATGCAATAAGTCAAAATGTATCAATGATATACTTAAAATATGACTAAGTTCAAAAATGCTATATACATAACACTTTCAAGTCTTATCCTTTTGTCTCTTGGTTGGTTTGCAAATGATTACTACAAAGCAAGACTAGATAAAACCCATGACCTAATTTCTTTTGTAAAAAACAAGCCCCTGGAGAAATACCAAATTGAAAACTTAAGTAAGATCACACCACCGTCGGTTGATATTCAGATTGAAAAAGAGTTGGAAAGTCCTGATGAGTTTACCTCTTACCTAATATCTTTTTCTTTTGACCCAACACTCTCTGGGGAGTCTGAGAAAAAAGTAACTGGTCTTATGAATATTCCAGTAAGCAGTGACACAAACGACAAATTTCCATTAGTTGTCCTGTTTCGTGGATATGTAGATCAAAAAAACTACCTTACTGGAGTTGGGTCAAAAAGAGTTGGGGAATATTTTGCTGAAAATGGGTATATTACAATCTCTCCTGACTTTTTAGGTTACGCAGGTTCTGATGTTGAGGCTGAAAATATTTTTGAGAGTAGATTTCAAACATACACAACAGGACTTACACTACTAGCCTCTCTTGGTTCAATTGATAATTGGAACCAGGAAGATGTATATATTTGGGGTCATTCAAATGGGGGGCAAATAGCAATAACCACCTTGGAAATAAGTGGCTTAGATTACCCCACAGCGCTCTGGGCACCTGTTACAAAACCGTTTCCATATTCTATTCTTTACTACACAGATGTGTCAGATGATAGAGGGAAGCTAATCAGGCGTGAACTTTCTAAATTTGAAAGTGATTATGATGTGGAGGCCTACTCCCTTCAAAACTACATTTCAAACATAAAAGCACCACTACAGATCCATCAAGGGACCATGGATGATGCTGTACCAATTGAATGGAGTTTGAATTTTTCTAAACAATTGGAAAATAATGATTTGAATGTAGATCTAGTGATCCACACAGGTGCAGATCACAATCTAAATCCACTATGGAACTACTCCATAAATCAAACTTTGAATTTTTTCGAGAGCTTCTAAAAAAAGCCCTCTCAATGATTAATTAACGGTCTTCTTGGGGTTTAGCCATGTTGACATTAATGTTTCGACCTTTAAGATCTTTTTCATTAGCTTCCAAAGCCTTTTGTGCCATTTCTTCAGTTTCGAATTCTACGAAACCAAATCCTCTGGAACGTCCTGTCATTTTGTCCATAATAACTACGGCATCAATAACAGTTCCAAAATCAGCAAAAAAAGCTCTCAAATCATCAGCATTAGTTTCCCACGCAAGATTACCTACAAATATTTTTTTCATTTTAATTTAAATTTCTCACCTCAATTCTGAAGCCTTACTAATTATCGAAGGCAAATTGTAGTATACTACACATATGACAAAGAAACAATCAAGTACTGATAAACCTGCAAGTTCTGACGAACCTAAAAAATCAGTTCCAACACTAATTTTCAAAAAAGGTGATTTTTTGAAAGCAAGTAAGTTTGGTAAAGGAAATGTATATAAATTTGGAAAAATTAGTTCTGTAAAATTTCACACTCAACACAAAGGTGGTTCCTAATTTCAAATACTTAGGGTATACTATCAACTCATGAGCACAAAAGACACTAAAAAAGTAACTTCAGTTGTTGCCAAACAAAGTGGTGGAAATATACAAATTACCTACACAATCCCATCTGAGTTAGTTACAAGTACAAAAGCAAAAGTTTTGGAGGGTCTTGCTAAAGATATGGAAATTAAGGGCTTTAGAAAAGGAAAAGCACCTGTATCTAAGGTTGAAGAACAACTAGACCCTAATAAACTCAATGAGCAAATTTTGCAAACCATCCTTCCTCCTGCTTTTGCAGACAGTGTAGCTGAACACAAACTAAACCCTGCAATTTACCCAAAATTTGAAGCTATAAAGATAGAGCCTGGTAAAGACTGGGAAATGAGAGCTATTACTTGTGAACTACCAGCTATTGTGCTTGGCGACTACAAGAAAAAAATAGAAGGTGAGCTGGCAGCTTCTAAAATAATAGTTCCTGGTAAAAAAGAACAAGAAAAAGTTACTGATGAGAAACTTATTAAAATTCTACTAGACACAGTAAAGCTGGATATTCCTGATATTTTGATAGAGGAAGAGGTAAATGGAAGACTTTCCTCACTTCTCGCACGAATTGAAAAATTAGGACTTCAACTAGAAGGATACCTTCAAACTGTCGGAAAAACTGTCGTAGAGCTTAGAGCTGAATATAAAACACAATCTGAGGAAGCTATTAAACTGGAGCTTATTTTAAATAAAATTGCCCAAGAAGAGAAAATTGAAGTTACAGAAAGTGAAATTGACTCATTCATCAAAACAACAGGCTCAGATCCTACAAAAGTTGAAAAACCACAAAAAGACAGTTTGACAAGAGTAATACAAAGAAGAAAAGCACTGGAAAAGTTGGCATTACTATAACAAGTCAAAAAATGTTTTTGACATTGATATATCGTCGACCAACTTGATTCAATATCGACGCTATAGTATAGTACCTATATGAATAACACAGGACAGGCACAAAAGACAAAACAACAAAAAGCACTGCAGAACAAAAGAATATTGGAACAACTCAATGAAATTGGTTCTGAAGTAGCCTCAACTGCGATCAACGAAACAAAAAAAATTGGACAAGAGGCTTTAAACCAACTCTTGGGCCAAAACAGTGAAAAGAAATCAGGCAATATTGAACCTGGACAATCAGTTAATGTGAGTGAAGCATTGCTTGCAAAAACTGAACAAAACCAACTTCTGACTAATCAACTCCAAACTGAAAGAAGAATCTTTGCAGAAGTAAAAGAGGAATCAGCACAAAAACTAAATAAACTGAGGGTCAGGCTTCATGCTCTGATGAGTGAAGCTTCAAAAATTGCACAATCTGCAGGAAACCTTTCAGAACAAACAAAAGTTGCTACACAAGAATTGCCTGTAAACCCAGGTGAGTACCACATTGCATTCATTCAAAACCTAATTGAATACATCCAAACTTTCAGAAAAAAGATTGACAGTGCAGTTAATTGGTTGGCAGAAAGCAACAAAAGAAGTCAAAAAATGGGTTATTGGGCAAAATACAAAAAACATGGAGCACCCTTCCTTCTTTCAGGAGAACATTACGTATCCAGGTCCGCTGGATAAACACCACATCTTGACATGTGTGAACCACTGACTGTAAGCTAAGTAAGTGATTTCCAAGTGGTTCGAATACAAAGATCAAGCTGTACTTCTTCGAAAGGAAGGAAGTTCAATTAGAGATATCGAAAACCTCACGGGTGTACCACGATCGACACTTTCTGGTTGGTTTAAAGATATTAAACTTACCAAAAAACAACAACTTACACTTAACAAGGAATGGATTAAGGGCCTTAAAAAAGCAAGGGTAAAAGCTGTCAAATGGCACAACGATGAAAAAGAAAAGCGTAAAATACTCGCAGAAAATCAGGCAACAAAAGTATTAGAAAAAATTGATCATTCCAATAAACACATATTAGAACTTGCTTTATCTATGTTGTATTTAGGTGATGGAGCCAAGACACAACCCGCCTCATTAGCCAACAGCAATCCATTAATAGTTGATTTCTATATCCGTTCTTTAGAAGTACTATATAATATCTCCAGAAAAGAGCTTAAATTTGAATTACACCTCCGAAGTGATCAAGAAATTAATGAAAAAATAAAATATTGGTCTCAACACATTAATGCCCCTATAAAAAACTTCTCAACCACGAAAGACAAAAGGGTTGCAAAGAGTAAATCTTATCCTTCCTATAACGGGGTGTGTGTAATAAGGGGAGGAGGTACACATCTACGAAGAAGGCTTGTCTTTCTGAGCAAGAGTTTTTGTAGTAAAATACTAGAGTGAAGGGCGGTTAGCTCAGTTGGTAGAGCGTTCGCTTGACGTGCGAAAGGTTCACAGGTTCGAGCCCTGTACCGCCCACAGCCCTCAAAATGGGCCCGTCGTTCAATGGTAGGACATGTGGCTGGCAGTCATAGGATGGGAGTTCGATTCTCCCCGGGTCCACAAAAAGCAAATAAGTGCAAAAGATCAGATACATATTAGACGTTGATTAGTTTGGGGTTAGTAGGTTCTCCAACGACAGGACACTCAATTTTGTTTAAAATAGCTCCAATTAAGGAGGTGAATAATATGGTTTCTCATGTGAGAAGATTTGATC
>JADHUT010000007.1 GCA_016784385.1 Candidatus Microgenomates bacterium | reverse complement strand
ACATACAACAATTGTTAAGTACAATACCTTTAGAATTCACACCGTACTAAAAATGCCACCGTTATCCTTCAAACAGATACACACTTTCTAAACACACACTCGTTTAGAAAGTGTGTACAACAAAAGGGGTACTTGACACCTCACTAATCAGGAAATAGATTATATTCTTCGTTATGTAAGCCAGCCTGATAAAAAAGGATACCAATTAATCAATGAAACAATATCGAAAGTTGATGAAAAAACAGTGGTTTATATAGAGACGGTAGAGGATGCGGTGTATAAAAATAACGTATTGGGAGGAATGCCTCAATTGGGTATATCGATTTTTAAAGGTTATGAAGATAACACAAATATCTCTATTTCGTATAATGACTTGTATAAGAAATTAATTGAGAAAGAAACCAGTATTGACAATATCTATACTTTCTATTATGACAAAAATGGATATATCAACACCACAGGTGAGGTGACTGGTTTACTAACAAACAATAATGAAAAAACATATCTGACTGATGTTTTTATAAATACTCTATATGGAAAAACAACTATAAACAGAAATATAGAACGAAGCGTCGGAGTGAATCCATATTTTGAATTTAGTGCCAATGTATCATCAATGGTGCCAATGTACCTAGAATTTGATATGGCCGTCCAACCACTCGATTTGGAAGATGTGTATTACCCATATTTAGACATATCAAAGCATGTCGGGGGTAAAGTGTTGGAATCAGATCTAAGTAACTATACAAAAGATCTAAACGAAGTTTATTCAAATGAAATAATCGAAAGTGTCCTGTCTCAAAAAGAAGAAAAACAACAAATCTTTCATTATGGAAAAGCTTGGGCATCGTCCAGTGGAGAAGGAGAAGCCCCCCGAAACTCTATTGACCTTCGAAAAGAAACCTATTGGTCTGCCAAGGGCACTGAGTGGAATGCAAAGAAGAGACCGCAAACTTTATATATCCAACTACCAAAGATAAGAACAATTTCTTCGATATCTTGGTTGAACCATCATTTAAACGCTAGTCCAAAAGACTATGTTGTTGAGGTCTCAAAAAATGGTCTTGATTGGGAAAAGGTAGTAGATAAGAAAAATGCAAAAGGAAAACCTGGTGGATCTACAATATTAGAAGAATTCTCCCCTGTTAATATAAAAATGATTCGTATTAGTATATTTGAAACGTTTCAAGATAGCCCGCCCGGAATTGATGAAGTATATTTCAATAATGCAACTTTAACATCCGACGCATTAACACAAGAAAGTATTATCAATTGCCCTTTTTGCTTTGTGGCTGATGCAAAAATGAGTAGAAATATTTTTTCTAAAGTACTTCTTTTTCCAAATGTCGAAGTGTCTTGGATAACCAATAGAGATGGTGGCTATTCAAAAACAAACTCGCAAAGCCTAGAGATATCAGCTGACGGAAGATTTCATAATTACAGAGTCATTCTTCCTCCGCGCGGAACCCTACTTGAAAAAGTTAGGATAGATTCATTCAACTACCCTGTCAATGTAAATATTCAAAACGTCACTGTAATGCAAATGAATTTAGAAGAGATGAAAAATAGTAAATTGTATAATTAAATAATTCCTTTTTTCTTTAATTCTTTTTGAGCTTTTTCAAAACCATCCTCAGCTTCTTCATTTTTACTCCATTCGATTAATTCTTTGAACCCCTGCTGTAATGTTATTTTCGGAGAAAACCCAAGAATTCTTTTTGCCTTGTCTGTTTTGGCATAACAGTGTTTAACGTCATTTTTTCTAAATTCACCAGAAACTTTAATTAGTTCTGGCTTTCCCAATAATTCTGCAACTTTTCTGGCAATTTTTTCTATTGATGTTGGTTTACCTGAAGCAATGTTTATTATTTGATAATCTGTTGATTTTTTTTCCATTGCCAATATCAATGCTCTGGCAGCGTCGTGCACAGAAAGAAAGTCTCTTGCTTGGGTTCCATCTTCGTACACATTTGCAACCTGATTGTTTTTCAACCTACTTATAAATATTGCAGTTACTCCCGTGTACGGATTTGAAAGACTTTGTCTTGGTCCATAAATATTAAAAAACCTAATTGCGACGGTTGGTATGTTGTAGAGTTCGCCAGTAAGGAGAAGTAGTTCTTGCTGGGATTTTTTAGTAATCGCATATATATTACTTGGGTATTCTTGTGCTTCTTCTTCTGTTGCAACAGGTAAAACTACGTTTTTGCATTTTGTACAGTACATGTCAAAATCATTTTTCTTAAGTTGAGCCTCACCTCTTACTGGAGGTCTGACTATGCCATGAGTTTTACAATTATAGTTTCCTTCTCCAAAACCTGTCATGCTTGCAGGAAAGATAACTTTTTTTATGGAATGTTTTGTGTTTGCTAATATATCTGCCAAGTTTGCGCTTCCTACTACATTTGAATGAACATACTTTTTGATTTCATAATTACTTTGTGCAACACCAACAGCTGCAGCTAGGTGGTATACAACATCCATACCAGTTAGTGCCTTTTTGAAAATATTATAGTCTGTTACGTCTCCCTTTATGAATTCGGCATCTTTATTCAAATAGGTTGGTTTTTTTCCATGGTGAACTTGTTCCTCCAGGTTGTCTAGTATCCTTACTTTATACCCTTTGTTAATTAGTTCGTCTACTAAAAAAGATCCAATAAACCCAGCTCCACCTGTAACTAGTATATTTTTGTATTTACTCATGTAATATTTAAAAATCTATCTCTTGCTTCTGGTGAGGAATACATACACAACTCTTCGAGTATTTGATCAGAGTTGTATGTATAATTCCACTTTGGATAATGTCTTTTGAATTTTGAAACGTCTGATATATACCACATATGGTCTCCAATTCTATTTTTAGAATCATATTTTACAACAGCATCTTTTTTAAGATATTTCTCAATTACAGGTATTGCTTCATTTACTGAAATGTTTGAATATCTTGATCCCCCAATATTATATACTTCACCAACTCTTGGTTTAAGATAAAAGTTATAAAAAGCATTAACAACGTCGTATGAATGGATATTGTCTCTTACTTGTTTTCCTTTATATCCAAAAACTGTATATGGAATTCCCTTTGCGATGGCGTGAACTAGGTATGCAAGAAACCCGTGTAGTTGCGCGGATGAATGTGCGGGTCCTGTCAAACATCCTCCTCTGAAAACACCAGTTTTCAATCCAAAATATCTTCCATATTCTTGGACCATCAAATCTGCTGATACTTTTGATACTCCAAAAATGCTGTGAGTACAATTGTCCAGGCTCATTGATTCGTCTATTCCATTGTAGAATTTGTGTGATCTAGGAAGTTCATATCGAGTTTTAAGCTCTCTTAGTGGTAATCTATTTGGGTTGTCTCCATAAACTTTATTTGTTGAAGTGAAGATAAATACAGCCTTTGGTGCGAATTTGCGATATGATTCGAGCATCACCAACGTGCCCTCGGCATTTATTGAAAAGTCTGTTAAGGGCTCTTTTGCTGCCCAGTCGTGTGATGGTTGTGCGGCAGTGTGTATTATTAGTTTGGGTTTGTATTTTTTGATTATATCCTCGATTTTTTTCTTGTTTCTAATGTCTACACTGTGATGGATATAGTTTGGGAGATTTTTTTCTAACAATTTTCGATTCCAACTAGTGCTTGCTGATGGACCAAAAAAATATTTTCTGTAGTCATTGTCTATTCCAATAACTCTAAAACCTTTCCTATGAAAAAAACGAACTGACTCAGATCCAATTAGTCCTGCTGACCCTGTTACTATAACTGTTTTTTTCATATTATTTCACCAAACTAACATTCATTTTTTTAAGTGTTTTTGTATACACTTTGTCCCAGGTGTTGTCTTTAGCTTGCTTTATTGCGTTCTTTTTCATTTTATTATAGAGGTTGTTGTTTTTAAACAGTAAACCAATTGTTTTTGCAAATTTAGTTTCATTGTCTTTTACAACAAACCCTGAATTATTCTTGGTAAGTTCGTTTCCTGCTGGGGGAACGGGTGTGGTTATTACAGGTAGCCCAGCTGCTAAGTAGAGTCGTATCCTTGTAGCATCAGCCCACCATCGGTGAGAGCCTTCTTTTGTGAGGTACGGTGCAAGGCCAATTCTATATTGAGACAAGTCTTTTATTAGATCGGTTTGATTAGAAATAAAACCATGTATAAATACTTTTTTTTGAATGACAAGTTTATTTGTTAAATCACGTAATTTTTGGATATCAATATCTCGACCCATCGCAAAGATATGTAACTGAGCTTTTGGGAAAGTGCGCAGCACTTTCTTAAGTGCTTTAAGTGCGATACTGGGACCGTTTTCACTACTTACCAAACCTGCGTATGCAATACTAAATGGAATTGTCTGCTTGGATGGTAGTGATGTTAATTGTTCAGAAAAAAGTGCAATTGGAACATGTATTGAAGTTTTAACACTTTTTAAATCCAATCCGGCCTTTATCCTGGCTTGCATCAAAGCTGGTGAAATGTCCCATACAAAGTCAGCGTTATTAAAAGCAATTCGGTCAAGTAAAAGATATATTTTATTCAACAACGGATTTACATATCTTTTCAAAGAAAAGTCAGAAACATAGTATACTACAGAGTCAACTAGCCCAAACCTTTTCAAAATTACACCAGCAATAGTGTTTACAGATTCAAGACCAATAAACAAGTCAAAATGTTCCCTTTTTAGCAGGCCGTAATCAAGCACAGAAAGAAAATCTCGAATTTTAAAAATTAGACTAGTTTTTAGGGTGTTTCTAAGATAGAGAATCGGATATAAGAAGGACACAAGAATGGATGATTTTTTTATATCTTTCAGTTTACCCCTCTTGTAGGTTTCAACCCTTGGTATCAACCTGTCGCTTCCTGGATGTGGTTGATCTATAAGAACAAATCTTTTTATCTTGGGTGAGAAAAAGTCGAGCATTGGCTCAATAAGACCGTTTGTTGGCGATCTTTGACCATTTTCCCAAGGAGAAAAGCTTGCAAAGAGAATTTTAGAGCATTTTGTTTTTTTGGTGTTTGTATTTGTCATAAATTTAAAATGAAACTACAAGCGGACAATAACTGTAAGTAATATATACGCTACTTTATGAAAGTTCAACACCGCTTTTTTTCAGAGCGTTTGAGTAGGTGTTTTCCCATAGATTGTCTTTAGCCTTATTAATTGCATTTGCTCTAAAGGTTGAATAGAGTTTTGGGTCACTGAATAGTTTTGAAATAGCTTTTGCAGTTTCTTTTGCATTGTCTTTTGTAACTAATCCTGCTTTTTCTTTAATTAATTCCTTGCCCAGAGGTGGGACTTGTGTTGTGATGGTTGGAAGTCCAGCTGCCAAATATAGTCGTATTTTTGTAGCATCAGCCCACCAACGCGGTGAACCTTTTATGGCCTTGTATGGTGCAAGACCTACTCTGTATTTCTTGATTTCGTTAGAAAGCTTAATTTGATCCGTAAAAAAACCATGAAATACGATATTGTTTTTTAGGTTAAGTTTACTGGTCAGAGAGTTGAGTCTTTTTAAATCTTTGTCACCACCTCCATATATATGTAATTTTGCTTTTGGGTATTTGTCAACTACTTGTACCATTGCTTCAATTGCAATATCGGGACCATTTTCTTCACCCAAGGTTCCTGCATACATCAGGCTGAAAGGTTCTGTTTTGTTAATTGGAAGATAATTAATTTGTTCAGGATACATAGCATTTGGTACATGAACCACTTTTTTGGAATATATTGGATTTAACCCCGCCTTAATTCTGGCGGGCATCATTGCTAAAGAAACATCCCAAAGATAATCAGAGTGAGTGATTGCCATTCTGTCAAGCTTCAAATATAAGTTGTTAAACCATTTCGCACCGTATCTTTGTGGTGAATAGTCAGAAACATAATATATTACAGTTTTTACAATACCTAATTTTTTTAAAATTACACCGGCCAGTGCATTGATTGATTCAAGGCCAATAAAAAGATCATATTTGTCTCTGTTTCTAAACGACATGTCCATGACAGCCAAAAAGTCTCTAACTTTAAATGGGATTCTTGTTCCAGCAGTATTTCTTAGAAGTAGAAATGGATATAGCCATGATACAAAAATTGAAGATTTTGGTTTTTTTGTTAGTTTTCCGTTTAAATATATTTCATTAACAGGAAGAACAACATCGCTTCCAGGGTGGGGTTCATCAATGAGAATAAACTTCTTTGTTTTTGGAAGAAAAAACTTAAGCATGGGTTCTATCATTCCGTTTGTTGGCATTCTTTTTCCGTTTTCCCACGGAGAGAATGTGGCATACACAACTTTTAATTTATGCCCTGGCTTCATGATTTCTATTGTAGCATTTTGACTTTCATATACAAGCACGATGCATCACATCTAAATGTGTTAAAAAAAAATCCTTCTTTGTTTAGGATATAAATAAGTTTATTGCTATAATCTTTGTGATGAGCCACGGAAAAGACAGTTTTGATAAAGAGTACTACAAAAGGTTTTTTGATAAATTTACAAAAAAAGAATTTGAGATGTACTGCAATTGGTCAGAGGGGTGGATTAATTTTTTAAGCAAATATTTACCTTTTAAAAAAGGTAAAGGTAAAAAGTTATTGGAAATAGGTTCTTCTTTGGGTTATTTTTCATACATATTTGCCAACAGGGGATTTGATGTAACTTGCTCTGATGTGTCCGAATATATTGTTAAAAAGGCAAGTAAATTTCAAAAAGATGTTTCTTTTAAGGTTGTAAATGTTGAACGAGAAATTAAGTTGGGTCAGAAATTTGATTATGTTGTAGGGTTTGAAGTGTTGGAACACTTAAATAACCCTCAAAAAGCAATTTTAAATATATATTCAAATTTGAAAAAGGGGGGTAAGTTTGTTTTTTCTACACCATTTCCAACCAAAAGGTCACTTTCTGACCCTACACACATAAATGTTCATGAAAAGCAGTGGTGGCTAAAAATAGGTAAAGAAGTCGGGTTCAAAAATAGAAAAGTAGTTCACGGGACTTTTGTACCTTTTTTGTATAGAATTAGCAAAGTTTTCAGTTTTGGCTTACCAATAAAGACCAATCTGCCTCTGGTAAACAGTACTGCCTTTTTTATCTTTAAAAAATGAAATCAAAAATAACGACTTACGCATTTTTTGTGTTTAGTATTATTGCAATCTTTTTCTTGTCAAGATTCCTACTTCCACCAGGCAGTTATATTGTGGGTCATGATTCTGGCTTGGCTTTAAATTCAAAAGATTTTTTACAATCAAGATTATATGCATGGAGCATTCAGGGTTTTGGGCAGGATAACTCCCCACATTTTGGCAGTATCATGATTCATTTTGTTGATTTTTTCACATCAAAATTATCTGGAGTTTCTTTCGCAGGTAATTATTTGAATTTGTTTTTTTGGTTATCTATGATTTTTGCTTCTGCGTATGTTTTTTCAAATTCGATTAAGAAAAGTTTAGGTAAGTATTTTCCTGTATTTTTTTCAACATTTATCACAATTAACTTTTTTATAATTCAATCGTTATTTATTTTAGAAAGGGCAAAGTATTCAATACTGGTGGCTAATTTACTCCTATTAACAGTACTGTTTAAATTAAATGACAAATTGATTGGATATAAAAAAGCGTTTTTATATATAACTTTAATATTATTCATTTTCAATTGTGGAAGCTGGCTTGGAATTCCTCTTTACGGAAGTATGTTTGTTTTGGTATCTGTTTTTAGCATTTTTAAAATTGTTACGTATTTAGTAGGCAAAAACTTTAGTGATCTTTGGCGATTTGTTGTGTTTTTGTTATCGTTGTTGGTAGGGTTTATTCTGATAAATGCATACTCAATATTTCCATACTTCTCCACTTTTTTACGTGGAGATGCTTCACAACTTGTAAATCCTGTTGTGATTGAGCAAAACAAAGAGTGGTTGAGAGCATTAAGCCAAGCAGGATCGTATATAAATTTCTTTAGGCTGCAGGGAATACCTGATTGGTATTCTGGATCAAGTGGAATTAACATGCAACATGCATATGCGTACAGTTATCTTACAAATCCTTTACTAATTGTGTCTAGTTTTATCTTTCCATTTCTAGCTTTAGGTGCGCTAATTCTAAAGAAAAATGAAAGCAAAAAATACATTTTATTTTTTACAGCAGTCACTTTGTTTGGAATGTTTTTTATGGCAGGTTCGCATGGTCCTTTAGGTTTCTTGTATGAGTTTCTTTACACATATATCCCAGGATTTGCAGTATTTAGGTCTCCTTACTATAAATTTGCCAGCGCCTTTTTAATTGGATATATCGGACTGATTTCATTTACCCTTTCATCTTTTGTAGAAAAAATTGGTAGTAAATTCAAAATTGTAGTGATTTTAGTGATACTTGGAAGTTGGCTAGCTTATCATGGGGTAATATTTGATGCAGATAAAATATTTTCTTGGCAGAAAGATCTATCAACAAAAGTTTCTATACCACCAAGTGTACTTGAGTTTTCCAAATCAATTAATGATCAGGATTTTGGGGATTCAAGAATACTGTTGGTTCCCCCAGCAAACCAAAACTGGAAGAATGATGCTTATAATTGGGGATATTGGAGTTTAACAAACCTCCCCTCAGTTGTAGCCCCTTATAAATCGTTTTTGGTTAATGATGGATTATTATCCAAAGAACAGAATGTTTTAGTTAATGATATTTACTTGTCAATAAAAGATAATCGGGAAGTAGATTTTTTGGGCAAAGCCAATAGATTGGGCATTAAACATGTTTTGCTTAGAAAGGATATTTTAAACACATCTGATTGGTCAAGTGGAGATGATCTACACGATTATGAAGAAAATCTATCTGATTTTAAATCTTTGAGAGTCAAAGAGACCTTTTCGGACTGGATATTATATGAAATTGTCGATTTGTTTCCCAGTAAGATAATTTTAACAAACGATATTGTTTCATTATCAAGCAATGATTATTCATTAGTAAATCAATACACAGATATTGATCAGCATTTAGGCAAAGATGTTGTAGGCACTCCAGGTAATGACTTTTCAATTGTTGGCTGTCAATCGTGTGAATTGGAAATGCAATCACCAAATCATGCACTGCCTGAAGTAACACTTCTACCAAGTTCAAAATTATATTTCTTCAAGGAAATAAAAGAAAAAAAAGTATTAGTGGCTTCTTCTGGATCAAGTAAGGCATTTGATTATTTAGGATTTGCTCTAAGAAGGACATCAGAAGTTATGGCAATGTTAAGAACATCAACCGAGGACATTCAAATAGCAACGGCATTGAAAGTAGTCAATCATTACTTAAATATTGTTTATGAGTATGTCAAAAATATTCCTAATTATGATAAAGATTTTTCAACGTATATCCGAGTTAAAGATTCAATTTTACCCATAGAAGTAAATCTACAAAATCAAGTTGCCAACAAGGACTTTTTGATGAAAAGTGAAATGTTAAGAAACGAAGTAAACAATGTTCTTTGGACGATTCGCCAAATTACTAATTTATATTCGCCTATGATTAATATATTAGACGAGTATCGACATAGAAAAATTTATAATCTCACTATTAAACTGAAAGGTAATTACAAGATCCATGTAAATGCAGATACTATGCCATTTGATATATCTGGTAATAGAATTTTTCCCGAACATGTTGAAATTTACATAAATGGTAAATATGTTAGCTTGAAACCACAAAAAGAGAATGAGGGTGTATTTTTTGACTTGGGTTTGATGGATCCTGGTTCGTATGAAAGCATATTGGTTTTTGGAGACCTGCCAAATCTTTATGAAGATATTGGGTTCTCTGTACAATCATTGCCTATAAATGATAATGGGTGCGTTGCCGGCCGAGTTCAACACTTTAACAATAATTCTGCATATCGTGTCAATTTCTCAATTACAGACAATACACAACGTCTTCGATTTTATGTGCGAAATAAAAGTATTCAACAATCCATTAATGACGGATTTTTCAAGTGGGATATTGAAAATGAAGTTGACTCCGTAGGAATTGCAGGTGAATACAGTTATCTTTATAAACCCTACGGTGCCACAGATCCTTATGTGTATGTATGTTCGTCAAATAACAGTATTCCTCAAGTTTCAAATTGGGAAATATATGAGATTTTTTCACCAAGAATAATTGTTGAGAAAATGACAGAGGATACAATAGACATTAGTAACAACCCTATTTCATATAATCAAATTTCTCCAGTTAAATATGAACTTAACATTAATATGCAAGATCCTAGAATATTAGTTTTCAATGAAACATTTAATCCATTGTGGAGTTTAAGACAAGATGGATTAGTTGTTGAAACGGCAACGCATTTTATGATTGATGGTCATGCAAATGCATGGATACTTCCGGAGGATGCAAATGGTAAGTTTACAATTGAGTATTTACCACAAGAAGCCTTTAAGGTTGGCAAAATAATAACATCAATTTTTCTTTCAACAATGATTTTAGTGTATGTGTGGAAATTTATATATCCTAAATGAAACTTCAAAAAATATTAAATAAAAGAATTAATCATCTTGAAAATAGTTTGTTTTCATGGATAGTAAAAACCCCTAGACAATTATTCAGGCTTTTTCTTTTTTCATCCACGGTATTATTTTTACCTAAAATGCCGTATGTAAACCTTTTTGTACAGAAATCTTTTGTTTTTTTTCTTATACTTATTTTTGCACTACTAGTATATAAAGTGAAATTTAAGTACTTGTTGCGTTTGGGGGGTATTTTTACATTATTAGGAATGTTGTTCGTACTATTTGGGATATATGAAGCAGGAGAAATATTGGGAAATTATCTTTATGGATTAACAATATTATTATTTTTCCAATTAATACCTAGTGTTGATAATAATCATAAATAATCATATTTAAGTCTATTACTATAAACAATGTGTGGATCCTTGGGTTTGAAATAAATTCTTACTTTTTCTAGTATAATGTAAATAAATGTTATCAAAACTTTTGTTAACGATTTCAATACTGGGATTCTTTGGAGTTGGGTTATTACTTTTTACCAATCATCCAGGATTTGCGATTAAAACTTCCAATTATTTGTTTTTTATTCTGATTGCTGGAGTGATTGCAAGTGAGGTCAAATATGAAAAATAATAAATTGTTTTTATTGGGACTTTTGATACCAGCTTATTTTGTATATAAAGCAGTATTTATTTTCGGTTCGTTGGCTTTAGGTGATGCACCATATTTTTATAAAGAAGCAATGGATATTTTTTTAAGAAGACCTGTGGCTTGGTGGGATATTGGGAATGGTCTTGGCAGTACAAACCTTTTTATTTGGATTGCACCATTGATGTACATTTATAGTTTTTTGGGAAGTGTATTGGGGCTAGGACACTCAATTGTAGTTAGATTGGTATTTTACTTTCCTGCAATTATATTTTCTTTTGTAACTCCATTTATTTTTACAAAGTATTTTAAGTTTTCCAAAATTACACAATTTTTTACATCTTTGGTATATGGATTGAACACCTATTTAATATTATTAATTGATGGTGGGCAAGTGGGAGTTGCATTGGCATATTCAATTTTTCCGGTAGTTTTACTGCAACTTTACAGGTTAACTGAAAAATGGAGTTTGAATAGTTTTTCAAAAGCACTTCTAACTTCGTTTTTTTTAATCTTAATGGACCCAAGAATCGCCATCATCGCTTTTTTGACTATAGCTTTTTGGAGACCTAAAAAGATTTTTAATTTAATACTTCTTGGGTTAACACTAATTCCATTAAACATGTTTTGGTTATTACCCTTGCTAAGAAATGGAGGAGGAGATTTGAGCTTGGAAGTATCGAGTCTGGGACAAACCAGTTTGTTGCATTCACTTCTTTTGTATCAACCTCACTGGCCCAATAACATATATGGACAAATAATCTA
Source organism: Candidatus Microgenomates bacterium (assembly GCA_016784385.1). GTDB lineage: Bacteria > Patescibacteriota > Microgenomatia > UBA8517 > UBA8517 > BS150m-G53. The sequence goes on along the minus strand of JADHUT010000007.1, from coordinate 26,025 downwards.
CCCCCCATTTTATTTTGTTTTCGTGGCGATTCTTGTTTTCGGAGGGCTTTTATTCAAAAAAGATAAAAACAGCAAAATTATTAAAACCTTTTCCCTACTGTTTTTGGCTTTTGCGTTTTTAACCAAAGGAGAAACAGCTCCGTTAGGTTTTATTTATAAATTTGTTGTTACAAGGTTTCCTTTTGGTTCCACCCTGAGAGACTCAAGCAAGTTTTTTACACCCTTAATGCTTTTCGGAGGGGTATTAATTGGAAATACAGTAGATAAGTTTAAAAGCAAAGTTGTTAAAATAGTTTGCTTTGTTTTTTTATTGTTACTAATACTACCAGCCTTACTGGGAAAGTTAAACTTTGTGCTTTCTGGAAGATCCCAAAGTGGTGATTACCAAAAAATTTATACAGAGATTAAAAATAATCCGGGAGAATACAAAACTCTATGGTTTCCAGAAAAACCCACTTTAGGGTTCCAGAGTGAAAAAAAACCTGCTATTAATGCAAAAAGTTTGATTGAATTAAGGCCGTTCGCCTCCATTAGTGTTGGCAGTTCTGATGTATTTAATTTTTTTAACAACCCCAGCTCTTCAGGGTGGATACAAAACCTTGGTGTTAGGTATATGTTTTTCCCAGGGAGTACCAGAAGACTGGAAATGTCAGAAGAAGAACAGAAAGATTGGCAAACACTTCTCGCTAACGTGTCAGAGAATCCTTCCTATAAAGAACTAGACTGGAATACAGAAATGAGGATTTTTGAGGTTTTAGACACCCAGCAAAATTCCTTTGAGGCAGAAAAGGTGTATGTGATTGCAGGAGGAGAAGATGTTTACGATAAAAAGAAAATTGATCCTACCAAAGTTGGGACAATTTTTTTGGAAGATGAAAAAACAGATGCAAACAAACTATTAGGAATGCCCAGGAGTTCATTTGAACTTTTGTATAACGACAAGAATGAATCTGATCTAAGATTTTCTTTTTTGAAAGATTATTATTTAGAACAGAGTGATATTTCCAAACTCGAGTGGGCAAAGTATTCAGCAGACAACTATTTACTATGGAAATATCAACTTCTCATAAGGGGTATACAAACTTTTGAATTTGATTATGGGAAAGGAATAATTCTGTCTACCAACGAGAATGAAAGCGTTGAGTATAAAACTAAGATAAAAGAGAGTGGTAAATATATAGTTGCAGTAAGGGGAATGGGGTATCAAGACAATGAACTTTTGATTTCTGTTAATGGTGTGGAAAAAACAATTTCACAAAAGTCTGGAAGTTTTGGATGGCAGTATTTGGAAGTGGATCTCAAAAAGGGGACTGTTGACATTAATTTAACAAATAAGTCTGGAATGCAGGTTTTAAATACAGTTGCAGTCATTCCAGTATCTAGCTGGCAAGAGTCTGAAATTAAAACCAATGAATTTATAACCAAGTTCGCAAATAAAAACGATATCAATCCAAAATGGATAATATATTCCCAAAACTATCATCCCTTATGGAAACTGGACTGTGGCAATAAACAAATATCTTCCACTCCAGTGTACGCAATGATTAATGGATTTTTGATAGACGACTGTGAGCAGACTGGGGAAATTTATTTTGATGGTCAAAAAAATGTTGATTTGGGTATAAAGATAAGTTTGGCTTCTTTTGTTATAATCCTGCTATGGCTAATGTATCTAAAAAATCACCACTAATAGCATCCATTGTCATTATTATTTTTTTGTTTTTGTCTTTGTATAATTTATTCAATTTCGCCTTATTAAATAAAGGTTTATTCACTGAACCGTTTAACCCAGAAATACACAGAAAACTTTACGGCCAATCTCAATATATCTTGAAAGAGCCTCTTTCAGAGATTGCAGATGAAGTTGTATATGCGCTTGCAGGCTGGGAGTATGTACATGGCCTAAACCCGATACTTTTAAATGGAGAACAACCCCCTTTAGGTAAATATATTGTTGGGCTATCTGAAGTGTTATTTAATAATTCTCGAGTTGGCTCTTTGATTTTTAATGTTTTGTTGTTGGTTATCTTTTTTCTTTTGGCAGATCTTGTAATCGATTCTAAAGTTATTTCTTCTGTTCTGACATACCTTTTTAGTGCTGAAAAGGTATTTATTGCTCAAGTGAGATATTCTCCAAATCTTGATAATATTCAAGTATTTTTTTTACTATTAACCTTTTATTTTTTTATTAAATATCTTAAAACCACCAAACTATACTTTAGCGCTTTAACTTTTATTTCTCTGGGGCTGGTTATTGCTACAAAATTTTGGATAACGGGTTTTATTGTTTTTTTAGTTTTTTTTGTAGTGTCATTATTGGAGAGGAATTTAGACAATATTAAAAAATTTATACTATTTTCTCCTCTACTTATTTTACCACTTGCTGTTTCCTATTTAAATTCTTTTGGAGATGGTATGACCATCAGAGAATTTTTTGGGACTCAAAAATATATATATAGCTGGCATAGTGCAAAATTAGTTTTTGACCCAATATCATTAGTAGATTTTTTGTTTTTAAACAGATGGCACTTTATGGGGCAGGTACAAAAAGCTGTTGACTGGCAATTTACATGGCCAATTTTGGGAACTTTTTCATTAATATCAATAATTTCTTTTTTTAGATCTTTGAAAGAAAAACTGGTAATTGGTCAACCTATTTGTGTAATTGTGGTCTGGCTTATTATGTATTTCGTAGTACTTATTCTAAGTACTGTAAATGCACGATATTTGTTCCCAGTTCTTCCTGCAATGTACATCAGTTCTGGGTGGTTTATAAAAGAAGTATTTTCTGGTTCCCAATTAATGATGAAATCAGAATCAGGAAAAATGTGAGCATGTTGTTGGTCAGAAAAATGCCGATAAGGGAACAACAGTCTATATTGTGTCGTTATTATTGTGGCATCCAGTTATATAATAATTTTTATTAAAAAGAACTAATTATTACCAGTCTCGCACGGCTACTACTTTTTTCTTTCTTTCGAGGATCAAAAAAATTATTTTATCTGAATAACCGTATTTGTGTCCTCCTGTTTCAGGATCATCATATCTTATTCTAGACACTGTTCCCCTAAATACAATTTTATGGGTCCCTCTAATAATCTTTTTGGGATCATTGATATATACCGCAGGATTTTTGTCACCAGATGTCCAATATCCACCAGTTGTTTCTGATATCTCCACAACATCTCCAACTTTAGCCCCATTAGCTTCGAACGGGGCTTCGTGTAATACTATCTTCCCCTCCTTAACAAATGTTTCGAAACCAGTTAAATTATCGCTTGATATCAATGGATCTTCTCTACTGATTTGATATCTTTTTGCTTGAAAATCAAGATTGTGTGCAAGCTCTCTTGTACCTTGTCCAACTGTCAGTTCAATTCTTTTGGCCATAATGTTGAAGTATACCAAAAATATTTTTTTAAAGTAGTTTTTGGTAGTAAAGATTTTTTTATATTTAGATAAATGGTAGAATTTGGGAGTGGAGAATATAAAAAAGATGTTTAGTTTGGTCAGGTCTAGCACAGCTAAAGACACATACACTCTATTTTTTGGTAACACTTTGTCAGCCTTTTTGGGTTTTCTTTTTACTTTGATAGTTGCAAGAAATCTTTCTCTTTCTGATTTTGGAATTTTTTCTGCAGCTACCAATTTAGTTGTCATTTTAACCTCCCTTACTGATCTTGGTATTTCCACAGGTGCTGTTAATTTTGTTTCTTCCAGCCTTTCAAAAGGAAAAGTGAAGTTGGCCAATAAATATATCATGGCTGCAACAGTTACCCGTTTTTCGGTAACGTTTGTAATATCCTTATTAGTTATTATGTTTGCCCCATTTGTTTCTACTAACTTGTTGGCAGGTGGTGATTCTAGTGCTGCCATCTGGGTAGGGCTGGTTTCTCTTTCTTTGGGGTTGCCTATGTTATTGCCATTTTTCTTGCAGGCCAAGAAAAAGTTTGTAGCTTCTATTGTGGCTGATAACGTTTTGTATTTAGTGAGACTACTCTTTACCTTTGGATTTGTACTCATGAGCGTTTTAACTATTGGAAACTCACTACTCGCTTTCGTAATAGGGGGAGTACTGGGAACCACAACGGGGATACTACTAATAGGGCCAGGGTTTTTAAAAACTAGACCCAGTATTTCAATTTACAAAAAACTGTTTCGCTTTTCAGGCTGGATTGGTGTAAATAGAGTTATCTCATCAATCTCAGGTCGGCTTGATATCCAAATGTTAGCCATTTTTGCAAGTGCGACCGCGACAGGTCTCTATTCAATTCCATCACGCTTAGCTGGGTTTGTGGTTGTGTTGGCATCCAGCTTTTCAGGTGTACTAGCACCTCGCATGGCAGGGTTTAATGATAGGGAGAAGGAGAAAAGATACATAGTTAAAGCTCTGCTAGCTTTAATCCCAATTTCCCTTGGACTAATTCTTTGGATAATTATTGCCGAGCCTTTCATTACGATTCTCTTTGGAGACAAATTTATAGACTCAGTTCCAATATTTCAAAGCTTGGTTGCTGCGATGATTCCATTTATATTCACAGCGCCTTCTGTGACTGCAATTATTTATTCAATGAAAAAGACTGTATATATTGGTGTTTATAGTTTCTTCCAAATTATAGCCATATTTACACTTAACTACATTTTTATTCCAAAATATGGACCAATTGGACCAGCAATCACTTTTGCAATTACAAATACTCTTCTTTTGATTTATACCTGGACAATAGTAATTAGACACTATTGGAAAAGAACATGAAGATTGTTGCACACACAGTATTCAAAAATGAAGTTAACTGGCTTTGGTATTCTGTTACCTCAGTAATTGAACATGTTGATAAATTACTGCTGTGGGATACAGGAAGCACGGACGGATCTTGGGAAATTGCTAAAAAAATCAGAAAACTGTATCCAGAAAGGATTGAATTAAAACAATATGGTTCAGTGACCCCTGGAGAGTTTCCTGTTGTTAGACAAAAGATGTTGGATGCCACGAGTGCTGACTGGCTTTTAGTTGTGGACGGCGATGAGGTTTGGTGGGAGGACTCAATTGTAAAGCTTGTCAAAACAATTAGAGAAAGAGGAAATGGTTTGGAAATGATAGTGAACACCAACATAAACCCTGTTGGAGATATTTTTCATATCATTCCTTCCCAAAAAGGCAGATACAATATCGATGGGAGGTCGGGGTTTTTCAACATAAGGGCAATTAATTTGAAAGTAGAAGGCCTTCATGCAAAAGGGGATCATGGTGTCCAAGGATACTATGATGGTGAAAATAAATTAATCCAAGACGGTAAAAAAAATAGGAAACTTTATTGTGATTATGGTTACATGCATATGACCAACTTAAAAAGATCAAAAAGTCCCCAAATGGAAAGAAAAGTTCCCAAAAGAGCAAAGAAATTTAAATACGAATTGGGAAGCCCACTGCCACTGGATTTTTACTATCCAGAAAGTTTTTTTAAACCAAAACCAAGATTAGTGCCGACCCCATGGAATACTCGTTCAAATAAATATATTTCAATTGCCCTACTTCAAAAACCTCTTAAGTTTTTGAAAAACAAATTGGGACTGCACAAAAAATATGGATACTAATAGTAAACTGTGGAAATCTGACCACTATTATAAAAAAGCAGGCGAGAGTTCAAGTGCTTTTGATTACCCTGGTATGAAAGTACTTAAAAAGTATTCAATCGGAGCTAGTAGGATTTTAGATCTTGGTTGTGGAGATGGAACTCGTTTGAACTATTTATCAAGGAAAAATAACAAATGCTACGGGGTTGATATTAGCAAGAAGGCAATTTCCCTTTCTAAAAAGAAATATCCTAAATGTGATTTCACAGCATCTAACTTAGAGAAACTTTCTTTTAAAGACAATTCCTTTGATTTAGTTTATTCAGCTTTTGTACTAGAGCATCTAAAAAACCCTCAAAAAATGCTGAAGGAAGCAACGAGAGTATTGGAGCCCAGTGGAGTGTTAATTTTAATGGCTCCAAATTTCGGATCACCAAACAGAATTTCTCCTCCTGGGAAATACTCACGAGTGAAAAAGCTTCTAGTGGGAGTTTTTAGCGACCTGTCCAGGCCTTTTATAAAAGTAAATTCCCTAAAGTGGAGAAAAGTTACACCAATAGAGATTAATGACCCAAAGGAATACTCAATTGATTGCGATACTACGATAGAGCCTTACATTGGTGATTTAGTTCCCTTTTTAAAAAATAAAAACTTTAAAATTATAAAATCATCATCTTTGTGGTCACAAGACAGCAAAGGTGGGTCAATACTTAATTTAGTTGTAAAATCACTAGGTAAGATTGGATTGTACCCATTTACTAATTGGGGACCACATTTGTTGGTTGTGGCTAAAAAAATATGAATTACAAAAAATATCACAGAGACAGCGACTACAATAAAATGGAGTCAACTTTCCGAAACATTTTTAAAAAAAGATTTGAACTTATAGAAAAACAACTGTCTTTCAAAAAAGGTGGTACAGTACTAGAAATAGGATGTTCAAACGGAGTCTTTTTAGATTTATTTAAAGAGAGAGGCTTTGAAACATGGGGTATAGAGCCTTCAAAAACTGCAGATAGAGCAAAAAAGAAAGGTCACAAAGTATTAAAAACTACTTTCGAGAAAGCTAAACTACAAAGTGATTATTTTGATGTAGTAGTACTAAACCATACTCTTGAGCATTTAAAAAATCCTGAAGAAATTTTGAAAAAGGTAGGGAAAGTTTTGAAAAAGGATGGAATTGTGTATATTGATGTTCCAAATGTTGGGAGTTTACTATCAATAATAATGGGAAAGCGTTGGCCGTATCTGCTTCCAGAAGAACATCTATGGCAATTTAATAAAGACAGTATTACAAAGTTGGTCAAAAAATCCGGATTTAGGGTTATTTATTGGGAATCTCGTTCTGGAATATTTGAATATAAAAATCCTCTTTTAGAACTTCATCGAAAGAAATTTGTGATAGATATTTTAGCTAGTCCATATTCTTTATTGGCAACAGTTTTGAATAAAGGGGATAGTATGAGTATTATTGGGAGAAAAAAAGAGTAACCAAAACATGAATTTTGCGAAAAAAATTTATTTACTACTAATTAGTTTAATTGGAGTTCATGTTTTAATTTTGTCTAGTCTACAATTTACTGCTTGGCCCGAAATGCTCTCTTTTCCATATATGATAAACAACGGTTTTACTATATATAAAGATTTCCACCATGTGTATCAACCACTCTTAACCTTTATTTTGCTTGGTGTTTACAAAATATTTGGATTTAACTTGCTTACTTTAAAGTTTTTTACCTTCACCTTGATTGTACTGATTGACTTAATGATTTTTCTAAATCTTAAAAAGTTAACGAAAAAAAACTTACTATCGCTATCTGTGTTGGCCTTGTATGTATTCTTACAACCCATATTTGATGGGAACATGCTTTGGTACGATGTCGCAGTAATCTTGCCTATTTTAGTATCTGTTTACTTTTTGAAAAGTAACTTATTTATGTCTGGACTTTTTGTTGCCATTTCATTTTTAGTAAAACAACAAGCAGTTTTGATAGGTCTTCCCATGTTTATATATTTATTGGTAACCAAAACTAAGAAGAAAGACGTTTTGAGCTTTATTTATGGATGCGCTTTACCAGTTCTTGTGCTGGCTACTATGTTGCAAGCAGCAAAACTGTTCCCAGATTACCTTTTCTGGACTTTTGAATTTCCACTGCTGCATCTACCTAAAATTCCTGGTTATGCCATACTTCCCAATTCACGGGAGATAAAGATATTTGCAGTAGTGGCGGCAACCCTGCTGGCAGGGTTTGCGCTTAATTATAAAAAACTAAATGAAGATCCGGTCAAAGTTAAATTCTATTTACTTTTATCAATTCTTTTCTTTTTAGTATTGTCTGCTTTTCCAAGGTTTTCCCTTTTCCATCTTCAACCTGCACTGGCAGTATTTGTAATACTTCTTGGAGTTTTAATGAGTTTTAATAGAAAGTTTTTTATTGTTTTAATAATTCCAATATTTTTTCTTTGGAAAAATGTTTTAGTATCTTCAAATTTTGAAGATAGATTTTATGGAGCTGGTGAGAAGCAATTTGCGTCTGAACTTAAATCGAGATCAATAGGTGAAAAGGTGTATTTACTTGGTCCCAATTCAGTCGAGTATGTAATGTCCGGCACTATTCCTCCCAAACCTTGGATAGAAAACTATGTTTGGCATTTTGAAATACCTGGGGTACAGGAAAAGATGATTGATGGGTGGAAAATTGACCCACCAATATACATCTATTGGTCTAAGCCCAAATCTGGTAACTGGCATGATTTAGCAACATATCAACCTCAAAAAATTGTAAAATATATAAATACTAACTATATAAAAATAGATGAAATTGATAATGTAGAAATTTGGAAAGTAGTAAAAATATGAAAATAGTTTTTTTAAATAAACATCAAGAAAGTGAGACAAGGGGAGTTGAAACATTCCTTGTAGAACTTGCAAGTAGATTATCAAGCAACAACGATATTGAAATCATTTCAAAAATTAATTACTTCAAACTTTTAACTAAACCGTTTAACTTAATTGTACCGACAAACGGAAGAGGGCAAGTTGTTTTGATTAGATTGATATCCTGGCTAAGAGGAAAAAAGATGCTTATTTCAGGGCATTCTGGAATTGGATTAGACGATAGACTCAACCTTTATGCCTTCCCTAATACTTTTGTCGCACTTTCAACCAAAGCCAAAGACTGGGCAAAGAAAACTAATCCTTTCGTGCAAGTTGAAAAAATTCCAAACGGCATTGATATAAAAAAGTTTAGCAAAAAGGGTCAAAAAATTGAAATTGGTTTACCTGGGCCAATTATCCTTTCGGTTGCAGCTTTAACTGAGCAAAAAAGGTTGGAATTGGCCATTGGGGCAGTTTCAAAACTTAAAAAAGGATCATTGTTGATTGTGGGAAGTGGATCTGAAGAAGAAAAGCTAAAGAGTCTGGCAGAAAAGCTAATTCCAGGAAGGTTTAAGATAATGGCGTTTCCATACAAAGATATGCCAAAAGTTTATAGAAGCGTTGATCTTTTTACCTATCCATCAGTACCTTGGGAGTCTTTTGGAATAGTTTTACTTGAGGCTATGGCAAGTGGGCTTGGTGTTGTTGTCACAAATGATCCAATAAGAACTGAAATAGTGGGTAATGCAGGAATAATGGTGGACCCAACAAATACAAATGAGTATACTTCCGCCTTGCAAACGGCACTTGATACAAATTGGGGGAACAAACCAAGAAAACAGGCCACTAAATTTGATTGGAATATAATTGCATGTAAATATGAACAATTATTTAAAAAGTTACTAAAATAATATCAATTATGAAAATAAAATAACAACTTTATGAAAGTTTCCATAATAATACCAACCTACAATGAAGAACAAGACATCTTGTCTTGTCTAAATTCTTTAAACAAACAAACCTTTCGTAATTTTGAAGTTATCGTCGTTGATGATGGAAGTACTGACAATACTCTGAAAAAATTGCGCAGTGCAAAATCAAACAAATTGGAAATTGTTACTCAAAAACATTTAGGGGCAGGAGCTGGTAGAAATTTGGGAGCAAGTAAGGCCACAGGAAAAATACTAGTATTTGTGGACGCAGATATGACATTTCACAAAAACTTCATCAAAAATCTCATAAAACCAATCATTCAGGGTAAAAGCAAGGGAACTTTTTCTAAAAATGAAATTGTTTCTAATTGGCACAATGTATGGGCTAAATGCTGGAACATAAATGAGGGATGGGAGCCTAGGAAAAGACACCCAAAGATATATCCAGACACACAAGAGGTCTTCAGAGCCATTTTAAGAAGCGAATTTGACAGTGTAGGGGGGTTTACACCAGGCGGGTACAATGACGATTGGAGCCTGAGCAAGAAACTGGGGTACAAGGCTACTTCGACAAAGGGAGCAATTTTTTACCATAAAAACCCGGATAGCCTAAAAGAAATCTTCCACCAGGCCAAATGGGTAGGGAAAAGAGAGTATAAATTAGGGCCATTGGGCTACTTATTAGCCTTAATTAGAGTAAGCTTGCCGATGTCAATATTAATCGGACTTTATAAATCTGTAGTTAATTGGCAAATACAGTTTTTAATCTTTAAGATTGTTTATGATTTTGGAGCATTTTTAGGTATAGTTTCATACATTTTGAACAAAAAGGGTGCTAAGTAGATGAATATTTTTTTTACAATGAATATTGTTTTCATTTTAACAATTGGATTTATTACCCGTCTTTTTTCATTAAATCAGTCTCTTTGGCTTGATGAAGCCACAACTGGTTTGGTCTCACAGATGCCTACGGCTGATATTTTCAGTAAGTTCTTGGTTAACGACTTTCACCCCCCACTATACTACCTTTTTATGCGAGGCTGGAGTTTAATATTTGGAAGTAGTGAAATTGCACTTCGAACTCCATCTATTTTATTCAGTCTGGCAACTATTTATTTAGTTCATGAGATATACAAGCTACTTGTTAATAAAAAAGATGCCTGGATTCCAGCACTAATGCTTGCCACATCAGGACTTTTTGTTTATTACTCACAGGAGGCAAGGGCCTATATGATGTCTACTTTCCTGGTAACACTGGCTATATTTTCATTCGTGAAAATGGTCAAATCCCCTAGAGTAGGGTATGGACTTCTTTTTAGTTTGTCGCTAGCTTTTCTTTCAATGTCAGATTACTTACCAAATTTTGTAATTTTAGTATTTTGGATCATTGGCATGAAAAAGTATATTGCGTCGCACATTATTCTAGCTATATCCTGGTTACTTTGGCTTCCTATATTTTTGAAACAATTGACGGGAGGACTTTCTGTTTCATCCAACTCCCCTGCCTGGTGGGACATTTTGGGAAAGTTTTCATTCAAAGAAATAATCCTTATTCCCACAAAATTCATAATAGGGAGGGTTAGTCTGGACAATAAAATACTATATGGTGGTTTGGTATTAGTGTTGTTGCTCCTTTTTTCATTTTTAATCTACAAATCACTTAAAGCCTTCAAAAAAGTGAAACTTATATATTTGTGGTTGTTTGTGCCTTTGGGATTAACAATACTTTTGTCAATTAAGCTGCCAGTTCTAACGTATTTTAGATTACTTTTTGTCTTGCCCGCCTTTTATATTTTAGTATCAGTTGGAGTCACTAATCTAAAAAAACCTTGGAAAAACTTGGCCCTTGGACTGCTTGTATTTATTAACCTGACCACCACAGTCTATTATTTAAGCAATACTAAGTTTCATCGAGAAAACTGGAGAGAAATAGTTTTGGACATAAAAGCTACTGAATCTGTCGCAGTTTTTCCCTCCATGGCACAACGAGAAGCATTTCTCTATTATGAAGGTGGCCCAAAGATTGTTGAGGTTCAAAATTTAACAAAAGAGGAAAAGGGGGTTTGGTTAATGCGCTACGTAAGTGAAATTTCTGATCCTAAAGACACCGCAAGAGCAACAATTGAGCAATTAGGTTACAAAAAAGTGGGCGAAGTCGATTATAATGGTGTATTAGTGTGGAAATATGAAAAATAAGCAAAGCTTGGCAAAATATTTTTTAAAAAATGAAAGGAAAATTTAGTGAAAATAGCATTTGATATAAGCCAAATTATCTATGGCACAGGAGTATCTCATTACAGAGCCAACTTGATTAAAAATTTGCTGGATCTAGACAAAGAAAACCAATACTTATTGTATGGTCTTAGTTTAAGAAGATCAGATGAGCTTAAAAAATTTACAGAAAGCCTGGGGAGTGGGGCTGAAGTTAAAATATTTCCTTTTCCCCAACGATTACTTCACCTGATTTGGAATAAGTTACATATTTTCCCTCTGGAAAAACTGATCGGTAAGGTGGATCTTATCCATACTTCAGATTGGTTGGAACCTCCTTCTGTTTTTGCCAAAGTAACTACCGTGCATGATCTTGCACCTTTGAAATTTCCACGAATTACTCCCAAGGCTGTTGTGGCTGTTCATAAAAATAAACTATCTTTAGTAAGAACTGAAAGTGAAAAAGTAATTGTACCAAGTGAATGTACTAAAAATGATCTAATAGACTTTGGTGTTGAAGAGGGTAGTATTGTTGTCATACCGGAAGCTAACAATCTTACAAAAACACAGAGTAGTAGTGTAGTAGATGTACAACAAAAATATAAAATTTTTGGCAAATATTTAATTGCAATTGGAGTTGGGGCCAGAAAAAATACTGAAAAGATAATAGATGCATATAAATTATCTCAAGCAGGAAAAGACTTAAAGTTGGTAATTGTAGGAGGAAAACCAGGAATCAGACTGAGCCAAACCAGGGGTGTGAGGTATCTGGGATATGTAAACGATAATGATCTCTCAGCTCTTTTAACTGGAGCAGAAGCTCTCGTGTTTCCATCTTTATATGAAGGTTTTGGTGTTCCAATTTTAGACAGCTTTGCTTGTGAGACTCCAGTTGTTACTTCAAATATCTCATCAATGCCAGAAGTTGCTGGAGATGCAGCCATTTTAGTTGATCCAACTGATACAAGAAGTATTGCCCAGGGAATAGAAGAAGCGCTTTCTAAGCCAAAAACATTGATTGCAAAGGGTATAAAACAGCTAGAGAAATATTCTTGGAAAGAAACTGCTCAAAAAACGCTCGATGTTTATAAAAGTGTTGTAAATAATTAGGTGATTAAATAAATATGATAATAGGTATAGATGGAAACGAAGCAAACATAAAATCCCGTGTTGGGGTTAACAAGTATGCATTTGAAGTGCTTTGGGGCCTTTACAAGCTAACTGGTAAGCTTAAAAAGCACAAACTCATAGTTTATCTCAAAAATGAACCACTTTCGGATCTCCCTGAGGAAAGTGAGTATCTTAAATACAAAATCATTCCTGGTGGGGGAGCTTGGATACTAACTAAACTAACTCCCCACCTTTTTAAAAATCCAGAAAAGATTAAAGTTTTATTTTCTCCAAGTCACTACACACCACCTATTTTAAATATCCCCAGAGTGTGTTCAATTATGGACCTTGGATACCTCGATTCTACGGGACAATTTGAAAAAAGGGTGCTTTGGCAGTTAAAGTACTGGACTGCTATTTCAATTTTAGCCTCAAAAAATGTTTTAACTATATCAGAGTCTACCAAAAAGGATATTGTACGACGATATTCATTTGCTTCAAACAAAACCAAAGTTACTCTTCTGGGTTACGACAAGGATAAATTCAAAGAAAACATCTCAAAAAATGAAATAAAAAGGGCCAAAAATACATATTCTATAGTTGGAGATTATATTTTGTACCTTGGAACACTCAAACCATCAAAAAATATTGAAAAATTAGTTGAAGCTTTCTCGAAATTAGAAAAAAACAGTCCAGAATTAAAGCTGGTGATAGCTGGGAAGAAAGGTTGGATGTACGAAAAAATTTATTCAAGGGTGGAGGAGTTGAAACTGAAAGAAAAGGTGGTATTTACAGATTTCGTTGAGGAAAAACTAAAGGCCGGACTGATTGCGGGTGCAAAAATATTTGTACTGCCCTCTTTTTGGGAAGGATTTGGACTAGATGTTGTCTCTTCAATGGCAGTGGGCACACCTGTTGTTGTAAGCAAGGTTGGGTCATTACCCGAAGTAGCTGGAAAGGCTGGAGTGTATGTTAATCCCCATGACACAGATAGTATTAGAGCACAAATTGAAAAAGTATTAAATATGGGCGAGTTAGATTATAATAAAATGGTAAAAGCAGGATTTGAGCAGGTGAAAAAGTTTGATTGGGATAAAACTGCAGAGAAAACATTGAAAGCAATAGAAGATTGTGTCTAGTTTTTTAAAAAACATGATTAAAGATAAAACAGGTAAAACACTTAATACAAAACAAGTAGTTGTGAGGGTGATAGGCAGAATACTAAATTACTTTCTAGACATAAAATTGATGCTTCTTCGTTGGGTTGGGTACATTCCAAGTCATTTAACAAGAAACATTGTGTATAAGTTGTCAGGTATGAAAATTGGAAGAGGTTCGACTTTTCATATGTGGGCAAACTTTTTTCAACCAAAAAATATAGAAATTGGAAAAGGTACAATAATAGGAGATCACTCATTTTTAGATGGTAGGGATAAAATAAAGATTGGAGACAATGTAGATATTGCTTCACAAGTTCTAATTTATAACTCAGAACATAATCTCTCAGATCCAAATTTCTCAGCAGTTAACGGCAAAGTAGAAATACAAGACTATGTATTCGTAGGCCCAAGAGTAACTATCCTTCCTGGTGTGGTAATTGGGAAAGGAGCAGTAGTAGCTGCGGGCGCAGTTGTTACAAAAGATGTGCCTGATTACAAAATTGTTGGAGGTGTTCCTGCAAAAGTAATTGGAGAAAGGTCTATAAAAGATTTAAACTACAAACTTGGTCGTGCTAGACTATTCCAGTAGTATGAAATTATTTTTAGCTTCAGAGGGTAGTGACCCAAAAACAACAGAAAAACTAGAAAAATATTTAGGTGGATTTAAGGGTAAAAGTGTTGTTTATATTCCTACAGCAAGAAATGGAGAAAATCCTTTCGGGACATGGAAAGAAAGTGGTACCTGGAATTTTTTATCTAAAAGTGGAATGGACGTGTTCCCCATTCAACTTGAAGATCATAAAGATTATTTAGATTCAAAACTTTTCGACAATAAAGATATAATCTGGTTTTCAGGAGGGGCTTGTGGATATCTGATGTATTGGATTTTAAGAACAAGCCTTGATAAATATCTTCCAAAGATATTAAAAAAATCTGTTTATGTCGGAAGTAGTGCTGGTAGCATGATTGCTTCAAAAACATTAAATGTTGCTGAATGGTACATAGATGAATATGAGAGAGGGGCAAAACACATTCCCGGTCTTAATTTAGTGGATTTTGATATGTATCCTCATTATAACGAAGACCAATATGACGAAATAAAAAATGAATATGGTGGGAAGAAATTATATCTCCTTAAAGATGGAGAAGCTATATTAGTTGATGGCGAAAAAGTGGAGCTATTGGGTGAAGAAAGGTTGATTGTAAATGAATAAATTTTTGAAGATTTTATTTTTTCTTTTTTCAGTAGGACTTTTGGCTTATGTAATCCTACCCTCTCCAGCCTTTCCAAACCCCCCGGAAGCTGTAGTGCAATCAGATGAACCTGCAGACCTGGAATCTCCACTTCGTCGTGGCTATTTTACAAATTTAACTCGCAGTGAAATAATTGCTCATTACCAAACTGAATTCAATAAACCCAAAAATTTTTACACCCTTCGTCTTAATTATCCACCAGAAGAGAGCCAAACCATCATTCGTGATCAAACAAAAAGCACTTTTTTGGAAGAGTTGACACATCCTCTGCGTGAGAGCCTTTTTGTGAGTGGTTTCGAATCAGAAGGAACTATATATGAGTTTAAAGTGGATGGTGAAGTTTGGGCTCAAAAAATAATTATAAAGTACGTTCCAAGCAGTATTTATATACGTTTGTTGGTTGTTACCCTGACCCTTGCATCAGTTTACCTGTTAATGAGAGAATACTTTTATGTCAAAGAATAATATTGACCTGTCTATTGTTACTGTTTCTTCGAAAATAGACTATTTAACAGAATGTTTTAAATCTGTTTATGCTGCACTGGATGGCATTAAAGCGGAAGTAATCCTCATTGATAATGCATCTCCAGAAAATATAGGAAAAACCATCAAGAAAAAGTTTCCAGAGCTAAAAGTTATAAGAAGAGAAGAAAATGGTGGTTTTGGAGAAAACAACAATTTGGGTATGAAGGTTGCAAAAGGACGATATGTTCTTCTTCTTAACGACGATACATTAGTTTTTCAAAAAAAAATCTTTTCTGAAATGGTTTCTTGGATGGACAAACACCCGGAAGTAGGAGTTTCATCTTGTGGCCTTTTAAATCCTGACAAAAAAACATATCAGGGCTCTGGAGGATATTTTCCTACCCTTCCAAGAGTATTTGCCTGGATGAGTTTCTTGGATGACATTCCTTTGATTGATAAAATAATCAAACCATTCCATCCATTGCATGGTTGGTCTCCTTTTTACAAAAATGAGGGCTACTTCAAAAAAGCCCATGAACAAGATTGGTTGACAGGAGCATTTTTCTTTATGAGAAAGTCTGCCATGGATGAAGCTGGTCTCTTTGATGAAGATTTTTTTCTATATGTTGAAGAAGTGGAACTTTCATACAGGTTTGTTAAAGCTGGATGGAAAATTTGGTACTTACCAAAGTGGAGTATTGTCCATTACGGACAAGTAACAACAGGAAGTGAAAACTCAATTGTTATGGAAATGAAGCATTTAAAGCTTTTCTATTCAAAACATTTTCCTAAATGGCAACTTCCAGTATTAATTGTAATATTGAAATTTGGTGCGTTGATAAGAATTATCATATACGGAGTATTTAAGGGGTCTAAAGTTGCAAAAATTTATGCGAAAGCTTTCTCTTCCATCTAAAGATTTATATAAATATCTGATAACAGCACTTGTTGTTGCCATCCCACTGTATCCAAAGTTTCCTCTTTTTAATATCCCTGGAACCTACGTTGCGGTAAGAATTGAAGATTTTCTAATTGCAATATCATTTTTACTGTTTTTGCCACTTTTTATAAAAGAGTTTAAAAAACTAATTAAAAACAGTGTGGTGAGATCAATCTTTATTTTTCTTTTTATTGGATTTGTGTCCTGGGTGTCGGCAGTTTTCCTTACAAAGACAGTTGTTCCACATATAGGACTTTTGCATTTACTAAGAAGAGGACAATATTTGTCGTTATTTTTGTTTGGATTAATTTATGTTAGAAATTTTTACAGTAAGGGATTTATTGAATATATTAAAAAAGTATTAGGGTTGGTTGTTGGATTTAGCTTTATCTACGGACTATTGCAGCGCTATATTTCTTTTCCGATAGTTATCACACAAAATCAAGAGTATTCAAAAGGAATTGCCCTTCGTTGGGTAACAGGATCTCACATAAACTCAACTTTTGCCGGACATTATGACCTGGCAAGTTACTTGGTTTTAATACTGCCAATCTTTGTTACAGGTTTTTTTGTTTTCAAAGATAAAGGAATGAAGCGCTTTTGTGCAACCATTTCTTTAATGGGATATTGGCTTCTTTCTAGTGCTGTGTCACGAATATCAATAGTATCATTTCTGGTAGCTGGCACAATTGCCTTGTTTTTGTTGAAAAAATACAAAAGTATTATGATTTTTGGAGCTATTTCTGTGATTTTGTTTGGATTTTCTCCAGGACTAAGGGAGAGGTATATGAGAATAATTAATGTGGTAAAGGATAAACTGGTATTAGTTGGTACTGTTTATGCACAAGAAGGTATAGTTGAGGACAGATCCACTTCAATAAGGCTTAATGTAGAATGGCCAAGGGCAATTCGTGCCCTTAAAAAGAATCCACTTCTAGGAACTGGGTATTCTTCAATTACTCTTGCAACAGACAATGATTACCTTCGTGCTTTAGGAGAAGTAGGTATACTTGGTTTTTCTGCTTTTATGTTGATATTTATAAACATTGGTAAAGCGTGTCATAAGAGTTTGTCTCTTGAAAAGTTAAGTACCTATGAAAAGATATTTTTTGTATCGATACTGGGAGGAGTAGTTGGTATACTTATAAATGCTTTTTTTATAGACATATTTGAAGCATCCAAGCTTGCAACCAGTTTATGGCTACTTTTGGGGTTACTGGTAGGAATATTGGGTATAAAAAATAATCAATAGCTTGAAACTTATGCTAAAGAACACAAATTTTGCTCGCGTGAAAAGGATAATTAAAACTGAGTATTTAATACTGTCAGTAGTACTTTTTTTGGGCTTAGTTTTGAGACTATATAGAATTCAAAATCCAGTTGCTGATTGGCATTCTTGGCGTCAAGCAGATACTGCATCAGTAAGTCGAGAATTTGTAAAAAATGGAATAAACCTTCTTTATCCAAAGTATCACGATATAAGTAGTATTCAAACTGGGATACCAAACCCAGAAGGGTTCAGAATGGTGGAACTGCCTATTTACAATGCTGTACACGCAACACTATTTAATGTATTTGGCAGGTTTTCACTAGAAATGTGGGGTAGATTGACATCAGTAATATTTGCACTAATTTCTGCTGTATTTTTATTTTTAATAGGAAAGAAGCTGTATTCTACTAAAATTGGAATTCTGTCTTCATTTTTCTATTTGGTCTTGCCTTACAACATATACTTCACCAGAGTGATTTTGCCTGAATCAATGGGGGTTTGTCTTTCTTTGGCTGGAATATATTTTGCAATATTGTATTTGTATAAGCAAAAAACAGCAAATTTAGTGCTCTTTGTTGTGTTTTTCTCACTTTCTCTTCTTGTAAAACCATTTTTTGCTTTTTTTCTGATTCCTTTGGCCTATTTATTTAAATTAAAAAAGCTTAAATTGGATAGAAAGATACTCTTTTCAGTTGTTTTAACTCTTTTACCATTTATTATGTGGCGTTTTTGGATAAGTAATTTTCCAGAAGGTATTCCATTTTTCAAATGGGCATTTAATGGAGATAAGATTAGATTCCATCCAGCATTTTTTAGATGGCTTTTTGGAGAACGGTTGGGAATTTTAATTTTGGGGGGTTGGGGGTTAGTACCATTTGTTTTTGGGTTGGTCAAAAAAGAAAATAATAAATTTTCTCTTTGGTTCATAGTATCAATGCTTGCTTATGTAACAGTTGTAGCAACTGCGAGTATTAGACATGATTATTACCAAATAATGGCAATACCTGCAATTGTGTTGGTGTTGTCTTTGGGGGTGGTTGAGCTTTGGAAAAAATCAAAGTTGTTAGTTGTACTCTCGATTCTTGTTATGATGCTTGTCTCTTGGGATAGAATCAGACCCTTTTATCAAATAAACCACCCTGAAATAATTGAAGTGGGTAAAATTGTAGATGAAACATTGCCTCTCGACGCCTTAATTATTGCACCCTACATTGGAGATACCGCATTTTTGTATCAAACAAATAGGTGGGGTTGGCCTGCAATTGATGATTCTATAGACAATATAATTGAAAGGGGGGCTGACTATTATGTTTCTGTTGATCTGCAAAGCCTCGACACTGTAAATTTTGAGAAGCGATTCAAGACTCTATTGAAGACCGATATGTATATTATTTTAGATCTACATAAAGAAAATATTAAATAATGAAAATATTAATGCTGGTTCCGTTTTTGCCGAATGACCAATTGAGTGGTGGCCAAACTCGTTGGTACAACTTAATTCGTCACCTGTCCAAACAACACAAAATTACGCTCATGACTCTTATTAAAGATGACTGGGAGAAAAAGTTTGTTCCGGAGTTGGAAAAGTATTGTGAAGAGGTATTGGTTTTTAAGCGTCCCAAATCCCCCTGGACTTTTAGAAATTTGTTTTTAACTTTGATTTCTTTTAATCCTTTGGTTGTCGTTAGAAATTTTTCACTAGAGGAACGAAGGGCTGTAAAAAAAGAACTTGCTAAGCACAAATATGATCTTATTCATGCCGAAACCTTTTATGTTATGCCCCATATTCCCAAAACAAAAATACCAATTATATTAGTAGAGCCTACTATTGAGTTTTCTGTTTATCAGCATTATGTTGACCATGAAGTTCCTTGGTTTTTAAAACCAATTTATCTTTTTGATGTAGCAAAACTCCGTTTCTGGGAGAAGTACTATTGGAAGAAAGCAAATAAATCCTTTGCTGTGTCGGAAGATGACAAAAAAGTTATGGAAAAAGAGGCCCCAGGGCTTAATGCCGGGGTAGTTTCAAATGGTGTAGATTACAAACATTTTCAAGAAAAAATGATAATTAAAAAAGACCCTCCCAGAATTTTGTATGTGGGGGACTTTAAATGGATGCAAAATGTCGAGGCAGTTAATATTTTGGTTGAAAAAATTTGGCCAGAAGTTAAAACTGCGGTTCCGGGAGTAAAACTTTGGCTAAATGGTATGAATGTTCCAAGCAATATCTCTGACTATTCAAAAAAAGATTCTGACATAGAAATAACACAGGGCGTACCCGATATAAGAGATGTGTATAAATCTTCAACTGTTTTAGTGGCTCCCATTAAAGGTCCTGGTGGAACAAGACTGAAAGTTTTGGAAGCAATGGCATCAGGTCTCCCTGTTGTTTCTACGCCAGTTGGAGTTTCAGGACTTGGGCTGACAAAAGGTCGTGATGCACTTGTCTCTTCTAGTGAGGAAGAACTAGCAAAGATTACTATTAAAGTATTGACAAATGATGATTTTGCGACAAAAATTGGGAACAATGGAAAAGAATTTGTTAAAAATAACTTTGATTGGATCAAAATTGTTGATAAACTAAATAAAGTATACGAAGAAACAAAGATTAAATGACCAAACCAAAACTAACAATAATAATTCTCAACTACAACACAAAGGAATTGTTGGATGATTGTTTGGCATCAGTAAAAAAATATAGTTCTGAAGTTCCAATGCAGGTTATTGTATCTGACAATTCTTCTACTGACGGAAGCATGGATATGGTAAGAAAGAAACATTCTTGGGTAGAAATCACCGAAGGACCAAATGATGGATTTTCAAAAGGCAATAACAGAGCTAAAAAGATGGTAAAGGGTGAAATGGTTTTGTTTTTAAATCCTGATACGGTCGTGAAAAAGGATGTTTTTGCAAAAACAGTAAGATATTTGGAAGAGCACCCTAAAGTTGGAGCAGTTACTTGCAAGCTAGTTTTGGAAAATGGTGATATGGACAAAGATGTAAGAAGAAAGTTCCCAACTCCCTGGATATCTTTCAAAAGACTGGTTCTAGGCAAAACTAGAGACTATTACTATGAATATATCCCAGAAAGTGCAACACACGAGGTTGATGCTATTCAAGGTGCATTCTTTTTGTCATATAAAAAATTACTAGACAAGGTCGGATGGTTTGATGAAGATTACTTTTTTGATGGCGAAGACGTAGATCTTTGTTATCAAATCAATAAAGCTGGTTACAAGCTGGTTTACTACCCAGATGTGTTTATATTGCATCTAAAGGGAGTAACCAAGGGAAAGGTAAAAAAGTGGAGACATAAATTAACTGATGCGCAAAGAAAACGCATTAGACTCGCAGGAGTTGCTTCAATGGAGCTTTTTTACAGAAAAAATCTTTGGAAAAAGTATCCACTACTCTTTAATTATTTTGTGATACTTGGAATAAACTTGTTTAAAGTTGTTAGGTATGTGCGAGTAGTTTTTCTTTCTTCTTTTTAAGTTACTGCTATAATAGGAACACATGAGGATAGTAATAGACGGTAGATTTTATGGTTTAGAACATGGTGGTTTAGGAAGATATACCACAGAACTAATAAATAGTCTTTCAAAAATTGACACAAAGAATAAATATTTCGTTTTGCTAAGAAAAAAATACTTCGAGACTTTAAAATTGCCTAAAAATTGGGATAAAGTACTAGTTGATTACAAGCATTACACATTTGCAGAACAAATTAATTTACCTAAAATTATCAACAAATTAAATCCTGACCTAACCCATTTTTTGCATTTCAACACACCACTTTTTATGAAGGGACCGTATGTAGTAACCATTCACGACATGATAATGCATGAGTCTAAAGGGATTGACACCACAACACTTCCCAGTTATCAATATTTGTTTAAAAGGGTGGGATATAGACTAGCTTTTTGGAATGCAGTTAAAAGAGCAAGCAAGATAATAACCCCAAGTGTTGTAGTCAAAAATAACATAGTAGATTACTTTAGGGTAAATCCAGACGAAGTATGCGTAACTCATTTGGGGATAAACAAAAGCTTCTTTGATTATGAAGGGGCAGTTAAAAAAGAAGACTATTTCTTATATGTTGGCAGTGCATATCCACACAAAAATCTTATTTCTTTGATTAAAGCTGTCAAAAAGCTGGACACTAAATTGGTGATAGTGTCATCTAGAAATGTGTTTACAAAAAGATTACAAAAAACTATTCGAGAATTAGATGCTGAAAAAAATATAAAGTTGGTAGGATACCTGGATGATATTAAGTTAAAAAGATTGTATGCAAAGGCTATTGCTTTTGTATACCCATCACTTTTAGAAGGGTTCGGATTTCAAGGGTTGGAGGCCATGGCAAGAAAAACTTTGTTACTGTCTTCCGATACAAAAGTTTTTAAAGAAGTTTATAAAGACAATGCAATTTATTTTGATCCTAAAGATGTTGATTCAATTACAAATGCATTGAAGAAAACAGGTGAGATGAAAGTCAATGAAACAAAAAAAAGAATCAACAAAGCATATCTGTACGCAAAAAAATTCACCTGGCAAAAAACTGCCCAAAAAACTCTAGATCTTTACGATGAATTCTCTGAAAAATAAGCAAAGCTTGGCCAGTCAAAGCCCTGGTAAAAAAGTTGCAATTGTTTACGACAGAGTAAATAAATGGGGTGGGGCTGAGAGAGTTTTGTTGAGTCTTCATCAAATGTTTCCCCGAGCCCCGCTATACACCTCTGTGTATGACCCCAAAAAAGCCTCATGGGCGAGTGTTTTTCCAAAAATATATACTTCTTTTTTACAAAAAATTCCTTTTGCAAAAAGTTGGCACGAGGGTTTAGGGTGGTTAATGCCCCTGGCTTTTGAGAGCTTTGATTTTAATGAGTTTGATCTTGTAATCTCTGTGACCTCTGAAGCTGCCAAGGGAATAATTACAGGACCCAAGACAACCCATGTGTGTTATATGTTGACCCCCACCAGATATTTGTGGAGTCATTATGATGAGTATTTCAAAAACAAGCTGTTGCGCTTTGTTTCAAAACCAGTAGTAAATTATTTAAAAAACTGGGATAAAATTGCAGTTTTCAGGCCAGATCATATAATTTCCATATCAACTGCAGTACAAAAAAGGGTAAAAAAATATTATGGACTGGATTCAGAAATTATCTTTCCACCAGTCCATGTCTCACAAAATAAACCAAGTGGAAAGAGTTATGAAAAAGATGGAGAGTATTTTTTGTGTGTTTCTAGATTGGTTCCTTACAAAAAAGTAGATTTGGTTGTTGATGTGTTCAATAAACTTAATTTACCGCTAGTAATAGTTGGTGTTGGAAGCCAAGAAAAAAGTCTTAAAAGAGCGGCTAACAATAATATTGTATTTAAAGGAAAAATAAGTGATGAAAAACTAAAAAGTATATACAAAAGAGCAAAAGCTTTGATTGTTGCGCAGGAAGAAGACTTTGGAATTGTGTTTGTTGAAGCACAAGCTTTAGGAGTTCCAGTAATTGCATACGGTAAAGGAGGAGTTTTGGATATAGTGGTCGACAAACAATTAGGAGTACTATTTAACTCTCAAAATGAACAGAGTTTAATACATGCGATTGCAAAGTTTGGTAAAATACGCTTTAATCATAGTTACCTTAAAACAAATGCAAAAAGATTCGAAGAAGCAAAGTTCGAAAGACAGTTACAAGGATCACTTGTACGCGCTTATACTGGCGGGAGGGGGAGGAACTCGTCTTTGGCCCAAAAGCAGAAATAAAACTCCAAAACAATTTTTACCCCTATTTTTTGAGGATCAGACATTAACACAACTCACATTTGAACGTTTTAAAAGAGTGATACCAATTGAAAAAATTTATTGTGTCACAGTTTCCAAAGCCTACAAAAAAGAAATACTCAAAGAAATTCCAGAGTTTAAAAAAGACAACATTATTGTTGAGCCTGCAAGGAGAGAGACTGGCCCCGCTCATGCGTTGGGGGCATATGTTATCCAAAAGGAAGACCCTGATGCTGTAATAATTACAGAAGCTGCCGACAGGTTGGTCAAGCCAGTAGGAAGATATTTAGAAGTTTTGATGGCCGCAGCAGAGGTAGCTTACGTGCAAAAAAAACTAGTAGCCCTGGGAGTTACTCCAAAATACCCCCACACTGGCTTGGGGCACATTAAAAAAGGTGAGAAACATGCAGCAATTAAAGATATACATTTTTTCAAATTAGATAAATTTGTTGAAAAACCACCACTAAACTTGGCTGAAAAGTATACAAAGTCAGGTAATTATTTGTGGAATGCTGGTGAATTTGTTTGGAGGGTAGATGTACTTTTGGATGAAATTAAAAAGTATGCACCTAAAATTTATGAGAACTTGCAACGGATAAAAAATATTAAAAAAATAGACAAGATTTATAAAGATATGCCCAAAATTGCAATTGATTATGCAATAGTTGAGAAATCAACAGACTTTGTAGTGGTTCATGGTGATTTTGACTGGACTGATATTGGAGATTGGAAAGAAGTTTGGGAAAATAGTAAAAAAGATAATTTTGGAAATGTGATAATTGATGGAGATGCACCAGGAGGTGAAATAATTAACATTGATACATCTGACGCGCTTATTTACAAAAATGGAAGAATGATTGCAGTGGTTGATGTTGATAATATTATAATTGTAGATACCCACGACGCACTTCTTATTTGTTCAAAGAGCAAAGCACAAAATGTTAAAAAAGTAGTCAATACATTAAAAGAGAGAAAATTGGAAGACCTTCTATAGCAATGAAATTGATATATACGATTTTATAAACCATATGATTTTTAATATTTTGAAAAGAAGTATAGATATCTTAGGTGCAACAACACTTCTTGTTTTGTTCTCTCCAATAATGATAATTACTGCGATTATTATAAAAATCGTCTCACCAGGGCCAGTATTTGTAGAAAAAGCAAATAAAACATCCCAAAGGGTTGGGAAAGATGGCAAAATGTTTTATCACTATAAATTTAGGTCAATGGTGGTTAACGCCTATGATTTAATCAAAACTGACCCAAAATATAAAAAGCTTTATCAAGAATATAAAAAATCAAGTTTCAAGTTAAGTAAAGATCCAAGAGTTACACCTTTTGGTAAGTTTATAAGAAAGTATTCAATTGACGAAATGCCACAATTTTTCAATGTTCTTAAAGGTGAAATGAGTTTGGTTGGACCTAGACCATGTTTTGTGGAAGAGCTACGAGAACAGGAAAAGAAATATGTCAAATGTGCCGATTTCATAAAAGAAACATTGAAAGTAAAACCTGGAATAACCGGTTATTGGCAAGTTACAGGAAGAAGTGATGTAAATTTTGACAAAAGAATAGAAATGGATGCATATTATGCAAAAAAGAAATCACTTCTTTTTGATATATTGATAATTCTAAAAACTCCATGGGCTATGATATCAGGACGTGGTGCTGTATAATTTTTTGATATGCCAGACGATTCATTATTAATCCCCAAATTAACACCGGACAGTGGGTTGGACACAGAGACTCCCAATCAAGAGGTTGTTATTGAGAAGCCAAAGGCAAAACTAAATAAAAAATTATTGATAGGGAGCGGTATTTTATTGTTTTTTATCCTTATCTACACTATCCCACTTTTAATTTTCGGTGTTACTGCAAATAAACAATACAAAAACAACATTTCTCCTGTAATTACTTCTTTTGACAGCGCTGACTTGGGCAAGGTGAAAGATGATATAACCACCATAAAAGATTCACTAGCCAAGGTGATGAGCTCATATAAACTAATTTCTTGGATGAGAATTACCCCATTTGCAGGTAAATACGTATCTGACCTAGGACATGGACTAAAGGGGGCAACGTACTCACTCGAAGCTGCACAGATTGGAATAGATACAGTTTCTCCATATCTTTCAGTTCTAGGTTACGTTGAGGGAGATCAAGGGAGTGGTGTTGCTTCTGAGTCTGGTGAAATAACAGCCCAAGAAAGAATTGATTTTATAGTATCGGCAATTCCTGAAATTGTTCCAAAAACTGGAGAAATTGCACAAAAGATGTCTGAGGCTAAAATTGAATTTTCCTATATCGACTCAAATAGATACCCAGAGAAGTATAAAGGTAAAGAAATCAGGGGAAAGCTGAAAGCGGGCCTGGACATGTTTGATATGGCTGCAACTTATGTTTCTCAAAGCAAACCCCTGCTTGAAGTAGCCCCGTATTTATTGGG
>JADHUT010000020.1 GCA_016784385.1 Candidatus Microgenomates bacterium | reverse complement strand
AATCAAGGACAAAACGCTTTCAATCAATTGGGGCGAACTCTGGGATTTTACGGCGAAAACAAAAGCGGATTTTGCCCTGCGGAGCGCGGGCGTTAGCCCGCGCGGAGCAGTCATTTCCGACAAAGTTAGTTTTGGTGCGGGAGAGAGGACTTGAACCTCCACGCCCGTAATGGGCACATCGTCCTCAACGATGCCTGTATACCAATTTCAGCACTCCCGCATATTAAGGTACAAGAGTATTTTACCATTCTGCATCAGAATGGCCAAACTTGTTTACCATTTACGAAGTAAACGGCCAAACTTGTTTACCAGGTTTTTACTTAATATTTTTAAAAACAATCTCTCCCTGATATACTTACAACATATTTAATGAAAAAAATAAAAGATTTTCACAGCCAGCCTGATTTTGCAAAGTTGGAACACAAAGTTTTGGACTATTGGGATGAATCTGGTGTTTTTGAAAAGTCTATTTCAAACAGATCCAGTGAAAAAAGCTACATTTTTTACGATGGACCACCATTTGCAACTGGAACCCCTCATTACGGTCATTTACTAGCCTCTACCATTAAAGACACTATTCCACGTTATTGGACAATGAAAGGCTACAGAGTAGAAAGAGTTTGGGGATGGGACTGTCATGGTCTACCAATTGAGAACATGATTGAAAAAAAACTTGATTTGAAAGGTGGAAAAATAGGGATTGAAAAACTTGGTATTGATAAATTCAATAGTGCTTGCAGAGCTGCAATACTACGTTTTGACAAAGACTGGGAAAAAGTAATTAGGAGACTGGGTCGTTGGGTAGACTTTAAAAATTCATACAAAACAATGGACAATAGCTACATGGAGTCCGTCTGGTGGGGTTTTAAAGAGCTCTTTGACAAAGACCTTGTGTATGAAGGTAGAAAAGTAATACTGTATTGCCCTAGGTGTGCAACACCTCTTTCAAACTTCGAAATTGCAATGGACAATTCATATAAGATGATTGAAGACAATTCTGTATATGTAAAGTTTAAGATCAAAAACACTAAAAATGAATATTTAATGGCCTGGACAACAACCCCCTGGACCTTAATTGGAAATGTAGCCTTGGCAGTTGATGAAAAGGCCAATTATTTGAAAATCAAAGATGATGGAGATGAAATTTGGGTAGCTGAGCCACTTTTACATAAAATCTTTGGGAAAGAAAAAAGCGATCTAAAAATCACAGAAGAAAAAAAGGGTAAGGATCTGGTTGGAATGGAATACGAACCACTCTACAACTACATGCCAACAAGGGGTAAAAAAGCTCACTACGTGGCCGGGGCTGATTTTGTAAGTTTGGAAGATGGAACTGGAATAGTACATACTGCTGCAATTTTTGGAGAAGATGATTATGCCTTAGCACAAAAGTTAGATTTACCCCGCGTTCCAACATTAGATGATCAGGGAAAGTTTTTAAGCTTTGTAAAGCCAATAGCCGGAGTATTTTACAAAAAGAGTGAAGATTGGATCATAGCTGATCTTGAAAGTAGAAATTTGATGTTTAGGGCTGAAAAAACAACTCATTCGTATCCATTTTGTTACCGTTGTAATACTCCTCTTTATTTTAATGCAATTCCAGCCTGGTTTATAAACATCCAAAAGATGAAGGCTGATTTATTAAAACAAAACAAAAATATAAACTGGTACCCAGGTCATCTTAAAAACGGCAGATTTGGCAAGGGGTTAGAGATGGCACCGGACTGGAACATTTCTAGATCTCGCTACTGGGGGACACCAATACCTATTTGGGTTGATAAAAAGACTAAAAAAATCCGCGTAATTGGATCTTTGGAAGAGCTTAAAACCTGGGCAGTGGAGCCTTCTGAAGTTGAAAAACTAGATGACATGCACAGAGAGCACCTAGATGATATGGAAGTCTGGGTAGATGACGAAAAAACAATCAAGGGAAGTAGGGTCCCAGAAGTGTTTGACTGTTGGGTTGAGTCGGGAAGTATGCCTTTTGCATCCATCCACTATCCTTTTGAAAACAAGGAAAAATTTGAAAAAAGTTATCCTGCACAGTTTATTTCTGAGTATATAGCTCAAACCAGAGCATGGTTTTACACCCTCCACACTCTGTCTGTAGGAATATTTGGTAAACCTGCATTTGAAAATGCAGTAGCCACAGGAACAATTATGGCTGAGGATGGAACAAAAATGAGCAAATCCAAGAAAAATTTCCCAGACCCAATGGTCGTAGTTGAAAAACATGGAGTTGACTCGTTGAGACTATACTTGATGGGCTCTCCCTTGATGAAAGCTAAAAACTTGGATTTTAGTGAAAAGGGAGTGGGGGAAATTAAAAAAAGAATCTTTAATATCTGGTGGAATGTTTTTGCATTCTACAAAATCTATGCACCAAAACCAATTGACACCACCTTTCCGAAATCTTCTGAAATAGAGCATGTTATGGATCGTTGGATTGTGTCGAGAATAACCAACTTGACTAAAACCGTTACCACTTCAATGGATAAATACGACGTTGTAACAGCATCAAGAGCAATAATGGAATTTGTTGATGAACTCTCCACAAAGTATTTAAGAGAGAGTAGAAACAGATTGAGAAATAAGAAAGAAAACTCCCAAGCATTACAAGTTTTTGGGGCAGTCTTAAAAAGACTATCATTACTTGCATCCCCAATTGTTCCTTTCTTTACTGAAAGCTTGTATCAAAACTTATTAAAGAATCCAAAAGAATCAATTCACTTAGAAGATTGGCCAATTGCAGACGAGGACCATATAGATAAAAAGCTAGAAGATGAGATAACTTTGATGTTTCAAATTGCAGAAAAAGCTCATGCACTAAGGCACGGTGCTGGCATAAAACTAAGACAGCCACTTTCTACCCTAACTTACAAGGCAGAAGAAAAATTAAATATAGAAACTATAGAGGTGCTTATGGAAGAAATAAATGTTGAAAATGTTAAATGGAAAAACATGAAAGGTTCTGATATAAAAGTCGAATTAGACACAGATATTACAGATGAATTAAAGGAAAAAGGAGAGGCAAGAGAGGTTGTAAGAAACATACAAACTCTGAGGAAAACTGCTGGAGTTAGCTTTGATGAGTTGGTGTCAGTACAGCTGACTTCATGGCCCAAAAAGTATGAAAAAGAAATTATGAAAAAAGCACTTGTTAAGAAGCTTACTAAAGGTAAAGTTGAAAAAATAATATAACCATACTTTCTATCACAATAGACTTCCTTCAAATCATAATACTTAAAAAACTACCTTTTCTGGCACAAACTAAATTCAGGTAGTAGAATGAATCTAATGAAAAATAACATTAAATGTCCTTACTGCAAAAAAGAATTTGAGGCAACTGACGCATTAAAGCATCAAATTGAAGAACAGGTGAGTGTTTCCTTGCAAAAAAAACACGAGCTGGAAATTAAGAATGCAAAAAGAGAAGCTACAGATGAAATTGAAAGCAAACTTGGTAAAGACGTCGAAAGCGAAAAACAACGAAACAAAAAACTAGCACTTCAACTGGATGAACTTTTGGACGAAACAAGAAAGCTGCGACAAATTGATCAAGACCGTGAACTTGAAATGAAGACAAAACTCCTAGAGGAAGAGAAGAAGATTAGGGAAGAGGTCAAGAAGAGTAACGATGAAGAACACAAATTAAAAGACTTTGAAAAAGATAAAAAGCTAAATGATGCTTTGGATCAAATTGAATCCCTCAAGAAAAAGATTCAGCAAGGTTCTCAGCAAACTCAAGGGGAGTCGCTGGAAATGGAAATAGAGGAAAAACTAAAATCTGAATTTCCAAGTGACACTATAACTGAAGTTAAAAAAGGCCAAAGGGGGGCTGATGTTGTGCAAGAGGTGGTAGATAAAAAATTTAGAAAAAGTGGAACAATATTGTGGGAAAGTAAAAACGCACAATGGTCAGACAGATGGATTACAAAACTTAAAGAAGATCAAAGACAAGCTAAAGCCGATCTGGCGGTGCTGGTAACTGTCAACTTACCTGACGGGATTGATTACTACAGTTACAAAAATGGGGTATGGATTTGTTCATGGAAGATATTTACAGAACTGGCATATTCTTTGCGATTTAGTTTAATCAGTATCCACCACCAAAAACAAATTGGTACAGGAGTAAATGAAAAAATGAAAGTATTGTATGGGTATCTTACAGGCAATGAGTTCAAGCACAGAGTAGAAGGAATTGTTGAAAGCTTCACAACACTGCAAATTGAGCTTGAAAAAGAAAAAAGATACTTCAACACAAAATGGGCAAGACAAGAAAAAGAAATAAGAAAAGTAGTGGATCACACCCATGGAATGTATGGAGATCTGCAAGGAGTCATTGGGAAAAGTTTACCAGAAATTGCAAGTTTGGAGTTGGAAGATGGAAAAGATTAAAGAATACTGCATTATTGGCAGTGCAGAGAAGTTGTCCATTTTTATATAATCTTTAATTTCAAGAAATTGATCTAGTGTGATAATATATGCTTCCATGATTGAAAAATTAAGAGAAATATTTAGAAAACCAACTCCAGAGGAACTAAAAAAGAGATATATAGAACTATCTCATCTACAGACGAAAGAAAACCAGAGAGATCAGTTAATAGTTTTACAAAAGATGTTGGAAAGAGAAGATAACTAATCAGAGCTTTTTCAGATACTTCTGCAAATCACTTCATCTTGAGTACAGATGAGAGGATTTGTGCACATAATTAAATTCATCATCAGTGCTGTCAAAAACTATCATCAAGCGAACGGAGTGAGTGCAGATGAGAGGATTTGAACCTCTACCGACATAATGTCGATACGCTTCTGAAGCGTACGCGTCTACCGATTCCGCCACACCTGCATGTAGAGGCTATATTATACCTGAGTAGCAACTTGACTACAAACAACAACTAGGCCATACTCTTTGTTGAGCCCTTTTTCTATGTTAAACAGCAAATTAGATACTTTTGAAGAATCGTTCAGTTTCTGGAAAAACTTAGTGTTAATCATCATTTTTTTTGTAATTACCCCGGTTACATTAGGAGTATCGTTATTCTCTCTTTTTTCTCTAAAAGATACTGGCAGTGCTGCTGGTGTTGTACTCGGAACCTCCACGGCGTACGATAGTGGGGTTAGAGTTTACGCATCACTTCCTTCAGAGTTTCCTACTGTTGATGGAGTGGCAACTTCTTCTGATGCAAGGCCTGTTTTGATTGAAGATTATTTAGAAAGATACGATTCTCCATTAACACCCTACGCTTATTTTTTGGTTGAGATTGCTGACAAATACGGACTAGACTACAAGCTTCTTCCTGCTATTGCCCAGCAAGAATCAAACCTTTGTAAAATAATTCCTCCTGGGGGACATAACTGTTGGGGGTGGGGTATTCACAGTAAAGGCACTCTTGGTTTTGAAAGTTTTGAAGCGGCAATTGAAACTGTCGCTTACGGCATTAAAACACAATATATAGACAAAGGGTTTATTACTCCTGAAGAAATAATGAGCAAATACACTCCACTATCAGATGGTTCATGGGCCAGGGGAGTCATCCAATTCATGTCAGAAATGCAATAATATGCCAGCAGCATACGACAATTACGACTATCCATCCTACTGGGACAACCGCGACTATGAACATGGTTCTGAAGTGGAAGCTATAAAAACACTTCTTGAAAATATTTCCAAGGTAAAAAAGGTAATTGAAATTGGTGGTGGTTTTGGAAGACTCATTCCATCCTATTCATTTAGAGTAAAAAAAATAATACTCACTGATCCTTCTGCAAAACTGCTCTCTAACGCCAGAAAAAAATATAAAGATTCAAAAAAAATTAAATTCCTTCAAAGTACTCTTGAAAATGTTCCAAAGGTTGTAAAACAAAGAGATTTTGATTTGGCCATAATGGTCAGAGTGCTGCACCACATTGAAGATATTGATTCCGCATTTGAAACTATACACAAACTGCTTGATAAAAATGGCTATTTTATACTTGAGTTTGCAAACAAAAGACATGTTAAAGCAACCATCAGACATTTCCTTGGAGGAGATATAACCTATCCTATGGAAATTCATCCAGTAGACATTAGAAGCAAAAAATCAGTGAGGGCCAATACACTACCTTTCATAAACTTCCATCCAGATCAAATAATGCAATGCTTGCAAACGGCAGGTTTTGACATAATCCAAACCCTTTCAGTCAGCAACATCAGGTCATCTTTTCTTAAAAGGATGTTTCCTTTGAAGTTTCTTCTAGACATTGAGAAATTATTACAGAAACCCCTCTCAGGCATAAAATTTGGACCTTCTGTGTTCGTACTAGCTAGAAAAAGGGTTAACTAGTTACTATACTTGACAATCCTATAATCATTTGTTATAGTACCACCACGTTCATAGGCTACACCTGTTTTTCAGGTCGTAGCGTTAGAATTATACGAGTCCCGCTTTTATAGCGGGACTTTTTTTGGCAAAATAATATTTATTTGGATTAACACATTTAATCAAGTAAGTAAGCTTGGCTAGTCAAAGCCTCAGTAAGCTAGCTTGGTATCAAATTATATTAAATCAATAATTTGTTGTAAAATACATATACATGTCGGAGTGGCGGAACTGGTAGACGCGCAGGTTTTAGGAACCTGTGAAGGCAACTTCGTGGAGGTTCAAGTCCTCTCTCCGACACCACAAAGGATTTTTGAGCCTCAGAAGTGGCAGACCGCAACCTGCCACCATGTGTTTTGACCGTGTTGTAGCCCAAATTGTAGTTTGCTCGGATTTGCCCGTTATGAAGACGGAGGTTCGAGCCGATTTTCAATGCAGTTGAACGAAGTTCAGCGAAGTTATCTTTTTTTGACGCGATTTTGGCGTTTTTTTGTGCCTGGACTATGAACTGCCTGAAAGGTTCAAGCCATGTTGAGCCCTCTATTCTAATTTTATTAATTTCTTCTTGTAAATATAATCTTTTTTCAAATAACTCATTCTTTTTATCTTTAAACATTTGTTTCTCAATAATTTCATCTAAATAATTGTCAAGAAGAAACTTTTGTTTTTTGTCTAATGTGTTTATTTCATCTTTTAGATTACTGATGTTTACATCAGCAAGTTTTGTTTCTTTTTCTTTGTCCTTTTCAAGCCAAGAAAGCCAGTTTCTAGCAACTGGCAAGGGGATAGCTACATCAGATACCATGTCTCGCAATTGTTTATCAAATTTTTTCTGAGTTAGATATCCCATTTGGTTACAATTTCCTTTCTTTTTTGTGCAGTGGTAGTAAATATAGTCAACTGTTCTGTCAGTACCTTTGTAATACTTGGTTTGTTTCTCGGCAGTAACTGCACAACCACACTCTCCACATCTAGCCATACCAATAAAAGGAAACTTGTAACCACCTTTTCTTGGTTTGGAGATTCTGTGAATCTCCTTTTGAACTCTACCGAACAACTTTTTACTTATAATTGGTTTGTGTGAACCTTTGTAAAGCTCTCGGTTAAATAAAATTGTTCCTATGTAGAATTTGTTGGTTAATACTTTTCTTACACGAGTTAAATGCATAGGTTTACCACTTGAGGTAGTAACACCATGTTTATACAAAAAACGAGAAACATCCGCAAAAGACTTCTCACCACTAGCAAAGTACGAAAAAGCACTTTTAATTATTTTGGACTTAACCGGATCAACATCAATGTTTCGAGTTTTTGGGTTATTTAAATAACCAACAGGTGCCTTACCTGGTAAAACTCCATTTCTTAGTTTTTGACGATTACCACGCTTTACATTTTCCGATAAATTATCTACATAATACTTACTTTGAGAAAACGCAATTGAGAGCATAAATTTACCCTGCGGGGTATTGTCAAACCAAAAACTAGGAAATTTCAAGTCAAGAAGTTTTCCTCTGTCTATTAGGTAAATAATCTTTCCACCATCCACGGAGTTTCTAGCCAAGCGGTCTGGGTGCCAACTTATAATTCCATTGGCCTCTCCACTTTCAATTTTATTTAAAACTTCTTGAAATTTTTCTCTTCCTGGAGTTTTAGCGGTTTTTGACTCTGTTATAAATTCTACAATTTGCAAACCTTCTCTGTTTGCAAATTCTTGAAGCTCTGATATTTGAGCTTCAATGGACAAAACTTGCTTCTCTTTTTCATCAGTACTTTTTCTGCAGTAAGCTATGTATTTCAACATGTAGCTATTACTAGCTTACCATCTTTCGTTTAAATTTTTACGCTTTCTTTTTGGGCAGTTTTCATAACGGGCAAATCCAAACAAACTACAATTTGGGCTACAACACGGTCAAAACACATGGTGGCAGGTTGCGGTCTACCACTTCTGAGGCTCAAAAATCCTTTGT
>JADHUT010000019.1 GCA_016784385.1 Candidatus Microgenomates bacterium | reverse complement strand
TAGAAACAAAATAATGGCAAAACAATTAAAATTTGGAAAAAGTGCAAGAAAAAAATTACTAGCCGGTATTGATATTGTTGCAAAAGCAGTTGTAACTACCCTTGGTCCAAAGGGCAGAAATGTAGCCTTAGACAAAAAATGGGGAGCTCCAAGTATTGTTCATGATGGAGTTTCAGTTGCAAAAGAGATTGACCTCCCTGATCCATTCGAAAATATGGGTGCACAACTAGTTAAAGAGGCAGCCAGTAAAACTAATGATAATGCAGGTGATGGGACAACCACTTCCACACTTCTTGCCCAAACCATTACTTCACTGGGAATGAAAAAAGTAGATACTGGCTCCAACCCCATGATTATAAAGCGCGGTATTGAAAAGGCAGTTGACGGGGTGGTGGTTGAGCTTAAAAAACAAAGTAAGCCAGTTAAAAACCAGGAAGAGATAGCCCAAGTTGCAACTATTTCTGCAGGTGATGAACAAATAGGTAAAAAGATAGCAGAAGCTCTAGAAAAGGTTGGAAGAGATGGAGTAGTTACTGTTGAGGATGGGAAAGGTCTTACTATTGATATTGATTACAAGCAAGGCATGGAATTTGACAAGGGTTTTGCCTCACCTTACTTTGTGAGTAATTCTGAAAAAATGGAAGCTGAAATATCTGATGCATATTTACTTATTACAGAC
The DNA here is from genome assembly GCA_016784385.1 of Candidatus Microgenomates bacterium. Lineage (GTDB taxonomy): Bacteria > Patescibacteriota > Microgenomatia > UBA8517 > UBA8517 > BS150m-G53. The sequence continues at coordinate 9,030 of JADHUT010000019.1, read as the reverse complement.
AAAAAGATTGCAGCTATAGCAGATTTACTGCCTTTCTTGGAAAAATTTGTAAAAGTAAGCAAAAACTTGGTTATCATTGCTGATGATATTGAGGGTGAAGCATTGGCAACTTTGGTTGTAAATAAGCTGCGAGGGACATTCAATGTGTTGGCTCTTAAAGCTCCAGGGTTTGGTGATAGTAGAAAAGACATGTTGGGAGATATTGCTGCTCTAACCGGTGCAACTGTTGTTTCAGAAGATACAGGAAGGACATTTGAAACAATTGAAGTAAGCGATCTTGGGCAAGCTGACAAAGTATGGGCAGACAAAGATAGTGCAAGAGTAATAGGAGGAAAGGGCGACAAGGGAGAAATTACAAAAAGAGTAGAATCTTTGAAAAACCTAATAAAAGAATCTGACTCCGACTTTGACAAAGAAAAACTTCATGAAAGACTAGCAAAGTTGGCAGGGGGAGTCGCACAAATTAATGTTGGTGCCACTACTGAAATTGAACTCAACGAGAAGAAAGAAAGAGTAAAAGATGCAGTAGGAGCCACAAAGGCTGCAGTGGAAGAAGGTGTAGTTCCAGGTGGTGAGACTGCATTACTTAGAGCTAGGGAAGCCATAAAACAGATTAAATTTGCAAAAGGTGATGAGCAAGTTGGAGCAGATATTGTTTACAAAGCATTAGCTCAACCTATTCATTGGTTGATTAAAAATGCAGGAGAAGATTCTGCGGTAATAGTAAAGAAGATCCTGGCTAAAAAAGACAAAGATTATGGATACAATGCACTCACAGGAGAGCTTGGTTCAATGATTAAGTTTGGAGTATTAGATCCAGTAAAGGTAACCAGATCAGCTCTTCAAAATGCTGCATCTGTAGCTATGATGGTACTGACCACAGAAGGTCTTATAACAGATATTCCTGAAGAGAAAAAAGATGTGCCAGCTATGCCAAACCCAGGCATGGGTGGAATGGGCTTCTAAGGGTATAATATTTCTTGTGCGAAAAAGACTAAATAAATATGTGGAATGATGCTGAAAAATTTTTAAGAAAAGATAACCACATAGCACCCCTTATCAAGGAGTGGGGGAAATGCACAATTAAACCTATTAGAAAAAGTATATATTTTGAAGATTTGGTTGAAGCAATTATAAACCAACAGCTTTCAGGAAAAGCAGCAAGTACTATTTTTGGAAGAGTTAAAAAACTGCTCAAAAGAATTGAACCCAGCAGTATTATGAAAATAAAAGATCAAAAATTGAGAGATGCTGGACTGTCTTGGCAAAAGGTCAGTTATGTAAAAGATTTAGCCAGTAGGGTTGAGAAAAAAGAGCTGAAGTTGAGTTTATTGAATAAACTGGATGACGGGGAAGTAATAGAAGAGCTTACAAAGGTAAAAGGTATTGGAAATTGGACTGCAGAGATGTTTTTGATGTTTGGACTCGCCCGACCTGACGTTTTTCCGATTGATGACTTGGGTATAAAAAAGGGGTTTGAAAAAGTAACTAAAAGAGAGTGGGACAAGGTGGGTTCACCTAAGTTTGCAGAAAAACACTGGAAGCCTTATAGAACTATAGCTTCATGGTATTTATGGAGAAGTTTGGATAATAGATGATTATCTAGGTAAAACTGAAAATGGATTTATAGGAATTCCATGATCCCTAACCTCTAAATGTAAATGGTCACCAAATGATCTTCCCGTTGCACCCATTTCACCCAGTTTAGTGTGAGTGTTTACTTCTTGACCTTCCTCTACATCAATTTTAGATAGATGGGCATAAAGAGTAGTTAGTTTATTTCCATGATCAACTATGACTGAATTACCATATGCAAAGCGTGAATATGACACCTCAACAACAATACCTTTTTTAATAGGATTAATGCTGTCTCCAGTTAAACCATCAATGTCTAACCCAGGATGGTAAAACTTGTATCCTTGGGTAATTACCAGGTTTTGCACAGGATATTGAACAGATTTCTCTGTAGTTAGTGGAATATTGCTGTTTGTTATGACTGTGTTTTCTTCCACAACACCTTTACCTAGTGTAGATGTAGGCATGAGTGAAGTAGCCACAAGCATTATGGCCATATTTGCACCAAGCAATTTTTTTATACGTTTGTGCTCAAAGATGTGCCTAAAGAAGCGTCTTGTGTAGCCTCCAACCCTGTATTTTTTACGCAGAGTTTTAGGTGTGGGAATAATGGATTCATCCACGTTTACCTTACGCCTTTTTATAAATTTATACTGGACAGCAAGGCGATACTTGGGCAATGTGAGAAATATTTTCCTCATATTGGGTGTTCTTTTCAGAACAAAAAAAATCCTGAAAATTCTTTCAGGAGTGGTTATTTTAACCCATAAAATACCCAAAAGTCAAGTTTTGAAGTAGTGTAGGAGGCCAGAGCGAGAATCGAACTCGCGCATAGTTGTTTTGCAGACAACAGTGTTTCCACTTCACCATCTGGCCAGTGGGTCAATTTTACCATAACAGGCTGTAATTTTGTGTTAAACTCAAAAAATAGCGATGAAGAAAAAATTATTAGTTGCAACAATGGCTTTAATAGGACTTGGTTTAATAATATTTGCCATATTGGTAGCTTTGGGAGTTTTTAGGCAAAAAGAGGCGGGACTTCTTGTTGAAACTGAACCGACATCTGAGGTGTATATAGATGGTGCTATGGTGGGAAGTACTCCGTATGAGGTAAACAGGCAGGCGGGTGAAGTACTTATTCAGTTGGTACCAAATGTGCTAGAGGGGCAAGAGTTGGATGATTATGAAACTAAAGTTAACCTGGAGCCAGGTGTAAAGACAATTATTAAAAGAACTTTCAATTTGGACAAAGATTTATCTAGTGGAATTACTGTTTCATTTGAAAAAATAGGAGGGGATGAATCATTAATTACAGTCGTGTCAGTCCCAAACCACGCCCAAATTTTCATAGGAGGTAAGGCTATTGGTTTTGCTCCAATTAGAACAAAAGTGAGTGCTGGTGACCATCAGCTTTTGATTTCTAGTTTGGGGCATTTGGACAAGTCATTGCCAATTAGGATATATAAAGGTTACAAACTGACTGCGGTTGTAAAGTTACCCAAAGACACTAATCCAGAACCAACCTTGCCGCCAGTTTTATCTGAAAACACACAAAACCTGGGAAGTATAGAGATATCAGATACTGGAGTTGGGTTTTTGAGAGTAAGGGAAGAGTCAGTTATAAATTCTGTTGTTGTCGGCCAAGTTTCACCTGGGGAAGTTTACGATGTTTTGCAAATAAGTGAAGATAACGCTTGGTACAAAATAAAAGTGGTATTGGACACACATGAGGGAGAAAGCAGTGAAATTGAAGGGTGGGTGAGTGGTGAATATTCTTTATTAAATCCCAGTGACTGATACACCGGAATATAGTATCCAATAAACCAGAGCTGTCCACAAACCAATTGCTATTAAGAGACCTTTGTCAGTAAGGAGTAGTTTTTCAGGAGCTTCTGTTTTTCCTTCAAAAATCAGAGCTTCATAACGCATAATTCCAAAAATAACCACAGGAATTGTTAACATCATAAGTTTATTAATAGTGGTAGCTCTAGATAGTTCTGCTAGGACTAACCAGAAATCCAAGGAAGCCTTTGGGCTTTCAAAAAAAGTGTACAAGCTCCAGCTCATCCAGGCTGCATTACCAAACATGGTCACATATGAGTTTAGTAGTTCTTTTTTATATTTACCCAAAGACTTTCGAGTAGCCCCTTTGAATGCTTCAATGAGGTTTAACTCTGCTCTCCTTTTTCCAGCTGCCAAAAATAGAGAAACTGACACAACACAAAGTAAAAACCAAACAGAAAGATGAGCATTTATAACAAATGCTCCAGCATAGACTCTTATTATGAATCCTGTGGCGATAATTAAAATATCAATTACGTGTAAATTTTTTAGTCCCAAACTGTAAAGAAATTGCAAAGCCAAGTAAGCAAATATTAGTGCAGTGAATAACTGGTTGAGTTGAGTAGATATCAGTAAAGAAAGAAGTACCAAGCCTACAAGAACAAATAAAGCTATTGGTTTTGGTAAATCTCCTGATGCAATTGGCCTACTCTTTTTGATTGGATGAATTTGATCTGCTTTTATATCCATCAGGTCGTTGAATATATATGTTGCAGAGGTTGCAAAAGAAAATGCTACGAAAGCCCATGTGACATCAACAAACAAACCAGTCTCAAACAAAGTACCAGTTAAGAGGAGTGCAGCAAAAAGTGCGAAATTTTTGACCCAATGGATGGGCCTTGCTGATTTAATTATTTGGATCGGTAAGCTAGCCATAGTATTAGACCTCCTAAAGATAATCCTACACCGATCATTGTATAGAACTTATACTGGCTATTCAAATTAAGAGCCAGTATTCCAAGTATTGCAGTTGTAGACCAGTACACTTGAGCTACTTGTCTTTTGCTAAGACCTGCGTCCAGTAGTCTGTGATGAAGATGTCCTGCATCACCCCAGACGGGTGATTTGCCAGACATAATTCTTCTGAGAATTGTGTATCCAGTGTCAATCAGTGGTACTCCCAATACAACCATCAAGGTTCCTACCTTTGTAGTTGATAGGATTGAGGCAATACCAAGTAAATATCCTGCCAGTGTAGCTCCACCATAACCAGGCATTATTTTTTGAGGATATTTGTGCCAAAACAAAAAGCCCAAAAATGAGCCAGCTGTGACAACTGCAAGTATTATCACTGGCCATTGAGTTATGTCAGCTGAATAAAACAGAGAAAGTGCTGCAATTGTGAATGCTGCTATTACAACCACACCTGAAAGTTGTCCGTCTACACCTTTTGCTCCCATGTTTAATATGTTCATTAAAAAAACTATCCAAAGTATTGAAAAAATACTGGACACTAAAAAACTAGAAAAAATTAAAGTTCCCCCCAGTGGATTGGATATAAAACTTATTCCAATTCCAGCCGATATTGGAATCAAGGCTGCGATAAATCCTAAAGCAAGTCGAATATATGGACTTAAATCAAATCTGTCATCCAAAAAACCCATTATTGTAACAACTAGGGCACCGACTAGTATTGCGATGATGTGTTTATCTATTGGAACAAAAATAAGAAGAGTTGTGGTAACAGCTAATAATATAGGTATTCCACCACCTCTTGGGATTGGTTTTGAATGGATTATTTTAGGGTGATTTTTGCCTTTAGGGTCATCGATTATCTTTAGTTTGCTGGCAAGCTTTATAATGACTGGGGTAGACAGGAAAGCTACCAGTGTTGATACCACAAGAGGTTTAATAAGAAGGTTTAATAAGTCTTGCACCATAATTATATGCTCCCTACCAGGAATATAATTTTAAGTGTTGTTAGCGTCGACAAGATTGAAATTAATATCGTAGAGAAGGCCAACACCTTTTTAAGATATGTGTTATCAACAAAGATAGAAAGGTATGCATTAACAACAGTTAACGCAAGTGAGACTAAAGAAGGAATAAACAAAAAATACGAAGAAGATATTTGCTGCGAGCTTTGGGGAAGGCCGTAAAACAAAGGTATTTCTGGAGGAAGAATATATTTAGAAAGAAGTGCCGCAACAAGAACTATGATATTTAGAAAAAATGAAAAGATATAGAATTTTTTCAAAGGAAGTCTTTCGAACTTTTCCTTTTTTTGATTAAATTCTTTTTTGAATTTGGTCCTGGTTATTTTAGATGCCATTGTTTAGTTTTAACCATATTTCCGCCGAATCGATTTCGGATATTAGGTAGTAGTTATCACTTACAAAAGTTTTTAACTCATTAAACTCAAAGGAATCTGGTGTGATAATAACAAATTTTGGCAAGTTATTGGATAATATTTTCAAGGTTTCTTCTTTGCTTGAAAAATCTATAAAGTGGTATCCTGCTACGTACTTAGTTGGAGGAAGCCTTCTTGAAAGAGCGTATATGGTCGAGGAATCGCCGCTCCAGACAAAAATTTTATCACTTGGTTTACTAGATTGAATCAAAAAATTTGCTATCTTGTAATTTCGAGGAGTTGTTGATGAAAAACCAGTTAAGTATTCTTGTTTATCAATTCTTTTGGTTGCAAAGTTAACAAATCGTAGGTAATAAGAACCTGTTTGGTAGTACCAAAAATTGAAGTAAAAAGGTACAAAAAATGCCAGTGTTAATGGTATTACCACTAGACTTTGTTCAAAGTTTTTATAAGTAAACAGCATCCCTAGAAGTAAAGATATTGGAGGAAGAGATTGTAATAAATAATGAGGGTATGGTCTTTCAGATAGTGCAACTGCAAAAAGTGAGGCCAATAGCCAGGCAGATACAAAAACAAACTGTTTTGAAAGTTTTTTGCGAAAAGCATATAAAATTCCGAATCCGAAAAACATAACAGAAGCTCTAATTAACAAGGGGGCATTTTTTTCTAAAAATGGTTTTGCCACATCAGAAGGCCTCCAACTGCTGACATAACCGACGTTTTGTAGATATGCAGCAACTATGTATTCAGGTAGTGCTCCTCGTAGCCAGTACCAGACAAATGTTGCCGCTATTGGAATCAAAAAACCAATTGACAGAACCACAACCTTTTTAACAAGTTCGACAAAATTCTTTCTCTTAGAAAGTATTAACCAAAAAGCTAAAAGTCCTAAAATATCAAAAGCTGCAACTATTTTAAAAAGTGAGGCCAGTGAGAACAGGAAGCCAATAAAGAAGGTCCTTTTAAAGTTTTCTTTTTTAGAAAATACATATACAAAAGCTAAAAGAGTAGGAACTGCCATGAAATTTTCTGCATTTGCAATGTTTCCTTCCAAAAGAGGAAAAGTTGAAAAAATACCAAAAATTATTGTGGAAATTTTTTGGAATAGGTTGTTTTTAGGAGAAAGGAGTTTTGTAAGTTTCCAAAAGAGATAGATTGCAGCCAAATTGAAGGCTGCTAAAAGTGTTTTAAACCAGAATAAATTTCCAGCGATTGCTGCCATGATATAAAGAAGAGGGGGTTTGTTGTCATGCAGTCCTAGATAGAGAGGTACACCCTGCCTGATCCCTTGGCCAAGTGTTAGGTAAATCATTTCGTCACCATAATTGAAAGGTTCAAAAAAGCTGGGAATACGCAAAAGTATTATGACGACGAAAAATATTTCCAACCAAACAGGGGTGTCTATTTTGGAAATTAGTTGTTTGGTCTTGTCCCAAAAATTCATACTAATATAATTCTAGCACAAATAAAGACGAAACAGTTTTAGTGACTGGTGGGCATGACAACATACAAAGATTAGTCTCTAACCAACCAAACAAAGTTAAGTTCACCAAATCTCTTTTCTTCCATGAGTGAGAACTTTTTAAATCTTTTTTCAACCTCGTCTCCATCCTTGTAAGTAATAATACCCAACTTATCTGTACTCATTGGTATTTCACTAATAAAATCACTATCTTCCATTAGTGCAGTTCCTACAAAATATGGTAATTCTTCCTTTGTTGGATTATATATTGGTGCAGGAATGTTGTAGAATTTTGATTCCCAGAGTTTATGGCTTCCTGCATCTTCGTTAATAATTAAACTTTTTTCTGTTTGTGTTTGTTTTACATAAACAGCGAGATCTTTAAATGGAATTTTGGAAGGATTAACGAAATAATTCCAGTCTATGATGACGAAAAGAAGGATGATTATTGCAATTAGAAAATTAAACAATTTTCTTCTATTTGATGCCAATAGAATCATGGCTCCAGGAATCGTGTACAGTAGGTATCTGTTATAAAAAATAGGGGAGAACTGTTGAGATATCAGCCAAGTTGCTAAAATTGGGAATAAAAACCAAAGGGCTAGAAAAAATGTTTTTTTAATATCTTTCTCCCAAGCTCTAAGAGCGAGGGCTGCCAGTACAAGGATTCGAGCACTTTCTGTAAGTTTGTGTTTTATACCCTCACCCAAATAATCAAAAAGGACGTTTCTAAGGTCGGTTGTTGTTGGTGTTGCTAACCAAAACCCACCTCCGACCATTTTTGTTTGATTATAAAGAGGTAGTAGCCATGGACTGTAGCCTATTGCCACCGCAATGAAGGCTTTGAAAGCTCCTTTTATTTTTTTTCTTTCTCCAAAGAAATATTCATACAAAAACCAGAATCCTTGAAAAATTACTGCAAAAATTGCAAAATGATGAGAATATAGAGCCCAGAGAGTAAAAATAACATACGGGGTCCATTTTCTTTTTAGGAAAAAATACATTGAACCGGCTACCCCCGCAGCCATAATGGAATACATTCTTCCTTCAAATGCGTATATAAAAAAGAAAGGGTTTAAAAAAGTTAATACTGATGCCAAGACGGCTGTTTTTTTGTCCCAAAGTTTCTTTGTTATTAAAAAAACAAAAAAGATAGTTATCAGAAAAAAGGTCAGTGATAGAGATCTGATGACAATTTCACTGGCCCCAAAGATTTTAAATGCACTCCATTCAAATAGATTCCAGAGCGGGGGAGAAGTATCTTTTGAGATTGTATTGATAAGGTCAGGAAGAGATTTCATTGAGAGAATAGCGGAAAATCCTTCGTCGCCCCAGATTGATTGGTTAAAGGCAGTCGTCATGTATTAAATATAACACACAAGACTTAAACCTTTTCAGTTACTTTATATTCAATATATTTTCCAAGCATCAGTCTTGTGTGAGCATCAAGACCTGGAAGTGCTGAGAAGAAAAATGCCGCAATCGGTAGAAGTATGAACTCAAATGGCATGAAGATTGTTTTAAATATAGACACGCCCTTTGGTCTTTTTGGTTTATAAATGTTGTCGATAATAATTGAAATTGCAAGGAAGGCCAGAGCAGTAGTTAATATGTAGGATGACACTTTTGGAACCATGAACCCCAGAGTGGTTCTACCAAATGCAGGATTGATTAATGTTGGAAGAGTAATACCTATTGTTATAATAAACCAGTTAACGGGCCATAAGAAATGGGCCCATATTACATGAATGAGCCTCATTGTTTTATCCCAGAAAGGAATCTTGGTATCCAGCAGATAGTTTCTTACAATCCAAGAAAAGTCAGAAACTCCCCATGCCCA
>JADHUT010000006.1 GCA_016784385.1 Candidatus Microgenomates bacterium | reverse complement strand
TTTATATTTTTATATATATTTTTATAATCTCCGTATTCGTCCAATAGGGTGTTTGCAGTTTTAGGACCAATCCCCACTACCCCCTTGTAGTTGTCAGAAGGGTCTCCAACTAGGCCTTTATAATCTACAATTTGGTTTGGGGTTACTCCCAATTTTTCTTTTGTTTCTTTGCTTCCAAATATAATCCCATTTGAAAGACCCTTAATTGGCATGAACAAGCTAACTTTGTCATTCACAAGCTGCAGGATATCCTTGTCTCCAGTAACAATTACAACCTCATCAAAATTATTTGGCTTTCTCACCGAAAGTTTTGAAATTGTCCCGATTAAATCATCTGCCTCGAACCCCCTTTTTGAGTAAACAGGGACTCTTGATCTTTTTAAAAATTCACGAGCTTTTTCAAACTGACTAATTAAATTTTTATCTGTTTCTGGTCTGTGGGATTGATACTGCTTAAACTCTAAATGCCTGAATGTTGGTTTTTTTTCATCAAAACACACCACCAAGTGAGTTGGCTTTAAGTTTTGTGTGATACTAATCAGCATTGAAACAAGCCCATACACAGCATTAATTGGTTTTCCTTTCGGTGTAGTTAAGTTTGGAATTGCATGAAACGCCCTGTGCATTATGGCATTACCATCAATTATTACTAGTTTTTTTTGCACTGTGTAGATTGTAGACTAAAATATATGAAAAAAGAAAAACTAACTAAGTATGGGTTTATTGTCCTGTCTTTGCTTATAAGCGGAGGAATCATTTACTTTCGAAACGATTTAGCCAACTTAAAAGAATTTGGGCTACTGGGAATTTTTTTTATAAGTATATTGGGTAACGCAACAATAGTAATCCCAGCTCCTGTTGTTGTCACAGCTTTCGTGGGAGGGTCAGTTTTCAATCCTTACCTAGTAGGAGTAATAACAGCAGCTGGAGCAACAATAGGTGAACTAACTGGTTTTCTGGCAGGACATGGAGGAACTGCAGTAGTCAAAGAAACAAAAAAATACAAAAAGATTAAAAAGTGGATGCACAAGAGTGGATTTTTAACCATAAGTGTTCTGGCAGCTATACCAAATCCTCTTTTTGATCTTGCTGGAATTATCTCAGGAGTTACAAAATACCCTCTCTATAAATTTTTAACTGCCACTTTCATTGGAAAAACTATTAAATTTGTGACTATTGCTGTAATTGGAAGCTTGGCTTTCTAAGAAGAAAAGTCAAAATTTTCCATTGCCTCCATTAATCTTTTTGCCAACAATTTTTTCAAATTGCCCTCTATCTATAGTTTCTATTTTTATTAACTTTTCAGCTACCTTATCTAGAAGTTTTCTGTGTTTAATTACTAACTTTTCAGCCTCTTTATAACCAGTATCAATAATCTTTTTAACTTCTAGGTCAATTTTCTCTTGCATGGCAGGTGAAACAGTGTTTTCCTTGTACCACTCCATTTGTCCGAAGTCCCCTAAACCTGAATCAGCCCCAAAATTAATAGGTCCTAGGCTGCTCATTCCCCACTCAATTACCATTGCCCTAGCTATTCTTGTAGCTTGAGCAATATCATTGGAGGCTCCTGAAGTCATTTCTGAAAATACTTCCTGTTCTGCAACTCTTCCTCCTAACATTGCTACAATTTGTCCCATTAGTCTTGTTTTTGTGTCATGGGATCTATCTGCAGCAGGTGGAATTAGAGTGTGGCCCAAACTCATACCCCTGGCCACTATTGAAATTCTGTGAACAGGATCCATGTTTGGAGTAAAGTGAGTTGCTATAGCATGGCCGCCTTCATGGTAAGCAGTGATTTTTTTGTCTTCTTTGCTTTGCAACCTTTTCTTCGCAGGACCCAGTTTTACTTTAGTGGATGCTTCTTCAATGTCTTCCATTGTAATTTCACTTTTCCCAGTTCTTGCAGCATAAATGGCAGCTTCATTGAGCATGTTTTCCAGGTCAGCTCCCGAAAAACCCACTGTTCTATCTGCAACTCTTCCCCATTGAATGCTTTTTCCAAAACTTTTCCCCTTTGCATGTATTTTTAATATATCTCCTCTTCCTTCTTTATCTGGCATATCCAAAGTAACTCTTCTGTCAAATCTTCCTGGCCGAAGAAGAGCGGGATCCAGAAGATCTCCTCTATTAGTGGCTGCTAGTACTATTACTGATTCATTAGGAGTAAACCCATCCATTTCAACCAATATTTGATTCAAGGTTTGTTCTCTTTCATCGTGCCCCCCCACCATTCCAGACCTACCACGTTGTCTTCCTATTGCGTCAATTTCATCAATAAATATAATTGAAGGAGAAGAGGCTTTTGCTTGCTTAAAAAGATCCCTAACTCTTGAAGCTCCAATTCCTACCAACATTTCCATAAATTCAGACCCCGCCATTGAGAAAAATGGAACATTGGCTTCTCCTGCAACAGCTTTTGCTAGTAAAGTTTTTCCAACTCCTGAAGGCCCGAATAAAAGTACTCCTTTGGGGGTTCTTGCACCTATTTTTCGGTATTTTTCAGGACGTTTCAAAAAGTCTACAACTTCTACTAATTCCTTTTTTGCTTCATCTACTCCGGCAACATCATCAAAAGAAACATCCTGTTTTCCTTTTGCAAATATCTTGGCTTTGCTCCTTCCAAAAGAAAATATATCCTGTGCACCTTTGGTTTGCTTTTTCATCAAAAAGAAAAATAGTCCCCCGAGAAGAATTACTGGGAGAAGTATCCCAACTATTTCAGCAACTGCTTTTGCAGCAGTTTGATCAATTACCTCGTAATTTACAGTTGTTGGGTCAATTTCGGATTTTTCTAAAAGTTCATTTAAACTCTCCCCTTGCTCTTTTACAGTAAACTTTGCAGATCCGTCCTTGTATTCAACAAGAACCTTTTCGTCTTCAACAATAATTTTTTCAATTCTTTCTTCTTTTATGTCAGACATAACAACTGATAAATCTAACTTCTCACCAGTTGCAGCCAAACCAAAAAATGACAAAAGGCCAGGGAGCATAAACATTACAAGTAGAAGTGTAAAAACAACTGTCCAAATGTTCACTCTCATTATTACTGCCTTTTTCGTTTTAGAAGTTTTAGGAGCAACTGGTCTTTTAGAGTTTTTTGTAACAACTAATTTTTTCTTGTCTTTTCTGGAACTTTTAGGTTTGTCTGATTTCATACGAGGTTGAGTATAGCACAAATTTATACCACAAAAAATTAAGCAACTTTTGTGCCGTTGGGAACTTTTTTAGATAATTTAAATAAAACAGGAGCAGTTTCCTCATCGTCCTTCTCCACAGCCATTATCATCATTACTTCTGACAACTCTTTTTCAGGCCCAATTGTTTTTGGCTTCATATTAACTACAAATGGAAATTGTTTGCCTTGCAGATCTTTAGCATCAAAAAACTTCATAATTCCTGAAAATGCAGTTTTTGTGCCTATTTCTTCACCTAAATCAACTATTAATTTCATAACCCAATGGCTCCACACAGGAACTTCTGCCTCCACCACAGTTCCAATTCTCATGTCTATTTTTTGAAAATCGTCAAATGAAATTTGATCCATGTTTATATATTATTGATTCTACTATAGTAATTACATATAATCACCCGTAATATGGCAAAAGAATACGATTTAGCACAAATGTGTGACAAGGGGCAGGGTAAGGTTAATTACGACCCCTCAACTGGTTTGTGTATTGACAGTTGTGGCACAGGGTTCTTTACTCCACGATTCGTAGAATTGAGTGATCCCATGACACAGGAGAAAGGTCCTTTAGAAATTTCTTGTGAAGGTTGTGATGAAAAACCAGAAGGATTTAGTGTCACTCGCCAAAATCAACCCTACAGATAAAATTTACCCCAAACCCATTTTTTGTTTTACCTCTTTTAAAGTTTCAGAGGCAATCTTTCTTGCTTTTTCTGCTCCTTCTTTTATTACTTTATCCACATATTCAGGATCACTTTCAAGTTCTGATCGCTTTTCTTGTATTGGTTTGAGGTCCTCATAAATTGCTTCACTTAATTTTTCTTTTAACTCCGAGTACTTAATTCCACTACCTATATATTGTTCTTCATATTTAATTCTTTCATTTGTTCCCTGAAATAATTCAATTAAGGTGAACAGGGTTGCAACTCCCCCCTCTTTTGGTAACATATCGCCCGCTCCACTGTCAGTTGGAACTTTTGATAATTTTTTCTTTATAGCTTCCAAATCATCAGTTAAATTAATAAAACTACCATCAACTGACTTACTCATCTTACCTTCTCCAGTGAGGGATGGAACATATTCTCCTTTTGTTGCAAACCTTTTTGGCTCTAAAAAGTCCAAGCCATATGTTGCATTCATTTTTCTTGCAATTTCGCGTGCAATTTCTAAATGCGGTTCTTGATCAATACCAACTGGAACTAGTCCTGCTTTATATATCAGTATGTCAGATGCCATTAACACTGGATAATTAAGAAGGGCCACAGTAGAACTTTTAGGGTGTTGTGCTATTTTTTCCTTGTATGTAGGAAGGTGCATCATGCGTGCCAGTGAAACAACGGTTGAAAAAAGATAAAAAAGTTCTGTGTGCTCTGGAACCTGGGATTGAATGAAAATTGTAGATTTTTCAGGATTAATCCCTGCTGATAAATAATCCAAAACCACATTTTTAACATTCTCTTGTAGTTTTTCTTTGTCATACGGTGTAGTTAAACTATGAAGATCAGCAACCATATAAAGCGTTTCATATTTATCACTTTCTTCCAATTCAACCATACCTTTCACAGCACCTAAGTAATTACCCAAATGAAGCCTTCCTGTTGCTCTTATGCCTGACAATACTCTTCTTTTTGACATACTTGTATTCTACAACAAACCGCAACGGCTTAAAAGCCGTCAAGATTTTTGCTTCATCCAACAAAAATCCGCCGAAAGTGGCGGATTTATTTTTTTGTTGCAAGGGTTGGAAGAAATAAGAAATCAGTTCTTGGGGATAATTTGTTCTTATGTCTTCGGAAGGCTGAGGACACTTTTTCGCAATAGCTTGCAGTGAGCGGAGCAAAGCGGAAAAAAAACGTCTTTCGAGCCATATTTTGCTTCGCAAATATTCCTTCAGGAAAGGTTCTCCTTCGCTTTGCGAAGTCGAATCTGTTGCGGGGCTGGGAGTTGAACCCAGTCTGTGAGATTATGCAAACTGTAATCTCCAATTACTTGGAGTGTCGGACTATATCATCACCCTGAAATAATCAGGGGTTCGGCGTGTAGTCTCTGCGGGGTCATCCATCCTTTATGGAGACTTCCCTCAGGATAGCCCTTTAAAAAAAGGATTTCCCTGATATAGCCAAATTCTGCTTAAAAATTACTAATAAAGCGGCCCATTTTGAGCCTCACGTGCAGCCGTACACTACCCCGCATGTATGTTTAAAGAACAATGGTATTGTACACGATAGAACAAATATTGACAACATAATTCGAACCATAGTATTATAGAAGTACGTAATATTTACTGTAGGTATGGCAAAATCACAAAAACGTATTGAGGCTAGAAAAATGAGGTCCAATGGTGAAAGTGTGAGAGTAATCACTAAAAAATTGGGCGTAAGTAAAAGCTCTGTAAGTCTTTGGGTCAGAGACATCATCCTTACTGTGGAACACATGGAATCCTTAAAACAACGGAGAATTAAAGGTGCAGAGCTCGGTAGACTCAGAGGGTCTTTAGCACAAAAAAATAAAAGATTAAACACCATACGAGAAATGGAAAAGAAGGGGATAAAAAAATTCAAAAATATCACAGATCAAGAATTTTTCTCTGCAGGAATTGCACTTTATTGGGAAGAGGGTTCCAAAAAAACTCGTAAGTTAGGAATTTGTAACTCCGACCCAGAAATGATCAAATTTATGATCTCTTGGTACTCAAAATTTTTCAATCTTGGTCCCAAAAGATTATCATTAAGAGTTGGAATAAACCAAAGTCATGAAAAAAGAGAAACTATCGTCAGAAAATACTGGTCAGATATTACCGGAGTACCGATGTCAAATTTTCGCAAAACTAGCTTCAAAAGAGTTGTAAATGCTAAAATATATGAAAATCACGACAATCATTTTGGTACACTAGATGTTGTAATTTTGAAACCTGGCGATCTTTATTATAAAATGCTAGGGCTGATTAAAGGTTTATCATTATCTAGACAACAATAGATCAATTGGTCATATGTCAGATTTGACACAACACGATTACGCCAGCGTAGCTCAGTGGTTAGTAGCGATCGTTTCATAAGCGATAGGTCACTGGTTCGATTCCAGTCGCTGGCACAAAAAAACTACAAAAACAAATTCATCCACTTTTTCCAGTTAGGCAGGGGTTTTTCTTCTTGTTCCTCTGGTATGGTTGGAGCTAATTTTTTTAAAGTTTCATCGTCAGGTAAAACTAGTACTATCTCCCCTTCTTTAGCGAGCCCCAGTTTATTTCTGAGCTGTTCTTCTATAAATTGTTCACTTTGTGTGAACTCAAGAGTACTTTCTAATTCTTCATTTTCTTTTTTTGCCTTTTGGAGCTTATTTTCTGTTTTTTGTATAAGCAGCTTGGCTTGATGGTC
The DNA here is from genome assembly GCA_016784385.1 of Candidatus Microgenomates bacterium. GTDB lineage: Bacteria > Patescibacteriota > Microgenomatia > UBA8517 > UBA8517 > BS150m-G53. The sequence goes on along the minus strand of JADHUT010000006.1, from coordinate 38,181 downwards.
TCTTTTTATGCTTTTAATAAACGAGCCTGATAAAACAAATAAAAATACTATTGGAACTACTGAACCCATAATGTTGACTAATTTCTGTTTCACTGTATAATACCTAAAGAATTAATTATGACACAAGATATAGTAAAAAGCTTAGTCCCAGCCTTCTTGAAGGATTTAGAAGATAAAGGTAGATCCCCCGCAACAATACTTGCATACAGGTCTGACCTGGATCAGTTAGTGGAATTTTTAACAAAAAAAGAAATTGCCACTGCAGACAAAATTAAAACTGAAGATTTAGATATTTTCAGAGATACACTTTTGGCACAAAAATACACTCCAAAATCAGTCTCACGTAAGCTCAATGCAGTTAAGTCATTTTTTAGATTTTTAGTATCTGAAGGTAAATTGACTACTGATCTTTCAAAAGCAGTAACACATCCTAAAATTGAGGTTGCATTGCCTAAATTTTTAACTCCCCTAGAATACAGAGCTCTTCGTGATGCAGTTCGCTCAGATCCGAGGATTTCTGCAATAATTGAGCTCATCTTGCAAACTGGTCTTCGTATTTCAGAAGTTGCCAACCTGAAACTAAAAGATGTTAAAGATGGTCAAATGACGGTCCAAAGTCATGCCACACAACCACAAAGAACAATTCCTATGAACTCTGTTGCCCAAACTGCACTGAAAGAATATGTTCCAACAAGACCAAAAATAGAATCTGAATATGTGTTTATAAGTAAAACTGGAAAGCCATTAGCTGTTAGAAACATTCGAGCAGCCGTAGACAGGTATATCCAAAGAGCAGAACTACCAAAATATTCAGTTAATGACATCAGAACCACTTTCATGGTTGAAAACATAAAAGCAGGAGTTGATCTTGTTCTTCTCTCACAAGTATCAGGACACAAAAGACTATCCACTACAGAGCGTTACTTGGAGCTTGCAAACACAAAAGAATCAGGCAAAAAACAAACATTAACCGAGCTCTAAAAAATGAGTGAAATAGAAATAACAAATTGTGCAAACAGAAAACTGGCTGTTGCCCACGATAACCAAAGTGTTTTGCTGGCATTGTGTGTTCCCACCAAAGATGGAGGATTAGACGGGACACTGAGGAGTCCCACTATATTGATCAATTACGATAGAAAATCTGCCATATGTTATAAAATAGATTGTCCATTTAACACATCAAGTAATTCAAGAGAGGTTATTGGACAATTAGCAAGATTATAATTTTTCTTCTAATCAGAAAAAAGTTTCAATTTTAAATTTTCTATTTCACCCAGTCTGTATGAAAAAAGACTGGTTGGTTTTAAAAACTTTTCAGTTTCACTCAGCCAAGATCTAAATTCTTTTCTGTTAAATAACAACTTTTTGTCTAAAAATGCTCCAATTGTCCGTATGGTTATTCCACTCATCCATATCCCCCACGTTTGATTGTCTAACTTTTTTAAATTTTTACCTTCTTTGGTTTCAAAAAATTTACTGTATGTAGTTTTTGCTAACTTGCAACCCTTGTCAAAACTTCCTGACATGATAAGTGAAAATGACAAAAATGCTTCCAACTCTAAGTTTCTAGGTAAACCCAATTTTATGTCAGGGTCTGATTTATAAAATTTTAGTGCTTTTTTATAGTAATTGACCGACTTTTTATATTCTCCCTTGTAATCAGAATGCCTGCCGAGAAATCTGTATAAACGACTATTCCAATGAACCAGCTTGTATTTTGTAATATAAAACTTACCTTTCAGGATAGATTCTTGCATCTTTAAAAGAGCTTTTCTGTTTGAAGAATCATTCATGACCACGTGTTGGTAAGTTAGTGCTTCCTCCCAAAATAGATTTACCACAAAGTCGTGACCAAACCCAAGGGCTGAATTTATAACTTCCAAAACCTCACCCTCTTTCCCCTTTTGTTCACGAAGGTTTTTTATGTATTCAGACAAATCTTGCGGTGAAGTATTTTTTGTAATTAACATTTTTTTTAACATTTATGTGGACGCACATGGATTCGACCTCGTCATACGAGGGTTATTCACCAGGGACCCCTGCCTGCCGGCAGGCAGGTCTTACTTTAGTGGACTCTTTACGAACAAATTCGGACTGATTTCAAAAACGTATCGTCTTAGCTCCGGCCCCGCTTCGCGTGGCCTCCGCTTATTTTTTTGCCAGAACGCGCGCGATTTGTTCGGCTTCGCCGAACTAAAAAATTATGTACTAATGTCTGTAATAACTTCAGAAAAATAACCGCCAGATCCAGTTTTTATCTTGGGAGTATCTTTATACAGGCTGCCCCTGTCACCTATAAGTTTTGATAATTTTTGACGAATTGATTTTTCATCAACTACAGACATGGAAATATAATTATTAGTATCTCCACTCATACCCCACGACAGTCCATCATGGTAATATTCCTCTCTTTGAACTAACAATTTACACGATCCAAAATCTATCACCCTAAATTTATATAAAGATCTCCCTAAATCCATTTCCATCTCATCCAAAAAACCTTGTGATAAGTAGTCGAAAATACCAGACGAAAGAATCTCATGCTCTTTTCCTTTTGAATCCCAAAACTGATTATCATTTATTGTTGTTTTAAGTGGTGATCTTACAAATCTTTTTATATCGTTCATTGTTTTTTCTCTAAATTGATCATCGTAAGCACGACCCACTTTGCCCAATTCTAAATCGTTGAGATGGGCTTGGAGATCTGCCACATCATCAGCTTTTTCTATGCCTTCGGCGATTGAGGTAACTTTTTGCAATATTGTTTTTGTTGGATAGTCAACTGCTCCATCAAATGCACTTATCACTCTTATTCCTGCTTCTGTAATCTTTTGTAGTTGCTCAGGTGTAAAATTTGTTGCATCTTCAGACCGTAGAATTTGCCCACGAATTAAAATAAATCCTAATTTTGCTAGTTTTTCTCGGGCATTCAAATCTTGATACCTGTAGTAATCCCATGTCTCCAGTGTTTGTTTGACCAGTGTTTTGACTTCATCAGAGTTAGAAGTTAAATAAGTGGCGGATTCATCGTGTTCGTCTGGCTTGACTTTGTAGTAATTTCCCTTCGGCGAAAGCCAACCATCACTACCAACTTCTATACGATCTTCTTTGGGAAACCTTTCTTGAATCTTACGTGATTCGTCAATAAATTTATCCATGTAAACACATTATAGCCTAAGATTGATTCAATAAAACATAGTTGAAATATTTATAAAACAGCGTAAATTAATAATTGGAACCAACTTTTAAAGGAATTGCTTTTTTTGATGGCGCATTCGGACAACAAGAAGCAATTCTTAGTTGGTTCCACCGGATGCGCCATTTAAATTTAGACAGGAACATTAACAATTTTTACATTTTTCTTTTTCGCCTAACGGCGGTGTCCGAGCCGACTTTTGCGGAGAGCCAACGCGAAGCGGGGTCGGAGCTAAGACGATACGTTTTTGAAATCAGTCCGAATTTGTTCGTAAAGAGTCCACCCAGAAAGAGTTGATGAGGTGGCGCAAGCCGCGAATGGCCACGCGGCGAGCGCCGAGAAGCCTGTTTTATACACACACGAAAGCTGCCGGATTAAAGAGAAAAAAGAAAATGCAAAAATTGAGAAAGACAAAAACCATGATTAAATACATTGCCTACTGCCGAAAATCAACAGATGAGAAAGAGAAACAAGTTTTGTCCATCGAATCACAAATTGCCGAGTTAAAAGAATTTGCAGTAAGAGAAAAATTGCATGTTACTGAATTTCTGGTAGAGGCTAGAACAGCCAAAATTCCAGGAAGAAGTGTTTTTAACCAAGTAATAGAAAAAATTGAAAAAGGTGAAACAAATGGAATTTTGGCTTGGCACGCAGACAGGCTTGCAAGAAACTCCATAGATGGAGGAAAGATTATCTATTTACTAGATACTGGGAAAATAATTGATCTAAAGTTTCCCACATTTTGGTTTGAAAACACCCCGCAAGGCAAATTCATGCTTTCAATCGCATTTTCCCAGAGCAAATATTATGTAGATAATCTTTCTGAAAATGTAAAGAGAGGAAACAGGCAAAAACTAAGGAAGGGAGTTCTGCCAAACAAGGCTACGTATGGCTATCTAAATGAACCAAGATTGAGGACGATAGAAGTTGACCCTGTAAAATCTAAAATCGTCAGAAAAGCATTTGAGATTTTCGCCAATGGCGAAAACTCTTTTGCTGATATTGCAAAATTTTTCCAAAAGTTTGGAATCACTAGATACAATGGAAAAATGTTGCATTTAGATACAGTTAAAAGGATTTTGAGTAATAAGTTTTACATTGGAATCATAAACTTCGGCGGTGAAACTTTTGAAGGAAGCCACAAACTATTTATTGATCCTGAAGTTTTCAATAAAGTTCAAAAAATACTTGAGGCAAGAGAACATCCGAAGCCTAGAAATCATAATTTTGTTTTTCTTGGTCTTGCCAAATGCGCCGAATGTGGCTGTTCAATAACTGCAGAAGTCAAACACAAGTGCTTCCCTACCACCCGTGGTGATGTTAACTATATTTACTACCGCTGTACTAAAAAGAAAGGAAATTGTAGTCAAGGCTATTTAAGAGAAGAAATTTTAGAACAACAATTGAGGACAATTGTTGCTAAAGCTAGTTTACCCACTTCATGGGTTAAACCTTGGTTGAAAAAACTAGACCAAGAAGAAACAGAGCAAAAAGAAAATAGTGAGACTACTATTTCTAAAATTTCTTCTCAGATTACAGAAACTGATCAAAAACTTGATCGGTTACTTGAAGGCTTTCTTGACCAAATAATTGAGCCTCAGGTTTACCAAGACAAAAAGAACAAACTTGTCGAAATGAAAATAAAATTAAAAGCGGAAATGAATAGTGTTTCTAAAAACGGAAATGAGTGGCTCGGACTAATGAGAGAATTCATAGAGGTGGCCGTTTCGACGGCCAAAATCGCGCGCGCAAAAAATAATCCCGATGAACTTTGTTCAATCGGGAAAAAAGTCGGCTCGGACTACTCTTTAAATAATCGGCAGCTTTCGTGTGTGTATAAAACAGGCTTCTCGGCGCTCGCCGCGTGGCCATTCGCGGCTTGCGCCACCTCATCAACTCTTTCTGGGTGGGCGCACATGGGATCGAACCATGGACCTCTGACTTATAAGATCAGCGCTACTACCACTGAGCTATGCGCCCTTGCTAAACAAGTATATTATACCAAATATTGCTACTTTTTTTTCTTTGAAGCACCTCTACCAAAAGCATTGTCCATTTTTTCCCAGTCTCTCGTCTTTCGCAATTTAAGATTCTTCTTCCAAATAGCCTCTAGTGCAGACATGTCAATTTTTTGTTTCTTTGCAAAAGAGAGTATTCCCAATGTGTCCTTTGGAAAACATGCTCCCCCAAAACCAAAGTCTCCATCCCATCCTGGAACTTTCAGGAAAGGTCCCACTCTTGGATCTGCTTCAACAGCTCGTCTGACTTTGTTGTAGTCTGCCCCTACTTTTTTACTTAAAAAGTAAAACTCATTTGCAAGCAGTATTTTTGAAGCAAGCATTATATTGCTCATATATTTAATGACCTCAGCGCTAGTGGTATCTGTAATGTGGTATTCATGATCCTTTGGTAATATCGTTTTGTAAAGCTTTTTTATTCTATCTACAACACTTTTGTTTTTTGCTCCAATTACGGTTCTTGCGGGATTCAAAAAATCGGCTTTGGCATTCTTCTGTGTTAAAAACTCAGGATTCATTACAAAATTTACATTTGGATATTTTTTTGCAAATTTGTCAGTTGTCCCTGGAAGTGCGGTTGACTTGATAATTAATATCTTTTTAGTGCCCCTAATCATTGAGGCAATTTGCTCCACTACCCCCTCGACAATACTCATGTCCATTCCTGAATAATCTCTGTGCATTGGAGTTGGAACACAAACAAAAATAAACTCACTCTTTTCCACTACTTCGTCAAAAGTGTCTGGACTTTTTTTGAATTTATCAAACCAAAAAACATTATTCTTTTTTGATTTTGAAAAGCCAGTGCCCGTGGCTTCCCCTACAAATCCCCAACCTATTATTCCAATATTCATAATTGTTTTGTTTGAAAACTAAAAGTAGACTATCAGAGCTTTGCTCTTCTTGCAATCTCTACTTCCACAAGTCCAGCATCTCTTCCATTCTTTAGTCTACTCATTTCTTGAATTATTTCAGAAACCCTTGTATCTTCTTGTGCTTTTATTTTTGATAAATCCAGGGTTGTATCTAATGAAAATGGTGTAACTGGTTGGTTGTTCACAATTGTTTTTACATATGCATGGTATCTTTGGACATTGAGTAAATCATCTTCCCCAAATGTTGGTGCAAACTCATGTTGTAGATAGTTAGCATCGGTGACACCTGCCCTAAATGAAATCTTTGTACCCACATTTCCAAAAATAGCATTTTTTACATCTTCCTCCATTTGTCCTATAAATTGATTAGCAACAGTTAGATTAAGTTTGTATTTTCTAGCTTCTGAAAGTATTACTGCAAAGTCAGGTGTAGCGAAATTCTGGAATTCATCAACATACAAATAGAAAGGTCTTCTTTGGTCTTCTGGTGTATCAGTCCTACTCATGGCAGCCATTAGAATACGGGGAACTAAAATTAGCCCCAAAAAGTTTGAATTTTCTTCTGACAGTTCTCCTTTTGCCAGGTTAATTAGTAATATTTTTCCGTTATCCATAACATCTCTAAAAGAGAAAGATGAAGTGGATTGACCAATTATATTTCTAATCATTCTGTTTGTAACGAATCGGCCAAATTTTGAAGTAATGTAATCCAATACCTCTGATTTATGAAAATCAGAAGTTTGTGCGATTTGATCAGTCCAGTATCGCCTTATAATTGGGTCTTCTACTTTGGGAAGAAGCTCTTGAACAAATTTTGCATCAGTTAATGCACGCATTACCTCAATAAAAGTACTTCCTGGCTCTACCATGACTGTTAACATGGCGTTTCTCACGGCATGTTCAAAACGTGGTCCAACAATACCGGTCTTATGAGGGTCAAAGAGCTTGTACATCATATTAATGACAGATGTTGTTACAAAATGCTTTTGATCTTCAGTTTTTGCTTCCAATAGATTAAGGCCCATTGGTCTGGCTGTATCACTTGGTCTAAAGTAAATAACATCTTCTGCTCTTTCTGGAGGAATAAGTTTTAATATATCCTCTACTGCATCACCGTGTGGGTCCATAAAACAGATGCCTTTCCCGGCTCGAATGTCTTGCATAATCATGCTTTTCATAAGTTCAGTTTTTCCAGTACCTGTGGCTCCGATAATATAGGTGTGTCTACTTCTATCATCGTCTCCCATATATATATCTCTATTCACACCTCTATATACACTTTTACCCAAATAAAGGCCGCTGCTGGGTATCTCAGCGGGTGCAGGAGCAGTTTTACTGTGCAACCAGTGAATGTGTGGTGTAGTAACTTGTCTATTGGGAAAATGAAAAATTGTTGACAGCTCTTCTGAGTTTAAGATACTTTCATGATTTTTTAAGACATGGAACATTGGTTGATACCTATACAAAAAGTCCTGCATGAAGGCCCCTTTGTTGTAAATTTTTCTGCTTCCCAAATTATTCATATCCCCTGCAGTTTGACCTATGGACGAGACAATATTGCCCAAATGAGTCTTTGCAGTTTCTTTGCTGCCCGATACCACCACTATTCTTATAGAAGTAACAAACCCAGGTTTTGAAACTTTCCCCTCAACTGCTTCCAAAGTTTTACCTGATACTGAATATTTTGCACTTTCAGCTGTACTTTCTTGTTTTTTGGTGTCTGAAATAAACTTACTACCATTCTTTTGCCAATCAGACTCAGCTGGTGAAACCAATATTTGAATTGAAGCAGCTTCTCCCTTCCCCATTTTTGCAAGAGATGATGTAATAGAGGCCATAATGTCAGTTGGCAAATCTTTGAAAGTTTTTAGAGGGTAATGATTGGCTTTGCCAAGTTGGAGTGATTTATAAGCAACTGCACCCTTGGTATCAAATATGTTTATTTCATCAACTTCCAATACTTCTGCATCTGGATATGCTCCGTGAACCTGTTTTTCCACCAAATCTTTTGTTTCGACTGGGGTCCAAATGTAAAACTTTATATCTTCTTCACGAGCAATAATCTCAAAAGAAATAGCTGGCTGCACCGAAAATTTCTGCTTCCACCCTCCTTTTTTAATAGAATACAAAGAGGCAAAAAGTTGCTCCATTGCATCTATTTTTATTTCATTAAGGCGAGGCATTGAAACCTGGAAAAGAACTGAATCAATGGATTTTGTTTCCCTACCTCTATACTTAAATATTACGAAAAGAAAATAACCAATAGCAGCAACCAAGAAAAGTAAGATTATCACCAAAAAAAATGTTGTAACAATTGTTGTTATATCAGGTATTATCATCTTGCCTTTCCTCCTTCATTTTGCATTTTTATAGGCGAAAATAAAACCTGCTTTCCAAAATGCAAGGCTTTTTGTATTACACGCAGTAAAAATGATGCGTTCCAAGAAGTCGTTGTTGTTGTTTTTTCTTTTCTGTTTTTTTGCAGCTCTTCCTCGCTGGTCGCAGGAATTGTAATCTGAACCTTTTTGGTTTGTGGGGTTTGAATTATTGGGTTTCCAGAATCGTCTGCGACTTGTGCCTTAAATTGAGTAGGAATTGGGGTAACGACTTCTTTTCTTTCAATGTTTAAGGCAGAAGGTTCTTCACCCCCTACTTCAGTAGCAATATTCTTTGGTTCTTTTTCAGGAAATAGCGCCATACTAAATTTAGTATATCACTGATTCCAGGTGAGTTCTTTAATCTTTTTAGAATAGTTCTCGCTTCTTGCCATTGTAAACAAATAGTCACTCAGTCTATTTATGAATTTGAGTATCTCAGGATTGTTTTTTTGGATATTTGGCAAGCATACCAAAATTCTTTCTGCGCGACGACATATACTTCTTGCAAAGAAAAGTCTTTTTGCTCTTGAGGTTCCACTATATATAATGAAGTTTTTTAAAACTGGCAGTTTCCCTTCTGTTTTGTCAATTTCAATCTCCATTTTTTTTGTAGCATTTGGGGGCAATTTCAAATCAGACCCAGCCAAAATTGAATTAATTGTAAAAAGATTTTTTTGGATACTTTCCAATCTTCCAATAATACCGATGTATGAATTTAGTTCATCTATTGCTCCAATTGCGTTAATTACTTTTGAATTTTTTGAAATCCTCTTTCCACCCAAAACTGAAGTTTTTCCTTTGTCCCCCTTTTTTGTGTAAACAGACATTGCCATATCATACCAAAGTGGGCCGGATTTGTTTTATTGAAAGGACTTTAACACTCACTATGTCCACATGCGTGGCATTTTGAACACCCTTCTTGAAAAACTAATGCGCTGGCCCCGCAAGAAGGACAAATATCACCTGGTTTTTGGGCATGTGTCTGGTCTGTGGAAAGTTGCAGATAATCTGATTCGTTTGCTTTTTCGCTGTCTGCTACAAACAAATCTCCTGAAACTTTTTCAGTTTCTTCTTTTGTGGGTTCTTCCGTCCCAATCTCTTGTGTATTTGCTTGCCCATTTGTATATACCTTGTCTCCATTAAAAATCTGAGGGCTCAGATGGTATCCGTTAATTCCAAATTTATAGTGGATAGAAAGTGCCCCAGCTACTGCATCTGGCAGGGATCTTATTTTTGTTGGTCCAAAACCAATTGACCTTCTCCCACCAATTCCTGCTAATTGTTCTGCAAATTCTCTGGCTCGCTCTGTGGCAGTAACTCCTCCTTTGAATTTTAATGAAGTGGAAATGGTTCTACCCAAAGCTTCTGCCATCGCTGCAACATCACTCCCGGCTTTACCAACATTAATAAACACTTCCAGAGGTTGGCCTTCAGTGTCTTCATTTATAGTTACAAATGCAGTACCAACAGGAGTTCCCATTTTATAAGTTGACCCTGTCACCACATACGGCCTTTGTCTTAGGGGATCTTCATCAACTACCACGTCTTGTATTTCTTCGACATTTTTAGCTTTATCTTTTACTCCAAGATTTAGTACTTGAGCATCTTTGCAACCATCTCTAAATACCGTAACCCCTTTACACTCACTTTCCCATGATTGTATATAAGCATCTTTTACATCGTCCACCGTGACATCGTGTCTTAAATTAATAGTTTTACTAACTGCATTTTCAGTATATTTTTGAAAAATTGACTGAGTTTTAATATGCCAAATTGGGTCAATCTCGTGGGAAGTTCCAAAAACTTTTCTTGTTTTTTCTGGAATTTCGGTTAACCCTCTAACTACTCCATGTTCTGAAACTTTATCCATAAGTTCAGGACTCCAAAAACCTTCACTCTTTGCCACTTCTTCAAAGTATGGATTAATAAATGACATCTTTCTGTCAAAATGCTTGTCTTTTACAATGTGCTGATATGCAATTGCAAACAAGGGTTCAATTCCAGAACTGGAACCCGCAATAATTGATATTGTGCCTGTTGGAGCAATTGTGGTGACTGTAGAATTTCTCCTAGGAGTTTTGTTTTTGTAAATTGAATTTTCAAAAAGAGGAAATGCACCTCTAGATATAGCCAGTTTTTGTGTTTCTGAAACTGCCTCTTTTTGAATAGTTTTCATCACTTTTCCTGCTAAATCTAGAGCCTTTTGAGAATCATAAGGAATTCCCAGTGAAAGGAGCATGTCAGCCCAACCACCAATACCCAACCCTATTCTTCTAATTGAATGAACTGTTTTCCTTATTTCTTCAAGAGGGTATGGATTAACTTCGATTACATTATCTAAAAATCTTGTAGCAATTCTCGTAGCTTCTTTTAATCCTTCCCAATCAATTCGCTTATTAAGCGATAGACCTTTTTCATCTTTGACAAAATAGGTTAAAAATATACTTCCCAAGTTGCATGCATCATATGGATATAACATTTGCTCTCCGCATGGATTAGTTGCTTCTATTGGACCGAGAGACGGAACAGGGTTGGAAGACCCTCTGTTCATCTTGTCTAAAAAGATCAATCCGGGGTCTCCAGTTCTATGGGCTCCATCTGCGATCTCATCAAAAACTTCTCTTGCAGACAAAGTTTTCATCACTTCATTAGTTCTAGGGTCCACAAGCTCATAACCTTCATCATTTTTGTAAGCTTGCATAAATTTATCTGTAATTCCTACTGAAATATTGAAGTTGGTTATTCCACCCTCTTCTTTACAGTGAATAAATTCCAAAATATCAGGATGATCAACTCTCAATATTCCCATATTGGCCCCCCTTCTTTTTCCACCTTGCTTCACTTCATTGGTTGATGCGTCAAAAATTCTCATGAAAGAAACTGGCCCTGATGCTGTACCCGAGCTTGTTTTAACAATAGATCCAAACGGCCTTAACCTGTTAAAAGAAAATCCAGTACCACCACCAGTTTTGTGGATAATTGCCTGGTATTTTAAGGCATCAAATATACCCTCCATTGAGTCCTCAACTGGAAGAACAAAGCAAGCAGAATACTGCAATCCGTTACCGGTACCCGCGTTCATAAGTGTTGGAGAATTTGGCATAAATTTGCGAGATATCATTAGATTGTAAAAATCTCGCGCCGACTCCATTACCTGCTTTTCATCACTTCCCCATCTGGCTTCTGATGAGGCAATCTCCCAAGAAACTCTCCAAATCATATCTTCAGGGGTTTCGATGGGGTTCAAATCATTGTCTTTCATCAAATATCTTTCTTTTAAAACCTTCAATGATTGTTCAGTCCAATTGCCATTTTGCAAGTCAGTTGGCCTTTTAGGTTGAATACCAACTTTCTTTTTAATTTCCTCCTTTATAGACTCGTGTGTTGGAGCAACAAAATCTTTAAAAGATATCTTGTTATTCAATCTTTTTTTTACTTTACCTTTTGTTTTTATTTTTCTAGCCATTTTTCGAAATCTTCTAATTCCTCAAACCTCATGTATACACTTGCAAATCTTAACCATGCTACTTTGTCAATTTTTTTAAGTCTTTTTAAAACTGCATTTCCTACTGCCCTACTTTGCACTTCTTCTTTTTCAGCTCGAAGCATTTCCTGCTCCACCTGATCTAGTACTTCATTTACAAGATCCATCGATACTGGTCTTTTTTCAATTGCTCGCAGTATTCCTTTTTTAATTTTCTCTTTTTCAAAAAGTTCTCTCTTGCCGTCATTTTTAATAACCCAGAGAGCCGACTTTCTAACCAACTCTTGCGTAGTAAATCTTTTTTTACACTTACCACACTCTCTTCTTCTTCTCATTCCATGACCATCTTCTGACACTCTCGACTCCAAAACTTGTGTATCGGTGTTGCTGCAAAATGGACATTTCATATTTACTTTTTGTTTTCACAAAGAATAACCAAGTTTCACATGTGGAAAGCAAATACGCTAACCCTAGTGACAGAATTGATATTGAAACACTAGTCCTAGTAAGTCAACTACTAACAAATATGTTTATCTATATCAAGCTACCCGTAGCGCATAGCTAAAAAAAGAGAGAATAAATTGCTCGCGGAAATAGTGCAGAAATTAAAAAAATAAACACCAGAAAAAATGCACAAGATTTATATTACAAAGGGGGGAGTTTATTCAGATTCAAAGGGATTTGTTGGGGCCACTTCCCCTTTTGACCTTAGTAGGTCGCGTGCTTTATTGTAAGAATTTCTTGCTTTGTTGGCTGACTCAATTACTTTTGGTTGAAGATCTTCTGGAGAGAGCGGTACTAAAAGTTGCTCTATTACTTGGATGTGTTTTAATGAAGCATTGGACAGTTCTTTTAAAAATTGTATATCTTCAGGATTATTGGTAAACACATTTTCTAAATACTTTTCAGACTTAGTCAAGGTAGAATATGCCAAATCCGGCTTCCCATTTTCAAATAACATTAGTGCCATACCAAGTCTTTTGTTTGCACACAAAAGATTAAATTCTGCTTTCTTTTGTGGTGTAAAGGACAATAGATATTGAAGCTTGTCTCGAAGTACTTTAGGGTACCAAAGAAAGTCACCCGGTATTACCTTACCAGGGTAAGGTAGTTGATAATCAATTTCCACCATTTCTTCTTTTGCTTCACTTTTAGGAATTGGGGTTGCTGGAGAAAATGCATAACGAGGAGTGGCTCCTCTGAAAATTGATACAGCAAGTATGGTAAGAGCTAATATAATTGAGGAAAAAATAACTACAGTCTTTTCTATCATGAGTGTTGATAATTATATACTCTCTCGTCAAACCAATCAAACCTTACCTAAATAGTATTATTGGCCACTGCCACAAGACATGCAACAGTACTGAAGAAAATATGTTTTTAGTTCTTGCGTACACAAATGCTGAACCAATACCAAAAAGTGTTGTTAACAATAGATAAATTAGCGCTGCTGAAAAATCCAACTTCCATACAAAAAAAGTTATTGGAGTATGAATTAGTGCCCAAAAAAAACTAGTAATAATATTTGCAAGCCATTCTGATTTCACTCCTGCCCAAATGCGGGTAAATATGTACCCTCTAAACGAAATCTCTTCAGAGACCGCCGTTGCAAAAGAAAGACCAAAAGATGTCAAAAGCGGCAAGGTTCCTATATTTGAATTGAAACTAAAATTACCTCCATATTTTACAAAATTCACGACAAGTGCTTCCAACAAGAAGAAAATTCCAAGACCTAATGCAAAGTAAATGGCCGGAAAAAGATTTTTGGTGGTTATACCAACTGAGCTTAATTTACTCCCCTCTTTTTTGAGTAAATAAAATACTGGTACAAGCCAAACAACTGGCTTTAGTACTAGTTCCTCAATGGTTTCTGGAAATTGGAACAAAAACCGATAAAAACCCCATACAATCAACAAATATGTTGCAAGGGATACCGCATACTTTACTCCTTTTGTATCAGTTTGTTTCGACATTTTCTTTTTTAATATCAGATTTTTTAAGCTTCGCTTACCTTACACTCCTTAAAAACCATATCCATTGCAGACAAAATCATGTTGACACGATCTTGAGCTTGAGAAAAAGTAATTGCATTTTTTTCATTTGGAAACCAATGGGTTATCAAGTTTCTCCCTTTTCTCCATGCCTCCCAAAGAGTATCTGCAAGATCTTTTCCACCACAGTACTTAACTATCTGATCATATACATTGTCCTTCCCTCTGTATTTTTTTTCCAAAGCGGGATTTAGTGCCTTTCCTATTCTGAAATGCTTACCAAAGTACGCCTTTTCGTTTATAAAACCCATATCTAAAAATACTTTTTTTAAATACCCCTCATATGCTTTGGCTGCAGGAAAAACACAAAATGAATAATCATGGAATTCTTCTTTCCCGCCAGAAAGATCTCCTCCCCAACTACGAACAGTATTAAGCAAAAAAATAGAAGCTTCCAGAAGTTCTCTCAAATCTTCTTCTGCATAATCCCACCAAATTCTTTTTTCTAGATTAAAGTCCATAATTTGATTATACTTGATCATATCATGGAGGACCCAGATAAAAAACAAAACATAACTACGACAAAAATACCACTATTTAGTAGAATAAAAAATTCCCTTTCTGTTGTTAACAACAGGAAAAAAGTTGCCTTTTGGAGTGTGTTAACTATTTTTTTTGTATGGCTTCTTTGGGGAATTCCATTACCAACAAATCTATCATCCCCCAACATTCCCGTCTCCACCAGATTGCTCGACAGAAATGGAAAACTTCTGTATGAAATTTATACCGACACCAGAAGAAGCCCTGTGGAGCTGAGCAGTCTTCCTGAATACGTTAAAACTTCAACTATTGCAATTGAAGACAAAGACTTTTACAAACACTATGGTTTTTCATTCACTGGAATTGCAAGGGCAGCCTTTAAAATAGTAACGAGAGGAAAAGTTGAAGGTGGCTCTACTCTAACCCAACAGTTGGTCAAAAATGCTCTACTGACCCCTGAAAGAACAATAAGGCGAAAAGCCCGTGAATTCTTCCTTACTATTATAGTAGAGGGAATTTATTCAAAGGACCAAATTTTGGAAATGTATCTAAATCAAATTCCATATGGCTCTACTGCATATGGCATAGAATCTGCAAGTGAACTTTACTTTGGTAAGCCCGCTAAAAACTTAAACTTGGCTGAGGCTTCATTAATTGCAGGACTTCCTCAAAGCCCAACAAGATACTCTCCCTTTGGAGCACGCCCTGAACTTGCAAAAGAAAGGCAACGTGAAGTACTAAACCAAATGGTAAAAGCTGGCTACATTGACCAAGGACAAGCTGACGAGGCTTTTGAAGTTGAGCTAAAATACTCCCAAATTGAAGCGCCTGTTGCCCCCCATTTTGCTCTTTGGATAAAAGACCAGTTGGTTGAAAAATATGGCGAAAAGATGGTTGAACAAGGAGGATTGCGTGTCACCACTACACTTGATCTTGATTTACAAGAATTTGCCCAGACGGCAGTAGCTACAGAAGTTGCAAAACTTGCACAATACGAAGTTGGAAATGGGGCTGCAATAGTTACTCACCCCTCAACTGGTGAAATCTTGGCAATGGTGGGGTCCAAAGACTATTTTGCAGAAGACGAAGATGGAAAAGTAAATGTAACGCTTGCACACAGGCAACCTGGTTCATCTATAAAACCACTTAATTATGCACTTGGAATTGCTGATGAAAAAATAACTGCTGCCACAACACTGGCTGATATCCCAACTTGTTTCTCAGTTACAGGTCAATCTCTGTATTGCCCTGTAAATTATGATGGTGGGTATCATGGGCTAACCCAAATTAGATTTGCACTTGGAAACTCATACAATATACCAGCAGTTAAAGTGTTGGCACTAAACTCAATTGAAAATTTCGTGAAGTTCGCAAGAAATATGGGTCTCACTACATATCAAGATCCTGACAATTATGGACTATCTCTAACTCTGGGTGGTGGAGAGGTAAGACCAATTGACATGGCAACTGCTTTTGGAGTCCTGGCTAATAGTGGTATAAAGCAAGACCTGGTGGCAATTACAAAGGTCGAAACCTGGAAAGGAAAAGTATTAGAAGAAGTTGACACCGAAGAAATACAACTAACAGGAGAGAGGATACTAGATACTGGAGTAACATTTATAATCTCACACATACTCCATGACAATAACGCAAGAATACAAGCCTTTGGACCAAGCTCCTTCCTTAATGTAAAAGGCCACCCTGAAGTATCTGTTAAAACAGGAACCACTAATGACAGAAGAGACAACTGGACTATTGGATACACCAAACACGCTGTTGCTGTTGTATGGGTTGGAAACAATGACAATTCATCAATGGGGGCTTCTGTGTCAGGTGTATCAGGAGCATCCCCTATCTGGAACAAGATTATGGGAAAGGTGTTGGAAATTGCAGAAGAAGGTAATTACAGCCCTGATGATGATGGCCACGCATGGCCCCTTCAACCAGAAGACGTAGTTGGCGCTAACATTTGTTCCAATGTGGGAGGATTACCCTCTGGAGATACAAACAACCCAGGATGCCCTACAAGATTTGAGTATTTTTTAAAAAATACAGTTCCAGCTTCAGTAGGTATCACTACTCAAGATGTCCAAATTTTCAAAGACACAGGTCAAATTGCAAACTCCTCAGCTCTACCTGAACAAGTAGAAACTCAAAATAAATCAGTTTACATAGATCCTACTGGAGCCATTTATTGTATGGACTGTCCTATTGCAAGCGCCTCTGCAACTATCCGTTACCCACTTCGGTGAATTTGTTTACTTTGGTATTGACAGTATATTGTACATATTGTACAATTTGTTCAATATGTTAAAAGTAGTGTCCGCGTATGAAGCTAGAAAAAACCTTGGAGAACTAATGAATCTGGCCTATTATAGCAATTACGACATAGTTGTTGAAAAAATGGGTAAACCAATGGTCAGAATCGTTAAAGTGACAAATCCCATAAACAAGGTGTCCTCCAGATCCGATATATTAAAAAAATACGCAGGAGTTTGGAGTGTAGACGATACTGAAAAGATTAAAAAATACACAAAATCTTTTAGAAAAAGTGTAAAAATACTTAAATAAAAATGGGGTTACTCATAGACAGTGATGTTATTATTGACCATTTAAACAAAAAAAGTGATTTCTTATCCTTCATTATTACTAAATCAAAAAGTAACTTATTTATAAGTGTCATTACTTGGGCGGAAATTTTATATGGTATAAAAAGATCATATAATCCTGACAAAAACTTGGCCCATTTTAATGGTTTTGTCAAAGAATTGAATATTAAAACAGTTGAATTCAACCAAACAGTGGCCGATACTTTCGTGGATTTAAAAATTGAACTTGAAAAAAAGGGTGCAAAATTAGAAGATTTCGATCTTATTATTGGATCTACTGCACTAACAAAAAATTTAACTCTAGCCACAAAAAACATCAAGCACTTCTCCAAAATACCCGGCCTTAAATTACATCCACAGCCATCTAATTGACATTTTATACTTTTCACCCTCAAACTATAGTGTTATAGTATCGCAATGAAACTTCTGGGGACAATTCTATCAACAATTGGTAAACCCTTTTATTTTCTTCTTTCAAAAATAATTCTTGCAATTTTGTTTGTTTTTTACAGTGTGGGCCACAGTTTTTTATTTATTGGAAAGATGATTTTAAAAATAAAACTCCCCAAACTTACTCTTCCTAAGTTTAAATTAAAAAAAACCAAACTCCCTCATATGAAAAAGCGTTTTCTGCTCCCTGTCGTTGTTGTCATTTCTTTTTCCTTTATCTTTTATCTTTTTATTCTAAAAGGTCTACCCTCCCCCAAAGAGCTTATTACTCGTCAACAAGAAGTATCTACTAAAATTTATGACAGAAATAAAATTCTTCTCTACACCATATATAAAGATAAAAACAGAACTCTAATAAGTTTGGATCAAGTCCCCCAACATGTACGCTTGGCAACTCTGGCAGCAGAAGACGCTGAATTTTACTCACACCCAGGTTTTTCAGTTAGGGGAATGCTTCGAGCCCTAAATAAAAACATTAGGGAAGGAAAACTTCAAGGTGGATCAACCATTACCCAACAGTTGGTTAAAAATGCTCTTCTCTCCTCTGAAAAAACATTCGTCAGAAAACTGCGTGAGATTATTTTATCTGTTGGGGTTGAAATGAATTTCTCAAAGGATCAAATATTGGAAATGTATCTAAATGAAGTTAGTTTCGGTGGCACCGCATATGGAATACAAGAAGCCAGTAATCACTACTTTGGTAAAAACGTGGATCAATTAAACCTTTCAGAAGCAGCACTTCTGGCAGGTCTTCCGCAAAGTCCAACAAAATATTCTCCGTTTGGCCCTAATCCTGAACTTGCTTTTTCAAAACAGCGTGAAGTTCTTTATTTGATGAAAATAAATAAATTCATAACAGAAGACGAAGAAAACATGGCCATTACTCAACCTATTTCATTTGCACCAAACAAGACAACGATTCTTGCCCCACACTTTGTAATGTTTGTTAAAAACCAACTAGCACAAATTTACGGCGATGAAATGGTGGAAAAGGGTGGGTTGAGAGTCGTTACCACTTTGGATTACCAAATTCAAGCATTGACTGAAAAGATTGTTTCACAAGAACTAAACAGTCTCAAAAAGTTAAATGTCGGAAATGGAGCAGTTGTAGTACTTAACCCTGAAACAGGAGAGGTTTTGGCAATGGTTGGTTCAAAGGATTATTTTGATACAAAGATGGATGGGAATGTAAATGTAACCACAAGAGCAAGACAACCCGGATCGTCCATTAAGGTTATAAACTATGCATATGTTCTTTCTAATGGATTGACACTTTCCTCCACAATTGACGATTCTCCAATTACTTTTAATGTACCAGGAACAATTCCCTACAGTCCAAAAAATTATGATGGAAAGTTTAAAGGAAAAATGACCCTCCGATCAGCCCTTGCACAATCGAGAAATGTCCCAGCTGTTAAAATATTGGCTTCATACGGAGTATCAAAAATGGTTGAATTAGGGCAGAAAATGGGAATTACAACCTGGACTGACCCTTCCAGATTCGGTCTTTCATTAACCCTGGGTGCAGGTGAAGTAAAACTAATTGACCTAGCCCTTGTATATGCCACTATTGCAAATGTTGGAGAAAAACCTGAAATTAAAACTATCAGTAGTATTATAAATTATAAAGATAAAGATCTTTTCCCAAGCAAGAACCGATTTAACCAAGAAGAACCAGTTGAGGTGGTTGATCCAAGAGTGGCATATCTTCTAATTGATGTGTTAAAGGATAATATCGCCAGATCTCCAGCTTTTGGAACCAACTCAACACTTGTAATTCCAAACCACCCTGAGGTTGCAGTAAAAACAGGTACCAGTAACGATCTCAGAGACAATATAACGGTAGGTTTTAACCAAAACTACCTAGTGGCTGTATGGGTGGGAAATAACGATAATTCCCCAATGAGTAGGGTGGCATCAGGAATAACTGGAGCATCCCCTATTTGGAATAAAATCATGAGAAGTTTGCTGGCAAATACCAAATCAGTTGAGTGGCCAGTTCCAGAAGGACTTGTAAAAGTTCCTTGTTTTGGAAAAATGGAGTGGTATTTAGAAGAAAAAGTGATGACGTGCCCAAAAGTCATAGAGCCTGCGGCTTCAACCGAACACGCCTTTTAATTGGGTTATTTAACTATTCTGTTTATGAAATTTCTGATGGCAGGTGTTGTACCAACAACATCCTTTAACTCTGCCTTTATTTGCTTAGGTGTTAACTTTCTTGCCGGAGGAACTTCCCATACACCGGGAATATCGGTTCTCTTTAAGTTATTTTTTGGATCTACTATACCAACAACCCATTCGTTTGTCATGATATTTATTATATATTAATGACAAAAAATATTATACTGTTAAATCTTTGTACAACAGGTATGAAGGTAAAATGAAAAGTGGTGACAAGAAACTAACTATAATTGACCCTGCATACGGAATATAATCAAAGATCACAGCAACTACTATTACAAATAACCCAAACACAAAAAATCTGCCCAAAACCTTCCAAAATCTTCCACTAACCATTTCTTTGCTTTGTCTTAAGGCTTCTTTTACTTTCAATTCTTTATCAATAACCAAAAGTGTGGAAAAAGAAAACCATACTGCAAACATTATTCCAGGAATTATGAGAAGAAGTCCACCAAGGAAAACAATCAACCCTACCACCATTGTTACAATCAAATATTTCCATATTTTTTTGTATCCAATCCCAAAAACTCCCTTAACATCTCCTCCTGTATTTATTACAGAAACCAGTGTTGTTGAACGAACAAATACCCCAAAAATAGAAACTATTAAAGAAAGAACAATAAAACCCATTGTGTAAGCCAAATTTGAAAAATCCAATGTTTCATAAACATCTGCAGGATAAAGGTAGCCCATCAACAGCCCCAAAAGGGTTGCCACGATTGTTAAAACTGCCATTATCTTGGCAAAAAAGATGAAGTTTTCTTTTTGTGTATAAATTGAAATTGCCTGTTTTATGTATTCAATTGGTGATTTCATTGGTATGTCCATCATACAACAATTTAGACAGAGTTGGAAATATATTATCTGCCTCTTTCTCAACCACTCCATCTGTCATTATCACCATTACAAATGGTTTGTCACTAAAAACAATTCCACCATCAGAAACTGAATGAATTTCTAGGCCATATTTGTGAGAAACAACCACACCTTCTGGAATTCCTGGAGTTATCCAGTCCTCGTATATCGTATCTGTTAAAAACTGCAAAAACAGACTTGTATATTCTTCATCTAAAAGTTCTCTTCCATACAACTTTTTGAAAAACATTCCCACGTCTTCTGGTGTGGTTTGGTTGTCACTGAAACTAGTAGAGTGCATTCCAAGATTTTTTATTTCAACAATAACCTCATCCTCTCCTAAAATCTCAACGGTCTTTGTGAAAGCCTCATTGTCTGATCTTTTACCCATTGCTTCCAGAAGAGGTAATATTTCCTCTTCATTTAATTCCTCACTTTCAAGTTTTTGAAATGCAATTGCCATTACTGGTAATTTTATCAAGGAGGCAGCTTGCAGGGTTTCTTGATTATTAACTCCATAAAAATAATCTCCATTTAGATCATATATATAGAATGAATATATTCCTGAATAGCCATCAGTAGTATTTTTAAAATCTGTTTTTGTCTTTTCAATTTTTTGTTGATTAATTTGAGCGTCTTCATTCCCCACAATTACAGTTTTTTCTTGCAAAAAACCGAAATTCTTGAAATTTGGTATGTTTATTTTTGGAGTGTTTGGAAGCTTCCATGCTCTGGCGGAAAGAGACAAAACTGTAGCTATCAGCACAGTTAAGGCCAATACAATTAAGGTAATCAACCTTTCTTTTTTACCCCAAGGTTTATTTGTTTCTTTTTTCTTTCTTCTTCTGAGAGGTTTTAAATCTTGGAAGTCTTCTTGTTCTATTTCCTTCTTTTTTGCCATACATCCTTTTTAACTATATTAGAAGGTATTTTATCTGAGAATACATCCAGCAGTCCACTAACTGCCAACTTCCCCATTTCATCTCTGGCTTCAGTGGTAGCTGATGCAATATGTGGAGTTGTAATTACATTAGGCATTCCAAAAAGCTCAGGATCTATATTTGGTTCAGACTCAAATACATCCAAAGCAGCACCTTTTATATGCCCACTTTTCAAGGCTTCTACTAAATCATGTTCACGAACAACAGGTCCTCTTGATGTGTTAACCAAAAACGACCCTTTCTTCATTTGCGCAAGTGTGTCTGCTTTTTGCCCATAGGGCCAAGCATTGCTTATTAAGTGTCTTGTTTCTTCTGTTAATGGAGTGTGGAGGGTAACTACATCAGATTTTTTCAAAAGTTCTTCAAGTGAATTAAATTCAATACCCAGTTCCTTCTCACTTTCTGGGTCTTTCGTGCGTTTTGTATAAATAACACTCATTCCATAACCTTTGGCTCTTCTTGCTACCATTTTTCCAATCCTGCCCAACCCAACTATTCCTAATGTTTTTCCTTTCAAAGAAGTGCCCAAAAAAATATCAGGTTCCCAACCTTTGTACGCCCCTCTTCTTGTTGCTTCATCTGCTTCAACTATTCTTCTGATTAATCCTAGAATTAATGCCCAAGTATGTTCAGCTACTGCTTCGTTTACCTCGTCACTTGGTGTATTTGTAACAACTATACCTCGATCTGACAACTCATCAATGTTTATGTTGTCAAAACCAACAGCATAATTACTAACCACTTTAAGTTGAGGCCCAATTGCATCCACCACTTCTCCATCAATTTTGTCTGAAAGAAGGGAAAGTAAACCATCAACACCTTTGGCCCTCTCCAAAAGTTCTTCAGGAGTTAGTGGTCTATCAAATTCAGAAATAGTAACTTCATGACCACCTTCACCCAATTTTTTTAAATGGTCTCCTGGAATTTGTCGTGTTACAAAAATTTTCATAATTAAAACTTTAAAAAAAATAAGCTATACTTACAATGTAACAAAATTACTGATATATTTAAAGAATGGAACCTGTAAACCAACCTGTCCAACCAATACAACCACCATCAGTTCCCACTGATCCTGTACCTGTACAAACAGAAACCCAACCAAAACCAACCCCAACACAAAAAAACGGTTTTTTGGTTACCTTGCTTTCAATACTTCTTCTGTTGGCAGTAGCCGCTGCAGGTTTTTTTGCATACCAAACTCAAAATTTAGTAAAACAAATGCAAGAGTTGAAGGTTGCAAGTATCCAACCCACTAGTGTTCCAAGCCCTAAACCTTCAACTGATCCAACTTCTGATTGGGAAATTTATGAAAATTCTAAATTTGGCTTTTCTTTTAAATTCCCTAAAGAATGGGGCACTTATTTTAGTGAAACAGAAAACAAATCCTTCAATCTTTTTGTTGCGCCACTGGCAATAATTAAAGAAATATCGGATTTATTTGAAAGAGGTGGAGGATTTGGTGGCGGCAAGTTTTTAACTTTAACAATAAATAAACTAGAGGAAGCTCCAAGCTATAAATCAGATGAATACCAAAAAGTATCAAGTGAAACTCTGATTCTTGATGGCATTTCAGGCATTCGATACCATACTGACGTAATACTAGACATGCAAGGTTTCGATGCAGGAGATAAAATTGAAACAATTGTTGTAAAAACCAGTAACGGTTATTTTATAATTGGACTCCTCGACTATCAATATAAAAATTTATTTGATCAAATTCTCTCCACTTTTAGTTTCACAGAATGAAGCGATCCAGCGTAGCTCCTGCCTGCGCAGGCAGGTTGGCGAAGTTGGATGAATTTACTGAGTAATCTTTTTTGAATGTTTCTTGAACCAGAGAGAAATTTGATCTACTGACAAGTTTTTGTTTGCAACATCCATCACAAAATCTACAGATTTATCCTGAGATATAGAAAGTATATAATTATTCATTTTCAAAAAAACAATTGCTGAAACCAATGCCGTTCTCTTGTTTCCATCAACAAACGGATGGTTTTTGACAAGCGACTGAACAAGTGCGCCTGCTTTTAAAAAAATTGTAATATATAAATCCTTACCAGCAAAAGTTGCAAATGGCCTTCCAATTGCAGACTCCAACATTCCAACATCTCGAATACCTGAAGACCCTCCATGTTTTTTTATTTCATGCTCATGGACAATTAAAATTTGCTTGGGTGTAATTATTTTCAAGAAAGGTTTGCTAATTTATCTAGAGCTCTTTTGTACTTTAGGTCTATTTCTTTTACCAAACCAAAAAACTCTGAATCCTCAATTGTTTGATAATCTGTTTGTTTGGGTACATTAATTGAGTAGGTAACAGAACCATTATGATGTGTAACCACAATATCATCACCTGGTTTTATGTTGTGTTTATCCACAAACTCTTTAGGAAATGTAGGACCCAGAGAGTTTCCTACTTTTAATACTTTACGAATATTTAACATATTGCAATGTTATAACATGTTCTAATTCTTGTCAAATTTCTTCAATCACCACTCCTGAAGATTTTCCTCTCTCCAACCAAACTCCCATATCCATTTCGGTCAAAAGCCCTCTTTGAGAGCCTACATATCCAATAACTGAAGAAGAATTTGCAGTTCCCCACATGAGTGCTTCTGCATAGGACTTTCCCTTGATTAAAGCTGCCAAAAATCCACTACCAAATGCGTCCCCTGCACCAGTTCTCTCGTGTGCATCAACAGGTAGTACTCCACAATGGGTTGATTTATTTCCATCAAATACATATGAGCCATTACTCCCGTCTGTGATTACTACAGCTTTTGGACCAAGTCCTGACAGTTTCATAAGGAGTTCTTTTGTAACTTTTGGTTTACTTTCAAATCCTGTCAATTTTTCTGCTTCTTGTTTGTTAACAAAAATTACATGAGTTAGTTTCATTATATTTGTAAGTTGATCTAACCCAGCTCTCATTTGCCTGCTTCCTGGATTGAATCCAAGTTTTACTTCTGGGTTTTTTATTAACCAATCTGATAGATGGTTGTAAAAAGGTCTGAAACTATCACCCATTGAGGTTAAATATGCCCATGGAACTTTTGGCAACTGTACTGGGAATTCATAGCTCCTTGGAGATTTGTGAGAAAAAATCGTTCTCTCTCCTGTATAGGTTATGGCCACATTAAAGTTTGATTTTGTTGAAGGTTGTTGAATTACATATGTTAAATCAACCCCTTCTTTTTCCAGAGCTTCAATAATTTGTTTTGCTGTGGAATCGTCTCCAAGTGTCAACACTGCTGCAGTGTTGACCCCTAGCCTTCTAGTTCCAACTGCATTATTTGCAGCATTTCCTCCAATTGAAAACTCCAGTGACTTTACTGGAATTTTGTCTGCGTATGAAAAAGCAATAAAACACTCCTTTGTATCTACTCTACAAAGTGACTCAGATTCAGATGGCTCTATAAACACATCTAAATTTGCATCTCCTATTGAAAGAAGATCTAAGTTTGCCATTTATTACAGTTCTCCCTTTCTGGCTTTTACAACCTTTTTAATTCTTTCTATCAATACTTTTTGTGCCTCATCAATGTTTTCTTCTTTTCCACTCCAAACCTCTAATGCATCTTTTTGTAAAGCTCTAGCGTATGAAAAAGATATCTCCCATGGATCATTGCGTGCAAGATCTTCAATTTTATCCAGATGATGCACTGAATCTTCATAACTCTGACCACCAGACAAAAACACTATACCGCCTACATTTTCTGGGACTGACTTTCTCAATGCATACAAGGTTGCATTGGCAACTTCCAGTGAAGCCGCTTCAACCCCACTTTCGGTTCCAGGTAGTACCATATTTGTTTTTAAAATTACATTCTCTAAATCAACCCCAGCCTCCTTTAGGGCATCAAATAATAGCTTCAGCACTTGCGCTGTTACTTCTGAACATCTGGTTGTAGTGTGATCACCTTTCATTTCCACATCAGGTTCCACAAAAGGAACTAATCCATGTTTATGGGAAATTTTTGCAAAAGTTACCAACCTGTCAATACTTTCTTTCAAAAATTCTTTGGAAGGATAATAATCTGAAATTTTAAAAGCTGCCCTCCATTTTGTAAATTTAATACCAACCTCAGCATATTTTTTAAGCCGATCGTCAAGGCTGTCTAGCCCTTCAGTCATATCTTGCTGCGTATCGCCGTATTTGGACTTTCCATCATCTGCTCTAACTCCAGATACTATCCCTAATCCACCTAAATATTCTACAAATCCCTCCCCACTATCTAACTGCTGATTAACTGTCTCGTCATGCAAAATAATTCCACTAATAAATTCATTTAACTCTGGAGTTGTCACTAACATTTGCCTGTAAACCCTATTTAATTGCGGTGTAGAGGTTATTCCAACATTTTTAAATTGTATTTCAATTGTAGAAGGACTCCAATCAAGGGCAAGTACTCCTTTTTTGGAACTCATTATTTTTTGGACAGTTTGCAACATGGCTTTTTTTAGCTTAACACAATTTTAAATCCCCCTGCGAGAAAGAAGTTTTTTGACAGAGATTATTACATCTTTTTTTGTTAATCCATATTCTTCGTAAAGCTCTTTAACTTCTCCACTCTGACCGTATCTGTCTTGTACACCCAACATTTCCATCGGAACCGGAAAGTTTTTAGACAATACCTCACTGATTGCAGAGCCCAACCCGCCCATTACTTGGTGTTCTTCCAGAGTAACTACAGCACCAGTTGTTTTTGCAGATCTGATTATTCCTAGTTCATCCAAAGGTTTTACTGTATGACAATTAACAACCATCACATCTATTGAGACTTTCAAAAGTTCTTTAGCTGCCAGCAGTGCTTCATATAATATCGGCCCACTTCCAATAATTGTTACTTTGGGGTCTTTCCCACTCCACAAAACCTCACTATTTCCAATTTTAAAAGGAGTTTTTGATGTAGTTATGACAGGACCCACTGCCCTGTTAAGTCTCATATAAACTGGACCCTCTAGTTTTGCGATTTGCTCAGTTGCTTTCTTTGCCTCTTCATAGTCCAATGGAACCAGAACTGTCATACCTGGAATTACACGAGCCAATGCAATGTCTTCCAACCCTTGATGGGTAACTCCATAATGACCAATGTTAAGGCCCGCTTGTGCTCCAATTATCTTTACCGGATAACCATCAATTCCAATAGTGGTTCTGATTTGCTCCCAATTACGCCCTGGTGAAAAAATTGCGTAGGAACTGATAAATGGAATTTTTCCATAATTTGCCATGCCTGAGGCAATCGAAGCCAACGCTTGTTCTGCAACTCCAACCTCAATAAATCTTTTTGGGTATGCGTCTGCAAACAAATTAACTCTTGTAGAGTCTTTCAAATCAGCTGTGAGTACTACAATATTTTCATCCTTCCCCCCTGCTGCCAACAACCCTTCACCAAACCCATCACGAGTGTGTTTTTGTTCCACTTTTCTACTATTTAATGCGTCAGGGTTTAAATATAATTTTTTGTTTAACATAAAATTCTACCAGGGCTTTAACTGGCCAAGCTTTGCTTATTCTCCATACTCCTTGATACTTCCTTGCATGTTTCGTATTTCTTTTAATGCCTTTGTTGCCTGCTCTTTGGTGGGAGTTTTTGCATGCCAACCAGGATTCAATTCCATAAAATCAACTCCCCGCCCTGGAATTGTCCTTGCTATTATTGCAGTAGGGTTTTCATATATTGCTCTAGCTTTATTAACAGCATTTATAATTTCTTCAAAATTATGTCCATCAATTTCAATTACCGACCAATTAAAAGCTTTGTATTTATCAGCCAAAGGCTCCAATGGCATAACATCTTCAGTAAACCCATCAATTTGGATGTTGTTTCTGTCAATTATCATTGTTAAATTACTAAGATTATTTTTTCCAGCAAACATTACAGCTTCCCAATGGTTTCCAGACTGCTGTTCCCCGTCAGAAGTGATGCAATATGTTCTGAACCTTTGATCATCCATTTTAGCAGAATAAGCAATGCCAGCAGCTTGAGCCAAACCAGATCCTAATGGTCCTGATGTGGTTTCAAGTTCTTTCAAAAATCCTTTGTGTGGGTGTCCTTGCAACATCCCTCCAAAATCTCCAAATTTCCAGAGATGGGAATGGTCAAAGTACCCTGCATGGGCCATTGTGGCGTATAGTGCTGGACAAATATGGCCCGCTGACAATATTAGTCTGTCTCTATCCTCCCAATCTGGTTTTTGCAAATCATAATTTAAAATTGCAAAGTAAAGTGCGACAAAAACATCAGTCATCCCAAGAGATCCTGCAGGATGTCCCGCTTTGGCCTTTAGAATCATTTTTATAATATCTTTCCGTACTTCCTTGGCCTTACTTTCTAGGTCTTCAATTGTGTATTTCATTTTTTGGTTCTCTTGGCCAGTCTTTCCTCAAATTTATGTATAGCTTTTAAAACATCTTCTGGTTTTTCTACAATTTCAAAAACAGAAAGTTCTGCTTTGTCTATGTTCATATTCTTTCTGAAAACATCAATTATCTCTGCCCAAAAACGGCCCATTAAAATAAATGGCTTGTGATGACCATAATAAATTTTTGCCAGTACCCAGGCGGTCCCAAATTCTGAAATAGTACCAGAGCCACCTTTAAACATAACAAAAATATCGCCATGTTCCATCAACTTAAACATCCTTTCAATATAATTAGTGGTTATTATTTCTTTATCAGCAACATTTTCAACATACTTTTCCTCAAAACCTGTGGCATTAACAGGATTAAATGTTACAGTAAGCGTCGCCCCTCCGGCTTCTTTAGCTCCATTAGTTGCTGCAACCATTACTCCAGGTCCTCCCCCATCAACAATGGTGTACCCATTTTCAGCCAACAATTTTGCAGTATTAAAGGCACTTTTATAAACAGGGTCACTTGCAGGTATATTTGCATCTCCAAAAAAGGCAATATTTTTTACACCCAAAGATTTGTAATTATCCATAATTATTATTGTTGTTGTTGTTTGAAAGCAAGAGAAATTGGGTCAACTGGGATTACACTACTTTCTAAACTTCTTCCCACCCTGATTACTTGCTCTACAAGTCTATTTGCATATCCCCATTCATTGTCATACCAAGCAAATACTTTAACTAAATTTCCATCAACCACTTGTGTTAGCCCTAAATCAACTATTGCAGACTCCGGCCGGCCTATGATATCGCTTGAAACCAAATTTTGATCAGTAGTTGCGAGTATTCCCTTGTACAGGGGGTTTTTAGTAGCCTCGACAAAGGCATTGTTGATGTCTTCTACTGTTACTTTCTTTTTTAAAACAAAAGTAAAATCAGTAATGGATCCTGTTGCCACTGGAATACGAAGTGCCACCCCATCAAATATTCCTTTTAACTCCGGTATTGTTTCTGTTGTGGCGACTGCAGCTCCAGTTGAAGTTGGAATAATATTAATTGCAGCTGCCCTGGCTCTCCTTAAATCTTTGTGGGATCCGTCTTGCAGATTTTGATCGTCAGTATATCCATGAATAGTTGTCATCATTGCCTTTTCCACACCAAACACTCCGTGCATCACAGCAGCCACAGGAGCGACGCAGTTGGTGGTGCAGCTTGCATTTGATATAACCTCCCCTTTTGGAACTTCTCCTGGTTTTTCATTCACTCCAAGTACATAAGTTCCAACATTGCCTCCCTTTGAAGGGGCTGATATTACAACTTTTTTAGCACCACCAGCCGCGTGTTTTTTTGCATCTTCCTGGGTTACAAACCTTCCAGTGGACTCAATGACAACATCAACGCCGTATTTGCCCCATGGAATCTTTGCAGGATCTTTTTGAGCCATCAGTGCAGTTTCAACTACTTTTTCTGAAACTAATATGTGGCCAATTAGAGGATCTTCGTCGGTTGCTTCTTTTGCCTTTTTTATTTCTCTTGCAACGGCTTCGTATTCAAACTTCCTGTATGTTGAATCGTAATTTAAAAGATGTGTCCAACCAGAGCTGTCCATGGAACCTGATGTGTTTACAGCAACAAATGCAATTTCCTGAGAGTGTTTTAGAAGTCCAATTCTATAAGCCAACCTCCCTATTCTTCCAAATCCATTTATTCCAACTTTTACCATGTTTATATTTTTACACGTGGCAAACTTCGTTTACCATCAATATCAGCATACGATAATACGACCCACTTGACAATATATACATTTGAGTATATATTTAAATATATATGAACTATATAACTACAACCCAGCTAAGAACACAGACACCAGATCTTCTGGAGGCGCTTGCGTATGGTCAACACATAGATTTAATTCACAGATCTAAACCAGTGGCAACCATCAGTCCTATAAAAATCGAAAAACCAAAACTTTTCAGTGCAAAAAGGATGTTTGCAATAACTAAAGCTATGAATTTACCTAAATTAACAGTTTCACAAAGAAATAAAAATTATAAAGAAGCAATGCTAAAAAAACATGGCTAATATATTTCTTGACACAAATTTTTTTATAGACGTTTCGGAAAGAGACACAGGAAAACAAAAAATGCTAGATGGACACAAAGTCTTTGTGTCCCCACTTTCGTATCATATTTTTTTCTACTCATACAAACACAAAGTTCCAAGTAAATTATTGCTAAAATACAAGGATGTCTTTGAAATCGTTGGATTATCAGAAAAAATATTGATTCTCTCACTAGAAGGTCCAGGCAATGATTTAGAAGACAATATCCAACTTCATTCTGCTGTGGAAGCAGAATGTGATATTTTTTTAACCAACGACAAAAAACTACTTAAAATGAAATTTTTTGGAAAAATGAAAATTGCTTCAGCTTTTTAGTGCTTCTATTGCAGGTAGCGTGCCGGAGATTAAAAACTCAATCATAGCACCACCTCCCACGCTCACCCAATCAAATTTATCAATTAACCCAAACATTTGGATGGCAGTTAAACTATCTCCACCACCCACTACCCTGAAGGCAGAAGAAACAGAAACAGCTTCAAAAATTGCCTTTGTTCCCTGCCTGTGTCCTTCATCTTCATATTTTCCCAATACTCCTGCCAAAACTATTGTTTTAGCTTTTTTTATTTCACTTTTAAATATTTCAATTGTATTTACTGTTATATCTTCTTTATCCATTACTAAGTTCCCAATAATAATCTTTTCATCTTTTCCAAAACTTCTCACGCTTTTTGTATTGTCCCCCATGTAATCAGGTAGCCTTCCACCAACCAGTATTTTGTCAGCCTTACTTTCAAGCTTTTTGATCATTTCGACTTTGTCTTTTTTAATACCTGAAATTATATAAAGAAGTGGTCTGTCTGGATCTTTTGAAATTTTTGAAAGATTTTCTACTTCCTTTTCAAAATGAAGTCCAAATGCAGAAGGCAAGATTTTGGGAACACCAACAATTGAAGCATGTTCCCTGTGAGCTGTTGCAAATGCTTCATTAACAAACACATCAGCCTTACTGGCTAATTCTTTTGCAAACTCAGAATCATTTTTCCGCTCTCGAGGGTCAAAACGAAGGTTTTCAAGCACCTGCACATTCCATTTTGAAAAATATTTTTCAAATGGTTTTGTGCTTAGACTATCGACCACCTTGCCACCAGGCCTTCCTTTGTGGCCCATTAGTATTATTTTAGCACTTTTTTCTTTCAAATAGTTTAGGGTTGGAGTCAAAACTTCAAGACGATAGTCTTTGTGTTTGTCATTCAAATCTACATCCAAATCAACTCTCACCAAAACTTTTTTATTGCTTATATCCAAGTCTTTTAATGTTGGCAAATCACCCATGTATCTATACTACCACTACATTAATTAACATTCATTAATCTTTAGGCTGTGCCACTAACAAAATACATCAGAGTCTAATCAGTGGCTTTTTCTATTTGCATATGATATATTCCATCGCATGAGTGTAAAAATATGTGAAGGTTGTACAAAAGCTGAAAGGTCTTCCGAGTTCGAAGGTATGACTGCCACCGTAATCGGATTAGACGATGCCACAACAGGCGGAAAGGCCTATCCAATTCAAAGAAATTGTTCTGCTGGTAATACTGCATGGAGTAACTCACCTTGTGTTATCAATAGTGAATACAACCCCATATCTTCCCCAACAGAAGTTACTGTATTAAACCATGGAGGAATAATTATAAATCCACACACAGAAGACTAATTATTTGCCTCAATCTTTTCTATCTCATCAAGCCTTCTTTCATGCCTGACATTTTTTTGGTACTTGGTTTCCAAAAATGCAATCAACATTCCTTTGGCTTGACGCTCTAAAGTAAAGTCAGATGCAATTACTAATACATTCATATCATCATCTTCTCTTCCTGCTTTAACTTGTCCCGCACTCTTTCCAATTGCAGCTCTAATTCCATCAAATTTATTTGCCATAACCTCAACTCCAACACCACTCCCACAAAGGAGTACTCCTTTTGATCCTGGTCTTTTTGCAACCAATGAAGCTACCTCAGTTGCATATTTTGAATAATCGTCACCTTCGTCCAGATGGTCTGCTCCTAAATCTTCAAAATCAACCTCAAGTTCAAAAAGCCATGAGGCAATTTTTTCTTTTAACTCATACCCTCTGTGGTCTGCTCCTAGAAATATTTTCATTGTATCGATAATTCAATTTTAGTATCTAGCGCTCTTGCTACTCTCGCCAAAAGAGAAATTGATGGTTTTGCGTTCATTCCTTCAAGCCTTGATATCACCGCCTGTGCGGTATTAGCCTTTTTTGCAAGATCTTCCTGTGTCATTTTATTTTTTAATCTTGCGTTTATAATTTGTCTAGAGATTTGGAACTCTGTTTCCAAATCATCGTATGCCTTCTTTGTTTTAGGATTAGAAAGCAATTCTTTTTTAAATTCCTTGTGTGTTGTCCATTTAACTTTTTTCATATTCGTTTAATCTCCTTTGTGCTGTTTTTGTTTCTTTTTTGGGAGTCTTTTGACTCTTTTTCTTGAATACGTGTACAAAAACTGTTAAACCCAAGCTCCTTACCTTACCTACTAACAACCTTAAGTTCCCAGGTCTTAACTCCCACAAGTTATTATCTAATTTTTTTAAATATTTTGATGATAACTTAAATCCATAATCTGAAAAAAGATCCTGGTATCTTAAAATTTTACCTTGATCCAAGCTCGACAAATTCTTTACAAACTTTTTGTACCTGTCATCATAAATAACCTTCATAAAGATATTATGACAAATTTGTCATATTGTCAATTACTTAAACCCCTCCACCAAATCCAAGAGTTCTTTTTTAGGATCGGTGGCGTTCATGATGTCAGATGCAACTGCCACCCCAACAGCCCCCAACTCCAAACTTTTTTTAACGTCTTCCCTGCTGTGTACTCCAGCCCCTACAATTAATGGAATTCCTGCATTTCTTGATATTTCTGCAGCCTTTTTCACTATTTCAGGTTTAGCCTGGGTTACTGAAGTGGTTGAACTACCTATTAGTTCTGCTGGTTCATATGAAACAAAGTTTGGGGTCAAGGAGCTTATGTTCTCAAGCTCGACAATGTCACTTGCAAAAATTAATGTTTTTAAGTCCACCTCTTTTGCCCTGTCGTGTGCTTTTGCTAAAGTTTCAAAGTCAATTTTACCCTCAGAATGGTTTAGAAATGTTCCCATTGCACCGTCTTCAACTACAGCTTCAGGAATAATACTACCTGTGTGTGCCCCGTACTCTACAGGGTCAATCTTTTGTACCCAAACTTCTAAAGAAACAGCTTGGGTAATTTCGGCAACATCAGAAGGTTGAACTACAGGAATTATTTTAACCCCAGAACTTTTTGAAACTTCTTCCAAAATCTTTACAGTTTCCAAAGCGGCCGCCCCTGTACCTTTTTCATAAGTTTTAAAATTTACAAAAATCATTTTTCAATAAATCATACTCCCAATATTGAACCTAGTTTTCCTTTGTCAAAACCAAAAACTGTTTGCTTTTCTCCATCATCTTTTGTAATTACAGAAAAAGGAACTCCTAAAAATCCTCCCGAGCTTTTAACCATTTCTTCCTTTGCGGCGTCATCTTGATCTACTAACTTTTCAACGAAAGAAATTTTCTTTTCAGTCAAATAATCTTTTAACATCTTACAATATGGGCATGTTGTTGTTGAATATACTATTACTTGCATATAAATTTCACCTCACTTCTATACTACCACTCATTCCAAGGAATTTGTGGTTTCCAATACTACAATAATAATCTAAACTTCCAATATTTTCTGGAACTGTAAAATTAATAACTACACTTTCACCTGGGAGAACATTGCTAGTTGTCACTCCAAGCTCGTCAATTACCAGATCGTGAATCATCTTACCTTCATTTTTTAGGGTCAGTTCTATCTCTTGACCTTGCAATATCTCTGTCTCTGGCAAGGTAAAACTAAACTCTTGAGCAACAACCTCAATTTTTACTACGTCACTTTTGTTGTCCTCACCCTGTTGAATACTTTTAGTGACATCTAAAATCTTTTCAATGATGACCGACTTTTCCAAAGGTCCTGTGTATTTGTAATTTACTGCACCAAGAGAGTCCAATATTACATAAGTATGTTGGTAGTTTACATCAAATTTTTTTGCTAAACTTTCTGTTTCATCGGTCGTTTCAGAGTCCAAAATATGAACTCTCAGTCCAACCACACCAACCTTACTCAAATTTTCAAAAACTTCCCTATTAATAGGTTCTTGTTCTCTACAAATTGGACACCAGTTTGCGGTGAAATATAGAAAAACCACCCTTCCTTCTTTTAAAGCTTCATCATATGCCTCAGCGGTGTAATCTTCATAAACAGAGGGCCCCATATCTACCCCGTTGTACTTTTGGATATCTTCAACAGATGTTTGGGTACCAGTTTGATTTGGAATTAAAGTTTTTTTACTACTGGCAAAATATAAAAACACAACCACGAAAGATGCAGTTAAAACAAGAAGAACAAATATGAGAGTAAATTTTCTCATTATCTAAATAAAGCCATACTCATCTTACTCTAAACCCAAACTTGAAAGCAACTTCAAACAGCCATGAATTAAGATATTTGTATGTGTCAGTTAAAAGTAGTACTCCCAAAATGGCTAGTAGTATTCCTGCAATCTTTGAAATAATTCCAATGTGTTTGCCAATCCAAGAAATATACTTCGGAGCGGAGGCTAGAGTAAGAGAGATTATTAAAAATGGAATAGAAATTCCAAGAGAATATACAAACAAAA
This sequence comes from Candidatus Microgenomates bacterium, assembly GCA_016784385.1. GTDB lineage: Bacteria > Patescibacteriota > Microgenomatia > UBA8517 > UBA8517 > BS150m-G53. Next base: position 3,483 of record JADHUT010000006.1, on the reverse strand, counting down.
GCACTGCTCCTCCTAGTGCAGTTTGGGTTGAAATGGAAAGTGCCAGAATTGACCCCAATATTGCTCCAACACACGGGGTCCAAACTATTGCAAAAACCAACCCTAAAAAGAAAGATCTTAAATTTCCTAGTTTATCAATCCAAGCTGGGATTTTAAATTGTTTTTGATAATTCAAGAAAGGAAGCTTGAAAACATCTGCAAACTGCAAGCCAAGAATAATTATTATTATTCCACCAATCCTTTGTATTAATTGGCCGTTTCTGCGAAGTACTACTCCAACACCTGCTGTGATTGAACCCAAAAGGACAAAAACTATTGAAAAACCAAGTATGTAAAAAATAGATGAGATTAATATCTTTTTGAAATACGGTTTGTGTCCATTTTTTTTGAGCTCAGACAAAGAAACTCCTGTAACATAGCCAACATATGCAGGAATCAAAGGAACCACACATGGAGCAAAAAAAGAAACTAACCCCGCAACGAAAGCTATTGGAATACTTACCTCAACCATCAAATGAGTATACCAGACAAAAAAATTAAAAAGAACCTTCTAGAATGTGTATTTCAGGAGTCTTGTCAAAGATTAACTCCTCTGTTACCACAACACCACCGTAATCTGAATAATCTGTACCCGAGCTAAATTCTAACAAAAATCCTCCCTTTGCAACCTTAAGCTTTCCTGTTGAGATAAAACCAAAGTTGCTATTCCCAACTTCTCCCCTGACCAACCAGCCTTCATAGAAACCAGTTTCCAAATCAGGTAAATCTGCCAGTACTGTGTGGGTAAAAGTACCTTCAAATTTTCGAGTTGCTATTCCTCTACCCATTCCCCCTGTCACATCTTTCAGCTCAACTGAGTCCAAATCATCAGGAATTTCCATATTAAACTCATTCATGAAATCTTGCTTTGAGGTTGAATCAATGACTTTGGGAAGTGTTTTTGGAGATTTTAAATTTTTGTAAATAAGGGCCGTTGTTACAACAACTGCAATGACTACTATTCCAACTACAATGTCTTTCATTTTAAATCTCATTGACTATTGATTTAAGATACATTACAAACTATGAGTTGTCAATATATCTATATTCTCCGCATATTTAACGCACAATTACCGCTGGGCTCAACCCAGCTTCATATATACTCCAAAAAGTGCCATTACCGCAGCTACCAATAACCACTGAGTTGAAGCAAGCCATATGTCATACCCTAAGTATCCAACAGCTGCCATAACAGTTGCCAACAATGCTCCTTTCATTAAATACATAGAAACTTTTTTAACATCTTTTTTATTTTTTATCATATTTTTTTTAAACTTTAGTTTTAATTTTCACCTCCTTTGTATGTAGAAACAATTTTTATATCAAATATTTATCAACCAAAAATCCAACTCCATATGCAACTACTGCGGCCAGTCCTCCAATAATCAAGTTTTCTGTGGCTATTTTTAACTTGTTTTTTCCTGTGTATACTCCTCTAATGAACCCAACTACTATCAAGGTTATTGCAACAAGAACACAGGAAAATACAAAACTATTTTTTAACTTCAATACATAAGGAAAAAGTGGGACAAAACCCGCAACCACAAATGAAAAAAATGTAATTATTCCATTTTTCATTGGTTTGTTTCCAATTGAAATGTTTTGGCCTTCTTTCTTTTCCAACTCAATTTCACTTTTAATACCTAGATAATTCCCTGTGGCCATGGAAAAACCATCAGCGAAAAGGTTTGCAAAACCTAAGATAAGTACCACTGTTGGTGAGAGAGAAGCTCCTAGAGAGCCTGTAACTATTGCAAAGGTGGTTATTATTCCATCATTTGCAGAAAGAACAACAGAACGAAGTAAAGAAGCCTTGTCATGAACAGCTAATTTAATACCCACGTTAATTAATAATATCACGAAAACTTTCAAAAACTATCCAAATTTGTTGTTCTTTGCATACTTGTTTGTTTTTTAAAAACTAGTTACTATGAATTTTGACAAGTTGTGTTTAAGGAATCCTGTGAAATTCAGGAGCTGTGCCGCAACCGTTTAGCCGGAAAACTAGCAACTTAAAATGTCCCGAGCAGGAAAACATATGAGTTACAAAGAGACACCAGTAAAAACTGTTTCAAGATTTTCAAAAACTTGGAACTCACAAGAACAAAACAGTTTAATTGCTGAACTTGTATCTATCTCTCAAGAAACCCATCGTAAACCAGATTCATACTTCTTCCGGGTACAAAATGATATGTTAATTGATCCAAACACACAAAAACCAGTATTAGACTTTGTGGCTGACGGGGTGGAAAAAGAAGTTGCGTTCAAGTTGCAAGATTGGGCAAGTCAAACCAACGAAGGAATGGCTCTTTGGATCAGTCCGCCTCTTATAGATGAATATCCTTGTGCAAAGGTAATAATTCATAAAATTGCATATACTCCAGATGGAGAAAAGGTAGTTTTAAACTCAGCAATTTTGTTTGATGCTGATGTTGTAAATCCAAAACACAAAAGAAAAACGCTCTACACAATCACGGATGACGACCAAAACATATTTAAAATAATCTCTTGGATAAAAAGGAAAACACAAAAAGATATAAATCTAATCCAAACAACCCACCATACAAAACAAAGAGCAGTTTATTTCGCTAACCAGATCAGAACAGGAGTACCCCACCACTTCGTAATACAACAAATGCAAGAAAGTGGCTTTTTAGGAAAAAATTCCATAAGTTGCCCAAACGGAAAAAGTAGTTTTTCAAATATTACTACTTTAAATTCAGAAAAGTTTATTTTTTCAGGACTAGAAGATGAATATGGATCTCTAAATTTTGACTGTCCGACATGCGGAACAACAAACACAAGGCCTGTTGGACAATTAATACCAAATTGTCAACACTGTGGAGCAGATGTTAGTTGTTAATGTTTTCCTCTCCCCCATTTAACTTTGTTCCAAACTCTCTCGTGAAGAATATATAAAATTGTATTTGCAATAGTAGAAACCAAAACTACAGAAAATACAACCCTTGCCTCCCCTGTCACAACTGTAATGATAATTACATTTGAAACTATTACTAACAATCTGAAGGTTATGGCTTTTACAAATGAGCGGGAGAAGTGTTCTTTAAAAAAAGTTGACATAAAATAATCATACCACCAATCTAGAACTGCTTCCCCACAAATGATATAATCCTCCTTGTACGTTTACAATCCGCAAGGATTGGTTATTCCAATCCCCTGTAGCTCAATGGCAGAGCAGATTCCTGTCAATATGTAGGCAGCGCTTTACAGCAATGTATTGTGGAAAACCGGGCTAATTCGGGGAAATCCTTTTTTAAAAAAAGGGCTATCCCGAGCTAAATCGAAATTTTTTAAATTTTTCGTAAATGTGTAGAGACTATATACCCGGCTCCCCTAGAGGGAGGTGAGATAGTCCAGGCCTTTTGGTAACAAGAGGGTTAACTGTAAGAATAAGGTTGTAGGTTCGAATCCTACCGGGGGAGC
>JADHUT010000005.1 GCA_016784385.1 Candidatus Microgenomates bacterium | reverse complement strand
GGAAAAATCGGTCGCGCGCAAAATAAAAAATTGATAAGAAAACTTTTTTGTGGGGTGGCGAGCGTCAGCGAGCGGTGGCGGGGCGGCTTCCTTAGTTCTGTTCAAAGTAGGTTCGCGCGAAGTGTATAATTACAGCACATATCTGAAATTGTGTATAAATGTGTTAAAATAGTATAGATGCTCGCTTAGCTCAGTTGGTAGAGCGCTCGGTTTACATCCGAAAGGTCGGGGGTTCGAGCCCCTCAGCGAGCACATGGAAGATGGTCAAGTAAAGCAAATTTTAAAAAAAGTTTGGACATCGTTTATAACAGTTCCAGAATTAAAGTTTTTTGGAAAAATTATATTAGCAATGTTTTTAATTGGAATTGCTTTTTTGATAGTAAAATTGTTGACATAAATGAGTACATGCTGAGATAAGCGTAGCTTGTCTCATTTCGTAAGACTCGCTGAGATAGTCTAGTTGGTCATGACACGTGTCTGAAGAACACGCCATGCAAGTTCGATTCTTGCTCTCAGCACCAATAGGGCATAAAGTCATATATTTGAGTAATATAATTTGTGTATTTTGCGGGTATAGTACAATGGTAATACACCTGGTTGCCAATCAGGATACGAGGGTTCGATTCCCTCTACCCGCTCTGAGCGAAGTGAGGAGTGGGTCAAGTTTCTTACCCGCTCCAATTATCTTTCTGTTTTTTTATGCGCTCATAACAGCAAAATCTGATATATACGCTTTTTAAGCGCCTATAGGTAAACGGATATACCAACTCCCTTCTAAGGAGTAATTCCAGGTTCGATTCCTGGTAGGCGCACAAATACAATAATCTAAAAAATTTGATAAAATACAGAAGAGGTCTCATATGAACCTCGCTTTGCGAGAACCATATGATTCCAAATTGATACAATTTGATCCCATAGCTCAGTGGTAGAGCAGATCCCTCTTAAGGATAAGGTCGAAGGTTCGAATCCTTCTGGGATCACACAAAGAGACTTCTGCTGTGCCGGCGAGAACTCCTTTTTTGTTTTTTTCAAATTGCAAACTAAATCGCAAAAATTTCCGACAGCCACACGGCTGTAGCCGTTTTTTTTGTATTCTTCAGTACTTTCAATTTATTATATGAAGAACTTTCGTCAACTACATCTTATAATTTCAAATTGTCTTTAATAAAAACTATGTGTTTATACTAATATCGCTTATAATGATATTTGTATGGCAGAAGCATCTGTAGATATTGAACCTCCAAATAACGATTTATATCGTAAATCGGCAGAAAAATTGATATATGACATGCTCGCAAGTCAATCATATGTACATTTGTCAGAGAAAGATTTAAGAGATGGTGGTTTAATTAGCCCAGAAGAAACATTGACTGATTTTGCTTTTCGAGAAATGCGATTTGGAGACTCTTTGCAACCAGAAGCTTTAGAAATGTTTTGTAATACAGCACCGCCACCAGTAGATACAGCGGAAGTCAATCAATGGAAAAATAAAGATATTTTATCCAAAGATGAAGAGGATGAGATTCGATTGTCTATGTTGGGTGTTATTTCGGAAGAAAAAAACAACGAAATAAAGCAATCAGAAGAAATGCAATCATTGATAAATGGCATTGTTTCAAATGCAAGAATTTTAGAATTAGACGGTGACAAAACAGCTGACCCAGAACCTTACCGTAAGAATATTTACACGCTTATGAAACTATTGAAAAGCAATCCAGAAACAATGACATTAAATGATCAACGCTGTTGGGGAGTTCGCGTACCTAAAGACATACAAGGTGGCGGTGTTGGGCTTCTTGGTGCAATGATGATGGCTCAATCAGTAGGAAACGTCATTGTAGTTGGAGACCTAGATAGAAATTCGGAGTTATCAACCCAAGTATTCTCTGATAAGGAACTGTTAAAACACTTTGTAAAAGAGAAAATTTGGCAAGTACACAGTCAAATAAAATCAAATCTCGTAAGTAAGTTAAGTGAATTAAGTTCGAAAAAATATGCTGAAGCAAAAGAAGCTGTAAAGAAAATAAATAATCCTGCACAAGTTGGTTTCTTTGATCGCCTACTCCGTGACGTAGAAGGTAAAGAGATTGAAATAATTTCAATTTTACGAGATAACCGAGATGTTGAGATTATTGAAGGAAAACGACCATTTTCCACTGACAGGGTTGGTAGTGAGAGTGGAGAAATAAGATTATATGTAACAAAGAATGAAAACAACGAATTGATATTTCGTTTAGAAGATACTGAAGATAAATGGGTTACAGCTAAAAGAGATGGTAGAAATAGAAGAGTAATGGTGTCTACACCAAAAACCTATCGTGGAATAGTTAAAAAAGAGGATGGAGAATTGCGTTTTAATCCATATGGTGACGATGGTGAATGGGCAGAAGAGCCTGAATATAATGACAGAGGAACTTATAAAGCATATGAACTCTTTGAACATATTAAACTCGTTACAATGGATAAATGGTTTAAATACGGCACGGAAAATACTGAACCAGTTTCAAAGATTATGCAATCACTGGACTCGTGTACATCTAGTGTTGAGTATGCAAATAAGCTACGACAACTTGGTGTGACACATTACCCGTCTACTGAAATAATCGTTAACCCAGACAGTAAAGTAAAATATGTACTTGATGAATCTAGTCCTCCTCCAGAAACAGCAAAGTTTAATTAAATACGAATAGACGGTTCAAATACCTATACGGAGCCTATGTTGTATATGTATAGCCAAGGCTACACATGTCAGGTAAGAAAGTTTTGAATAGGTCTATGAGTTCATTTATAATCTGGTTCGGATTCGGTATGCTTAGGATCACACAAAGAGACTTCTGGCCAGAAATAGTGCCAGCCCATAAACTGGTATATGTGGTACACATCGTTTGAATATTAAACTTAAAAGACTGGGATAATTTAATTGTTTATTTTTTTGTCTTCTTTGTAAAAATTCCGTGAATAAACCTCTTTCTTTATAACTCTCTTTTTAGTTAAGTCCATGACATCTGTAGGTTAAACATCGACTGATTAATTTTTATGGTAGGATAAGTTTACTATGTCACTTACATTATCTAGCATGCTCCCTTTAGGAACTGCCGCACCTGATTTTTCTTTACCTAATTTAAATGGTGAATTTGTTTCAATAAATGATTTTAAAGATTCTAAGGCCTATCTCATTGCTTTCATCTGTGTTCACTGTCCATACGTTAAACATCTAGAGCGAGAGTTTGCGTCCCTGGCCTCAAAATATATGAAAAAAAGTGTTGCTGTCATTGCTATAAATAGCAATGACCCAAGGTATGATCCTGATGATGATCTAGGGGGTATGGTGCAACAGGCCGCTAAATATTGTTTCTCTTTCCCCTATTTGGTAGACAAATCTCAAGATGTGGCCAAATTATATCAAGCGGCTTGTACTCCAGACTTTTACGTATTTGATGAAAACAAGAAATTAGTTTATCGTGGCCAATTTGATGATACCCGTCCAGGAGGAGGTCATCCTACTGGGAAACATTTAAAAGATGCCATAGATGCTGTTTTAAATAAAAAAACTATATTAAAGAATCAAAAGCCTAGCTCGGGATGTAATATTAAATGGAACCCTGGAAACGAGCCAAAGTTCTAACCAGACCTTGTATTGATAATTGTCCATCGGCAAAAGAATAATTACCAGTTGCTGAAGAAGCTATATAAACCTGATTTGCATTCCTTCAACAACATTTGAGCTCAGCGGTAGTTCTTGTCCTGGAAATTTAGAGCCATTCCCCCACACTTTTGCAAGTTTTTTACCTGAGGCAAATTCAGTCCCAATACTGTCTGCAACATCTTGGAGAGTGTTGTGTTTTTTCATTATGATTGGATTCTCTTGGCTTGGTTCTTGATCGCGTCTAACAAGGTAGATTTTTACCAGATCAAGTTCATTCCAAATGGTTTGAATGAAGTTTTCAATTCCAGTTCCGTTTTCTGCTGATATATACAAATAGTCACTGTTTTTCTTTTCTATATCTGTGTCTGCTTTATTGACTACAAAAATAGCCTTTTTGTATACTATTCTTCTTGAAAAACTGTCTACTAGTTGGTCTATTGTTAGTTTTTCTTTTAAAGCTATATTGCCATTTTTGAATCCAAACTCAGAAGCAACAGATTTTATTGTTTCATTATCAAAGTCTTGTTTTATATTAGACGTTACCGATACTCCCCCACCCATCATTTTTTCAATTCTTACTTTTGGTTCAACCTTGTTTATCCTAATACCAGCCCCTTCAAGCTCATTTACTAGTTTATTTATAGCTTTTGGTCTTTTTATATCAGTCATAATTACCAATAGGTCTGCCCCCCTTGCAACAGAAAGAACTTCTTTCCCCCTCCCTTTCCCAATTGATGCCCCCTGTATTAATCCGGGGATATCCAAGATCTGGATATATGCATCATTGTACTTAAGCATTCCAGGGATTACTGTAACTGTGGTAAAGGCATAGGCGGCTACTTTACTCTTGGTGTTTGTAATTTTGTTGATGAGAGTTGATTTCCCCGCAGAAGGGGGACCAACTAAAGCAATAGTTGCATCACCTTGTTTTTTTACAGAATAACCCATCCCTCCCCCTCCCCCACCTTTTTTAGATGCCACAGCTTCTTTGTCTTTTAACTTTGAAATTTTAGCTCGCATATTGCCAATGAAAGCATTGGTAGCCTTGTGATGAGGAGTTTTTCGGATTACAGCCTCAATTTCTTCAATTTGTTGAGCAATTGTTAGCATAATAGAGTGTATTATAACAGGATTAATTCCACTCACCCAAAGTGTGTTTTGAGAGTGTGTAATTATTGACAATAAAACTATCTTATAATATACTACTGCATTGATATGAAAGAAAGAAATAATCTAGCAAAGAAAAACTTTTTAGAAAATTTTGCACAGGAAAACGGCTTTAAAGACAAACCTGTCGAACTTGAGAATACGTTTGAAGATCAGATTGCTTCAATGTGTGTAGCTTGTACAGATCGTGATACGTGCCCAATAGAACTTATAGATAAAAAAATGAAAGTAGCTGGTGAGTGGTGCAAAGTTGCAACAGTGATTAAAGTAGATAGTGAAGGAAAACTTTTTCGTGTTAAGGGAACAAGAAAAGGAGCAAGAGAAGGTAAGTTTAGTATTTCATATGTATCACATGTAAATATCTTTGCAGAAGGTGTAAAAACTTATTCTGGAGAAGTAGTTGAGATAATAAATAGAGTTCGGGAAGCAGGAGAACTTCCTGAAAAAGCGATCATAGGTTATGAGAACCTTGCAATAAAAGGAGTTTTAGATGTTAATAAAATGTGAAGTTGAAGTTGACTTTTGAGATGATAAAAATATAAATATGGAAATTCCAGTAACAATTATTATAACCAACGATTTACCTGATGGTGTTGAAAAACAAGTTATAAAAATAGGTACCTGTAGAGGAAATGGGGCATCTATAGCTAATTCCTATGATATTGATGGTAATTTAGTAACAACAACAGTCGATTGTGATGGATATGGGGGCAGGAATAGATGCTGGGCAAACCTCATACCAAGAGGATGTAAAGAAGATTTGAAAGCAAAAGTAGATAAACATGCACATAAATTACAAAAGATTTCAGAATACCAGGAACGTGCAGCAAATCTAGAAACCATACTTTTGGAAGAAAATTAACCCATTTGTTTATATATAGACCTCTTTAGTTTTATAATAACACCCCTGGTGTAGGTAATTATTTGTGTATTAAGGTATAATTTGGAAGGATATTAAGAGTACGCATGCGCCTATAGCTCAATGGATAGAGCGTCCGTCTTCGGAACGGAAAATGGGAGTTCGACTCTCTCTAGGCGCACAAAACTTCCTTACATTTTTATCAGTTTCATGGTATAAATATCTTCATATTGAAATTCATAATAGTTTCAGGTGGAGTACTGTCAGGCCTTGGTAAAGGCATAACAGCTGCCTCAATAGGTCTTCTTCTTAAATCTCGCGGAATTAAGGTAACTGCAATGAAGTGTGACATGTATCTTAATGAAGATGCAGGAACAATGAACCCAATTGAGCATGGTGAAGTATTTGTTACTGATGATGGATTAGAAACAGATCAAGATTTGGGTCATTACGAACGATTTTTAGATATTGATTTAACCCGCTCCAACTATACAACAAATGGTCAGCTTTACAGGCTTGTGCTGGATAAAGAAAGGGCTTTGGATTATGGAGGCAAATGTGTTGAACCATACCACCATATCCCTCCTGAAATTATTAATAAATGGAAACAGGCAGGATTGTCTAGTAAGTCCGACGTAGTAATTGTTGAGCTTGGTGGAACTGTCGGTGAATATGAAGGACTACTTTTTTTTGAAAGCGTAAGGAGATTAAAACTGGAAAGCCCAGACGATACAATATTAGTTCATGTAGGTTATTTGCCAGCACCTCCTTCTATTGGAGAGCTTAAAAGTAAACCACTCCAGCAATCTGTAAGCCAACTTAATTCACTGGGCCTTTCCCCTGACTTTATAGTTGCAAGGTCCGAAATTTGGATTGATGAAAAAAGAAAAGAAAAAATTGCACTAGCGTCTGGAGTTAAAATGGAGGATATTATTGCAGCCCCTGATGTAGAAAGTATATATGAAGTTCCCTTGGTTTTGAAAAAACAAAATTTTGATGTAAATATTTTAAAAAAGTTGGGGCTGAAAAAACAAAAACAAGACCTTGGCGAGTGGAATGCTTTAGTTAAAAAAATTAATAGTACTTCCAAAAAAACCAAGATTGGAGTAATTGGTAAGTATCAAAAGACTGGAGATTACGTACTTTCTGACAGTTATGTGTGTGTAGTAGAAGCTATCAAGCACGCTGGTTGGAAACTTGGAATTGACTCCGAAATCATATGGATAGATTCAGAAGCTTTAGAAAAAACAAAGAATTTCAAAAAAACAATGAAAGAGTTAAATGGAATAATAATTCCACAAGGTTGGGGAAAACGTGGTGTGGAGGGGAAAATAAAAGCGATTAAGTACGCTCGTGAAAACGATTTACCGTTTTTAGGGCTTTGTTTTGGTATGCAAATGGCTGTCATTGAATATGGCAGAAATGTGTTAGGTCTAAAAAGTGCAAACTCTATGGAAGTAAATCCAAAAACAAAGTATCCAGTGATTCATACAATGGCAGATCAAGTAAAATTAATAAAAGACAAAAAATATGGAGGGACAATTAGACTTGGTGCATACCCTTGCAAAATAAAAAAGAATTCAAAACTATACAAAATTTATAATTCTAAAGTTATATCAGAAAGACACAGACATAGATATGAATTTAATAATAAATTCAAAAAACAATTTGAAAAAAATGGAATGGTGTTTAGTGGAATGTCTCCAAATGGAAAACTGGTAGAAGTAATTGAACTTCCAGGAAAAAAATTCTTTGTTGGGGTACAGTTTCACCCTGAATATAAAAGTAGGCCCACAACCCCCCACCCAATTTTTGTGGAATTTCTGAAGTCAGTAAAAACAACATAATTTACTCAATTTTGATATAATAGTAATATATGTCGGAGTGGCGGAATGGTAGACGCGAAGGCCTTAAGAGCCTTTGTCATTATATGGCGTGGAGGTTCGAATCCTCTCTCCGACACAAGTAATGTTATAATAATCTTTGATATTTACGGGGTGTAGCTCAGTTTGGTAGAGTGCGCCGTTTGGGACGGTGAGGTCCCCGGTTCGAGCCCGGGCACCCCGACAGAAAAGTAGAGCTTGGCTTTACTTTGAATGCAGGTATAGTTTAATGGCAGAACTACTGCTTTCCAAGCAGTAAATGAGGGTTCGATTCCCTCTACCTGCTCACAACAGTAATTGTTTGGTGGTTGTAGCTCAGTTGGCAGAGCGTTCCCCTGTGGAGGGAAAGGTCGGGAGTTCAATTCTCCTCAGCCACCCAAAAATATTTATATATTTCAAGAGGATGTAGTAGAAATAATCTTCTTTTGAAATTCTCTAGGAAGTTGTTCTACCAAAGGGTTATTGTCAAAATCTTTGCTTTGATTATTTTTCATGACAACAACATTTCCATTTGCTACACAACCTGTATGTAGTCTGTTAGATACTGCACATCCTGCGCACATGTGTCCTATTTGAAAATGTGGTGTTTCTGTCATTATATATTTGATTTAGATTGTTGTTTCTGCGATAGCTTGTTTTTCATCTTCTCTAGAATATGTTTCTAAATCCAAGCTTTCTATCCTGTCAAAGCCTCTAGGGTTTGTGAGCATTGCTTGATTGCTCTGTATAATCAATACTTTTTCTCTTGGTATTATTATGTAATCCTTTGGAAGTGATAAATCTCCTGGGTTATAACAATCATTTTTTTCTTGTTTCATCAATTAACCACCTCGTTTCTAGTTATTTTTTGCATAAAAAAAACTCGAGAGATCTCGAGTCAATAAGTAAACTTACATTTAAAATATAATATATATTCTGCCATTTTATTAAAAAATTTGCTCGCGGCATCCACAAGCTCTTTTAGATGTATTTACAATTTACTAGATTAACTTATAACTCGTCAAGAAGTAAAAGTTGGTAAAGAAGAGATAAATATAGTATTTTTATTGCTAGGATGTAAATTATCTCCTTGTTTAAAAACTGCTATTTTTGCAACAACTTTAGTGTTTACTAGTTCCATAAGTTTCTCTACTGAGTAGAAAGTTGACCCCGTTGTCACTACGTCATCAACAATTACTACCCTTTTTCCTTTTAAGAGTTCGGCATCTGAGCCATTAATAACAAGAGGGCTTTTTAAATTTGTCTTAATGGGTGAAACCATGTATCCATGTATATTTTTCCTGCAGACAACGTATCTATTATTTTTAGAAAGTCTTGATAGTTCATGCAGCAGAGGAACTACTTTTACTTCTGGCCCAACAAAGTAGTCAAAGTCTATTTGTTTAAGTTTATTTAGTAGTTTTTTAGCAATTATTTCTACAAGTTCAGTGTCACCCAATAAATTTACTGAAGCTATCCTTAAATTATTTCGTAAAAAAACAATTGGTAATTTTCTAGTAATATTTCCTATTTTTAGAGTGTAGTAATTCATATTCTCAACTTAAAGTCATTTGCCTGCAAGATATCAATCACTTTCTTGTCACAGTATAGAAACTGGGGTGATACAGGAATATTGCAGGAGAATCTTCAACTAAAAACCTTTGAAAATCTAGGTATATTTTTTTTCTTGTTTCAAGATCTTGTTCTATTCTTCCATCTTCCAATAGTTTGTCTATTCTTGGATTTTGATATTTTGATATGTTGGTTTGCTGTGTAGAATGCCACAAAACATACTGGTCAGGATCTTTTGGTATATCTACTGTAGCCAGGAATGCTTGATAGTTTTGTGGAACACCACTAACAACCTGTATTTGGGCAGTTACTCCGATTTTCTGCCAATCATCCTTAATTTTTTCAGCTTGTGGAAGTAGTGAAGAGCTTGTAGAAAGAACTATTTTTATTTCCTCGTCAGAATTTAATAATTCCTTTGCTCTTTCTATGTCTTGTGTGTAGGGTTTTACTTGTGGGTTATATCCCCATGATGTTGGAGAAATTGGCCCCAATGCTCGTGTGGTGTCAAAATTGTTTTTGTCCGTAGCATAGTTTAGGGCTTGTCTTACTATTTTTTCAGACAAAAGTTCGTCCAAGGTATTAAAAAATATTCCAACAAAGTGATTGGTTGATACATTTTTTTGCACCTCGGTAGTTTTCCACTCATCAAATGGCTTTGGATTAAAAAGGTTTTGAAGTGTGGAAACTTCTCCCAGTTTGAAACCAAGTTTTAGCCTGCTTTCAGTTGGATAAAAACTAAATATTTTTTTGTTGCCCAAGCTATCTTGCATAGTTAACTTGTTAACATATCCCCCTATTAATGAAACTTTTTTAACTTTCCACTCTCCAGTTCCAAGAAGACCTTTTTTAAAAACAGGCTTAGAAACTACTACTGGGAATGCAGAAAAAGGGGTTTGAAGTTTGAATTCAATAGTTTTTTCATCAATTATGTTTACCTGGGCATCTGTAAACTCATACACAACTGACTCTGTACTAATATTCTTACCATCTTGCCAAGTCTTGGTAGTATCTAGTGTAAAAATCCATGTTTTACCTCCATCCAGGCTCTCCCATGATGAGGCAAGGTTGGGAGTTACTGCACCGTTTTCGTCTACTGTTGTTAGACCATCAGAAATAAGGGTTAATATTTCTTCTGGGAGATTGTCTGTAGAGTATTTACCACTAATTCCAATTTTTTCAACACTTTTTGCAATAATGGATGGAAGGATGAGGTTTAAGATCAAAAAAAATACTGCACCAACAAATATACTAAAAAAGATAATAGCTTTAAAGCGTTTAAAGAAAGCTTGGATAAGTCTGGTTATGTATCTAGGTGAATACACAGATTTTTATATAAACAAGTTTGTAATTGAAAGAATTAAAAATATGGCAGTAACTACAAAGGTAAGTTTAAAAATTAACCTTTCAGCACCACGCCTGGTAAATGAAGCTGTGGAGCCTCTACCAAATCCAGTTCCTCTAACTTGAAGTAGTACAAAAATGACTAGAAGTATTGCACAAACAATTTGAGCTATGATTACAAAATTTTTCATACTTAAAGAGTATTATACCTCAAGTGTTACTTAACAAGCCAATATATAAAGCTGGCTATGAGAGATAGAAGTAGTGAAAATGAAATAATTGCTGCTACTCCCTCAAAGGTAAAATTTGGAAGATCAAACCAAACACTACTAAACCCTCCAAAATGGAATTTAACAATTTGAAATCCATCAACCACCAAAGTTACCAAGTACAAAGCAATTGCAGATGAAACCCAACGAAACAGTCCAAATGAAATCAAATTAATAGGAAGCATGAGCACATTTATTATTGGTTTTGCAATTAATGAGGCTAGTGTTAAACCCAATCCTGCAAAGACAATCGTTTCAATACCTTTTTCAAAAACAAGACCTGACGCAATTGAAGAAGCCAAATACAGTGAAACTGTGTCTATTGTGAAATGTCTTAGTATTCTCTTCACAGCTTAATTATTAGCCATGCAGGCCTTGCTGTCAAGATTCTATTGTATAATCATTTTATGACAGACAATCTTTATTTTATGTTTTTAGACGAAATATATGCACCAAATTTAAACGAAATGCTTAAATTTAGTAAAGAAGATATTTTCACAAAAGAAAAACATTTTCACTTTGGGATTTCTGGAGTTATTGTCCCATCTTCTGGTTTGTATGATCTAATATCCAGATCTGAGAGAATAAAAAAGAAATATTATCCCAAAAAGAATAATTTAATTTTTCATTATGTAGATATTTTAAACACAAGAGATAATTATTCAGATTTAAATAGAAATTTGAAAAAGAATTTGAGTTAAAATCCTCTTTATCCTCCTTTGTCAGGACAGGAAACTATAAATTTGATGTAATTTTTGTTGACAAGCACGAGTTAATAAAAAAATATGGAATTTTTAATAAAGAAGGAGTTGTTGTTAAAATAAAAAAAATCGGCTCTAACTTATTTCCAAAGAGTTCAGTTGTTGATTATAATTTGTACCTTCTTTGTCTAAGACAAATGGTGGGGAATTTTTTTAAATTTATAACCAACAACAGGATTCAAGCGAGGGGAATAATTGTAGCTGAAGCTAGAGGACAAAGAGAAGATTCAGAATTAAGAAACGCTTTCAAAATGATTTACAAGAACAGGGTTGGTTCTATTAAGCCAAGTGAGATAAGAAATCAGATCCTGGATTTATTTATAGTTCCCAAGAAACAAGATTATTTAGGTACACAAATCGCAGATATGGTTTTATATCCAACTTATGATGCTGTTGTTTCAGATCATAATTCTCGTAGTGATCATTTTATTTCTTTTGAAAGGGATTTAAAGAATAAATTGCTGAGTAAAAATGTAAACTTAATCCCATAAAACAAAACAGGACCTTTCGGTCCTTTTTGCGAACAGAATAGCTCCATTCCCAGCATTATTATAATACATGATGTCAAAATTAGCTAGCATATAAAGACTTCTTCATCAGAAGGTGGTGATACCTTCTTGCAAACCTATGTGCTTCGTCACGAAGTCTTTGAGTTAAGCGCAGAGTTGACCCAGTAAGCTTGACCTTTTTGCCTTCAGAAAATATTAATCTATCAGGATGTTTTGCTATCCCCACAACAGGAATTTTTTTCTTTTGCAAAGGTTCCATAAAAATTTGATTGAACGCTTTTACTTGTGCCAATCCCCCATCAACTACTATTAAATCAGGAGTCCCCCATTTGGCTATATTATTTCTTCTTCTTTTGGCTACTTCGACCATGGAGTCAAAGTCGCTTTGGGTCTTTTTTTGCTTAATTTTGAAGTGTCTGTATTTCGAATTTTCCATTTGACCATTAATTGCAACTACCATTGAGGCTGTTGGGTTAACCCCGGCAATATGTGCAATGTCAAAGCATTCTATTCTCTGCAGGGTTTTTGGCTTTAACCCTCCACAAGCCAACATGCTACTCAGGCTTTTTATTTCTTCACTTCTGACGTCTTGTTCTAAATTTGGATTTTTCAAAAACTCACCCGTTGGTATTTGAGGTTGGGTAATGTAATTTAATGCTTTAAGTTGATCCCTCAACTTCCCTGCCTCTTCATACTTTTTTTCCTTTGATAATTTTTTCATAGCAGTGTTTAAGTCCTTCTGAACACCGCTAAACTTTCCCTGCAGCAGTCTTTTTGTGTTTTTAATGTTTTGTTTGTATTTTGTTTTTTCCGTTGCACTTGAAATGGTGTTTGGACAAGGGTCACAAAGACCAATCTGGCTATATATACAAGGCTTACTTCTAAGTTTGTTTTTACTGGTTAGGTGATCACTATATGGAAATATTTTTCTGATTAACCTCAATATAGTTTTTACATTCTTTCCTGCAGGGAAAGGACCAAACTCAGCTCTAAATTCATTTTTTTTAGGTCTCCTTGCAGACAAAACTCTTGGAAACTCATCTTTTGTAATCACTATATAAAGGGGTCGTTTGTCGTCCTTTGCGATAATATTATAAAATGGCTTGAATTTTCTGATTAATCTAGCTTCCAAAAGGAGTGACTCAAGTTCCGAAAATACTTTAATAATAGAAATGCTCTCAGCTTCCTTGACCATTTTTTTAGTTTTTGGCCCCAAATGAACTGCCAAGTAGCTAGATAGACGAGATTTTAAGTTAACTGATTTACCAATATATATGGGAATATCTTTTTTTCGAGCAACTTTTTTCCAAAAAATGTATACACCGGGAGTTTGAGGGAGCTTAGAAAATACTTTTTTGTCTATTTTGATTTTCGAAAGTTTGGTAATGTTGGTGTATTTATCTAGTGAAACTTGAATCATTTCTTGACACTAAACAAAATGGCTTTTAAGCCATTGAAGTTTACCTTCCATTTTTTAAGTCTAAAAAGAAATGTTAGAAGAACAAGTATTGTGGAGAAGAATATAAAAAGCAAATTATATATAACTACCTGGTTTTTATTGGTAGGAACTGTAACTGATTCCCCTTCCACCAAGACTGTTACTTTTTCTGGAGTGTTAGTTCCTAAAAATGAAAATGGAATATCGAGAGATATTTCGTAAGTTTGGAAAGGCAACAAACTCTCAATGAAAAGTTTGCTTTCTGTAGCACTTTGATCAAAAAGAATTGTTGGAGTAACTGAATAAAGAGCAACAGGTCCTGGATTATCTATTTTAAGTTTTAACTTATTAGGTAGAAATGGGATCCAACCTCCAACTTGTGCAGTCACTGTTGGTTTTGAATTTCGTTCTTCAGGTAAGCTTCCAAAAGAAACAAATACATCCTTTTGTGGATTAGTACCTAGTTTGTATGACCCAGGAGAGTATGGTTGAGAGTCTTGCTCTCCATGTATAACAAAAGTGAAATGGCGAAGATCTAGTTTGTTGAAATAATCAACTCCCCCTGTAGTTGAACCCCAAGTAGGGTCAATTGGAATCCATGCTCCCCTGGTGGAATCATAGTATTCTGGCCAGGCATGTAGTACATCATTAACCAATGAGAGAGGTTGAATTTCAGGATTTTCTGTATATGCATAACCATTTATTTCTCGAGCCGGGATGCCAGCTGCACGAGCGAGAGCAATGAACGAGTCTGTATATTCCATACAAATAGCAATAGATGGTTGCTCCAGAGCACTGATTGCCCCTAATCTTTCCACATTTGGTCTAACTCTTGAATAGTCATACGTAAATGTATTTGTCACATAGTCATATATGGCTTTTGGAGTTTTAAGCCTAGTTGCTAAAGACATTATTGTTGGATCTGAGCTTTGCCAATACGGGGTACTTTGCAGGTTTTTATTTAATGTCTCAATGGTAGGTTTCGGAAAATTACGAAGTGTGGAAAAAATTTGTACAGAACCTTTGGCCACGACATCAATTCTTTCCCTAGCTTTCATTTCATAAGTTGCTATCCAATTTCCGTCTGTGTCCACATGAATACTTTTGGGTTTTGGATTTAGATTATGGTAGTACATTCGTTGAAATGCAGTATCAGGAGGAAGGGCAACCTCAGTTGTGGCAGTCCTTGTAAGTGGATTTTCCAGATGATAGTAAAGTGTAAATGAAAAAACTTGGAATTGGCCAAATCCTGCCACAATTCCCGTGGAGGCTACATCTTCTATATTAAATTTAAACTCCTGCATTCCCCCATTAGTTGATCTTTGACGAGGTCTAGGAGATAAATATGCTTCTTGACCAAAAGAAGATGGAACTGAAAGAGTTACAAAGTATGAAGAAAAGGAAGAAGATTCAGAAAGCCTAGGGATTGATACTTCCCAAACTTCTCCAGTTCGAACAGCGAATGATGGTTCATCATAGTTGACCCAAAATGTTCTTGATTTGTCCTTTCCTACTAAATTATCAGGAAAAGAAACAGAAATGGTAGTTTTTGTGCCATCTACAGTTGTTTTTACATTGTATACAGCCCCATTACCGTCGAATGACCGTATATTGGAAGGTGCCATACTATCCAGAACAATACTGTATGAAGAAGCGTATAAATTTGAAAAAATATTAGTAAGAGTAACTTGATTAGAAACTGTAGTAACTCCAGTTTCAGAAACTGTGTATGTTACATCAAAGTCTGTGTTGAACTCACCATCAGCACTTACACCACTAGTCAAACCTGAAAACAAAAAAAGAAAAGTACAAAAAAACAAAAAAAACTTTTTCATTGTATTCTAGTATACAAAACCTATCACTTCTATGCCATGGGGGTAAATATTCTTGACTAAAATGGTTTCATGAAGTAAAAAAAGTATGACAAAAACTACAAATGGTAAATCTACTCTCACTTTAGCACAGTTTCAAGAGATACTTATGCCACAGATTGGTAATATGATCGATACGAGCGCGAACGAGCTTCGTAAAGAATTGACTAAAAAAATTAAATATCTCCCAACAACGAAGGTGTATTTAGACAGTCAAGATAAATTGATGGGGAATTTAAAAAAACCAGAGAAGCAGTTGTATTGACAGAACAACATTATGACGATACAAATGAACGAATCGACAAGGTTGACAAAGTTTTGAGAATAGACTCCAAGTTATAAATACTTCCCAGTCACTGAATTTATATTATTTTTGAGCTCTAGCGGAGTTCCTGTTGCAATTACTTCCCCACCAGCCTCTCCTCCACCGGGTCCTAAGTCAATTATATAATCTGCATTTTTGACAACATCCAGATTGTGTTCAATTACACACACTGTGTTTCCTTTAGATACCAAAAGCTTTAATACTTTCAATAGTCTTTCTATGTCTGCAAAATGAAGGCCTGTTGTTGGCTCATCTAAAATATAGAAAGTTTTTCCGGTTTGTCTTTTTGCAAGCTCTGTTGCAAGTTTTACTCTTTGGGCTTCTCCACCTGAGAGAGTTGTTGCAGGTTGGCCTAGTTGCATATAGCCCATACCAACGTCTTTTAGTGTTTGCAGCTTTTCAGTGATTGGATGGTGAGCATGGAAAAATTCCAAAGCTTCGGTAACTGTCATATCTAGTACTTCAGATATGTTTTTCCCTCTGTATGTAATTTCTAGGGTTTGGTTGTTATATCTTTTGGCTTTGCAAACTTCACAGTCCACCCAAATATCACTCATAAACTGCATTTCAATTTTTGTTTGGCCTTGTCCCTCACATGCTTCACATCTTCCCCCTTTTAGATTGAAAGAAAATTGACCTTTCTTGTATCCATTAACTCTTGCCTCTCTAGTTGCAGCATACACATCTCTTACTAGATCAAATAGTTTAGTGTAGGTAGCAGGGTTAGAGCGCGGAGTTCTACCTATTGGGCTTTGGTCAATTAGAATGGTTTTGTCTATGTTTTCAATGCCTTCAATGCCAGTGTGTTCTCCTACTTCTCCTTTAAACAGTGAAATGAATTCGTTTTGGAGTGCCGGGTAGAGGGTTTCAACAAGAAGAGTGGACTTTCCAGAACCAGAGACTCCTGTTATACAAATAAACTTACCCAAAGGAAACTCAACTGATACATTTTTCAAATTAAATTGAGTTACACCCTTTATTTTTAAAATTTGGTTTTCATCTGAGAGCTCCCTCATTGGAAAAAGGTTTTGAGGAGTTGTTACATTTATTTTTCGCTTGCCTGACAAGTACTTTCCAGTAAGGGAATTTTTGGATTTTTTTATTATCTCTTTTGTTCCAAATGCTACCACTTTCCCTCCCAATTTGCCTGCAAGTGGGCCAAAGTCTGCTATAAAGTCAGCATTTTCCATTAAATCCTTGTCATGCTCCACAACCACTACTGTATTACCTAAGTCTCTGAGATGCTTTAGTGTATCTATTAGCTTTTTATTGTCTTTTTGATGAAGTCCAATGGTTGGTTCATCTAGTACATATAGTACCCCTGTAAGGCCTGATCCAATTTGACTTGCCAGTCTTATTCTTTGTGCTTCACCACCCGACAGAGTTCCTGCTACTCTATCCAAAGTTAGGTATTCCAAGCCAACTGAGCAAAGAAATTTAAGTCTACCTTCAATTTCTTTTAAGATAAGCTTTGCAATATTGAGTTCCCTTGAATTTAAAAATGTGTTACTACTATTTATCCAGTCAAGTAGCTGTGTAATGGATTTTTTAGTGATTTCAGAAATACTCAAGTTGTCTATTGTAGTTGCAAGACTTTCCTTTTTAAGTCTAGCGCCCAAACAAGTTGCGCAAGTAACTTCTCTCATATACTTTTCAACTTCAGAGCGTACCCAATCAGAAGAAGACTCACGGTGTCTACGGTGCAGCTCGTTGACAATTCCCCTAAATGCCCACCTAATGGAGGTTAGTTTTCCGGATTTATTAGTTCCATCTACTATGTATTCTCTTTTACCAGTTCCAAAGAGGATCAACTTAACTTGAGCTTCCGTCAGTTTTTCAAACGGCATCTTTGGATTTATTTTGTGGGCTTCACAAACTGCTAAGATAAGGCGGCTATACCAGGTGTCTGTTTCAAACATTGTCGAAAATGGCAAGATCGCACCTTCCAGTATGGAAAGTGTTGGAGAAATGATTAGTTTTTCATCTACCTTTTTAAGCTTACCAAGCCCGGTGCAGTCAGAACATGCTCCGTGGGGAGAATTGAAAGAAAAACTTCTAGGTTCTATCTCAGGTAGAGATAAATTGTCTTTTGGACAGGAAAACTTTTCAGAAAAAAGATGATCATCAAACTTTTTTGGAAACTCAGGAATTGTAAAGCCAGTGTCTCCTATTTCAGTCAAAATAGCGTAGCCGTCAGCAAGGTTTAGAGCTTGAGAGAAAGAATCAAAAAGGCGTGATCTCAAGTTGTCTAAAAACACTTTATTGTTTGTGTCTTTAACTGAAACTGATACCTTGTCTACTACTACCTCAATTGAGTGTTTATTTGTCTTTATCAGTACAAAGTCGTCGTGCAGATCCTTTATAACTCCATCCACTCTTACTTTAATAAATCCTTTTGCCTTCAAATTGTCAAAAAGAGAAGAGAACTCACCTTTTCTGTCTTTTACAACAGGAGAGAGAATAAAAAACCATCCTTTTTTGTGTGTTTTTGTGTTTTTTTTGATTGTATCAATTGCTTTATCTACAATTTGTTCTAATGATTGCGCAGATATCTCAGAACCACAAATAGGACAGTGTGGGTGGCCTACACGAGCATACAGTAGTCTTAAATAATCATATACCTCTGTAATAGTTCCAACGGTAGAGCGAGGATTTCTACTAGTAGTTTTTTGATCAATTGAAATTGCAGGAGAAAGGCCTTCAATGCTGTCCACATCTGGTTTTTCCATGATTCCCAAAAACTGTCTTGCATAGGTAGAAAGGCTTTCTACATATCTTCTTTGACCTTCTGCATAAATGGTGTCGAATGCAAATGAGCTTTTACCACTACCTGATACTCCAGTTAGTACAGAGAGTTTGTTTTTAGGAACATCAAGATCAACATTTTTTAAATTATGTTGTCTTGCTCCTCTGACTTTAATGAAATCATTACTCATATTGTTTTTACATTGTGGACTTAACTTTAATAAAATTATCCATAGCAAAATCCCGCTGGATTCCCAGTGGAAAGATGAGTATATCACAATAAATGATATACTTGGATTAATAATCTATGAATATACTCCAATCAATAATACTCTCAATAGTTGAAGGTTTTTCAGAGTTTTTACCCATTAGCTCAACCGGTCATTTAATATTAACCGGTGAACTTCTTCGTATTCCAGGCAGCGAGTTTCTTAAAAGTTTTGAGATAATAATCCAACTAGGTGCCATTTTGGCAGTAGTTGTACTGTACTGGAAAAAACTTTGGGGAAATTTCCCTCTTTGGAAAAATATCGCAATTGCCTTTGCTCCAAGTATAGTAATTGGTCTTGTCTTTTACGACTATATAAAAGCAAGTTTATTGGGCAACTCTTTGGTTGTTGTTTGGAGTTTGTTGCTGGGTGGAATAGTAATGATTTTTTTTGAAAAGTATTTCAATGGTAAAAAAATTGCAAAGTTTGAAGCGAAACATTATTTATTGATAGGAATATTTCAGAGCTTTGCAATGGTTCCTGGAGTAAGCCGGGCCATGGCTACTATTTTTGGTGGTATGTTTGTGGGAATGGACAGAAAGCGTGCTACTGAATTTTCATTTCTCTTGGCTATTCCCACCATGTTTGGTGCAACCACACTAGATTTGATGAAAACTAGTTTTTCTTTTACACAAACTGAAGTTTGTTTGCTTTTGGTTGGACTAGTAGGTGCATTTGTGACTGCTCTGTTTACTATTAAATTTTTGATTAAATTTGTTGCTTCCCACGATTTCACTGGGTTTGGGGTATACAGAATATTTTTGGCGATAGCACATTTTATTCTAGCTGCTTAATCTTGTCTCTAATTTGAGCAGCTAGTTCAAAGTTAAGGTCGCGAGCTACTAGAATCATTTCTTTTTTCAAGTTTTTGACTAGTCTCTTTTTATCCATGGGGGTTAATGAATCAGATTTAATGTCTGGTAAATGTGCATATGTTTTTGCACCAAATCCAAGTGCAATTTCAGTTTTTGTTTCACCTTCCATTTCAACAAGTTTCTCTCTAATTGGCTTTGAGATTGTTTTTGGAGTGATATTATATTTTTTGTTTACAGCAAGTTGATATTTTCTTCTTCTCTTAACCTCACTTAATGCTCTCTCCATACTATTTGTCACTCTGTCTGCATACATGATTACTCTTCCTTCCACATGTCTTGCAGCTCTTCCCATTGTTTGGATCAGGCTGGTTTGGGATCGCAGGAATCCTTCTTTGTCGGCGTCCAATATGGAAACTAGACCCACCTCAGGCAAATCTAAGCCCTCTCGAAGTAAATTAATACCTACCAACACATCATATTTCCCTCTCCTTAGATTGTCTAATATATCAGTTCTATCGAGCGTTTTAACGTCAGAGTGTAAGTATGCAACTTTGAGGGCAGTTCCTCCCGTCTTTTTATCTTGTTCTTCTATATAATTAGCTAGATCTTCAGCAGTTTTTTTAGTTAGTGTTGTTACCAATACTCTTCTGCCGTGTTTTACTTCGTATTTAATTTCTGCAATACAATCTGAAACTTGGTTTTTAGTGGGCTTAATGACAACTTTAGGGTCAGGAATTCCAGTGGGACGAGTAAGTTGTTCTACCACGCCATTATTTTTCTTGTCAGTTGAGCTAAGCGACAGTTCAAACTCATTTGGTGTTGCGCTAAGTGCAATAAAATTAGGAATCTTTCTCATAAACTCTGGAAAAGTTAAAGGTCTATTGTCCAAGGCTGAGGGAAGTCTGAACCCATAATCAATCAAGGTTTTTTTTCTTGATTGGTCTCCGGCATACATCCCCCTGATTTGAGGGAAAGTCATGTGAGATTCATCTGCAATTACCAACCAATCCTTTTTGTATGGAATATTGTAAAAATCAAGTAAGGAATATGGTGGATCGCCGGGACTCCTTCCATCAAAATATCTGGAGTAGTTTTCAATGCCCTTGACATAACCCAGTTCATTAATCATTTCAATATCGTAATTTACTCTTTGAGCTATTCGATGGGCTTCCAAAACTTTGCCTCTTTTTTTAAGTTGGGCTACTTGCATGTCTAAATCTTTTTTCATTTGAATAAATGCAAACTTATGACTCCTTGGATCTGTCATAAAATGTTTTGCAGGGTACAGAACATAATTTTCACCACTGTTGTTTTGGGTCTTTTCGCCAGTGACCGGGTTTATGTTAATTACTGAGATGATGTGACCGTCATTAACATCTATTCTAAAGGCAACATCCTGATATGCTGGATAAATATCTATTACATTGCCCCTAACCCTAAATGTTCCCCTATGGAAACCAAACTCGCTTCGTTCATATTGAAGATCAATTAATCTATCCAATATTTGTTTTCGTTCCACCTTCATACCCTCACTAAACTCAAACACAAATTTTCCGTATTCTATTGGAGAACCTATGTTGTAGATACAAGAGACTGAGGCAATAACAATACTATCTTTTCGGGTTAGAAGGTTAGTGGTTGCAGCCAAACGAAGCTTG
Source organism: Candidatus Microgenomates bacterium (assembly GCA_016784385.1). Classification (GTDB taxonomy): domain Bacteria; phylum Patescibacteriota; class Microgenomatia; order UBA8517; family UBA8517; genus BS150m-G53. The sequence goes on along the minus strand of JADHUT010000005.1, from coordinate 25,160 downwards.
TCTATAAGTTCATTAATGTCAGAGTCCTTTTCTATGTATGTGTCAGTAGAAGGAATGTAGGCTTCTGGTTGGTAGTAGTCATAATACGAAACAAAGTAAGACACTGCATTTTTGGGAAACAATACTCTCATTTCTTGATACAACTGAGCGGCAAGAGTTTTGTTGTGAGAAATAATAAGTGTGGGTCTATTTAATTTTTCGATTACATGAGCTGTGGTGAGGGTTTTACCAGAACCAGTTACACCCAGCAAGGTTTGATACTTAACATCATTTTTTATGTTTTGAACCAAAGAGTCTACTGCCCGTTTTTGCTCAGGAATTAATTTGTATTTACTTTGTAATTTGAATTTCATGAAAAGTTAGAGTATTATAACATCCATATATGTCAAAAGAGGTAGTCACCTATCTGATAAAAAAGGTTACTCGCTACATCTGTGGTCTGTAGTACCTACAGACAAATCCTTGTTGGAGACAGCAAAAGAGATTTCAGGAAGTTCTCTGTCAGAGGAAACATTTATTGAAGAAACTGGCCATCCAGCAACAAAACAAGATTTACCTTGCGGTAGTTGTGTAAAGAACAGAACTCCCACCATAGGAAGAACTTATTAACCCCACAGAACTTCGTGTTTTGTTCTATTAAGATATAGTTGACATGTTTGGTGATCATTCGTATTATATTTTATATGGGAACAGTAGCTCCAGTAATATACAAAAGACAAGCGCAAGTGTTGGGCTTTCTTGAACAACACATAGAAGCTACTGGCTTTGCTCCAACACTCAGACAAATTGCTGATGCTATTGGTGTTTCATCTTTGGCAACAGTGCATGAACATATGCAAGGACTAATTAAAAAAGGTCTAATTAGTAAAACTTCAGGAAGACTGCGAAAATATGAGTTGAAGTCTGATGTAAATTTAGGGAATGATGGTATTACAGTTCCAATTCTCGGGTTTATTGCAGCAGGTTCTCCAATTGAACCACACACTGATCCAAATGCAACTACCTCCATTCCTCCCAATTTCGCCACAGGCAAGAAAAGGGTATATGTACTTCAAGTCAGAGGACAATCAATGATTGAAGACCATATTGATGACGGAGACTTTGTTATTTGTGAACAAACAGAAGACGCAACTAATGGTGAAATAGTAGTAGCACTTCTAAGTAATGGAATGGCTACCTTAAAGAGATTTTACAAAGAAGCTACAAGAATTAGATTAGAACCAGCTAACGCTGCAATGCAACCTCTTTTTGTAAAAAACGTCAAGATTCAAGGAAGAGTGGTTGGCCTCATCCGCAAATACGGACAATATTAAATTATCCCCTTCAATAAATCCCTTCCTGTCATTTGAGTTGGTGGAGTTAGTCCTAATAAATTAAGTATAGAAGGGGCAACATCTGCCAGAATTCCAGACTGCAAGGTTTGAGATTTACCCATGAAATCTTTGTGCACTGCAATAAATGGGACAGGGTTTGCGTTGTGTTCAGTATCAATTTGTCCAGTGTGTTGGTCAATCATTTCTTCTGTGTTTCCATGATCTGCAGTTATGATCAAGGCTCCGTTGTATGCAAGTACATAATTTGCTAATTTTCCGATTTCTTCATCTGCAACCTGGCAAGCTTTTAGTGCTGCACCTATATTTCCGGTGTGGCCCACCATGTCCACATTTGCATAATTAATAATTACAAATTTATATTCTAAATTACTTTGTAGCCTTTTTATTACTAATTCAGTTAGCATTTTTGCACTCATCTCAGGCATTAAGTCGTATGTCGCAACTTTGGGAGATGGGACAATTAGCCTGTCTTCACCTTCAAATTTTTGATTATGTAGGCCATTGAAGTAAAAGGTCACAAATCTTTCTTTTTCACTTTCAGAAGCATGTAGTTGTTTGGAGCCATTCTCTGCTATTATCCTGCCAAGTGGCATTTCAACAATTTCTGGAGGGTATGCAACTTTAGTTCCATTTTCCTTCAATGCTGGGCTGTATTCTGTCATGGTGGCAAAATATAAATTTTTTAAAGCTTCTCCTCTTGTAAAAATTTGTTTGTTTACTTTTACTTTTTCAATAAGATGGGTTTTTTCGTATTTCTCCAAATACGGATCTACTTCTTTTTTGAGATGTGTATTATCAAACTGTTCTACTACAAAAGCAGAAGTAAGCTGCCTTGGTCTATCTACTCTAAAATTGAAAAATATTACTGAGTCGTTGTCTTTTATAATTGCTACTGGTTTACCCTCTTGATTGGAGATTAGAGCTGGTTCTATAAACTCATCAGTTTTTCCACTGTTATATGATGCATCAATTGCTTCATCACAAGACTTTACTAAATCTGCCTTTGCAGTGGTTAGTGCCAAATACGCTTTTTCGGTTCTTTCCCATCTGAAATCTCGATCCAGTGCCCAATATCGGCCCATTATGGAGGCAATAGTGCCTACTTTTTCTTTTTGTATTATTTCATTTATTCTTTGTACGTATGTTTTTGCAGCAGTTGGTGGTGAATCTCTGCCATCAGTGAAAAGGTGTAAAAATACCCTATCAAAGTTATGTTTCGCACAGAGATGAATTAAAGCAAATAAATGCTCAATGTTGCTATGCACGCCACCAGCACCAACCAACCCCATTAAATGGAGATTAGAATTATTTTTCTTTGCATGTTCGATGGCTCCAAGAAGTGCCTCATTTTTGTAAAATGTACCTTCTGCAATACTCATTCCAATTCTTGCTAAGTCTTGATATATCACTCTTCCAGCACCCAGGTTAATGTGTCCCGTTTCAGTGTTGCCAGCTTGGCCTCTGATTAGTCCTACCGCCTCACCAGATGCATCTAGCTGCGTGTGAGGGTAGCTAGCCCAAAGTTTATCCATATTAATGGTGGAAGCTTGAGAAATTGCATTACCAGTACTTGGGGCAGTTAGTCCCCATCCGTCCAGTATTGCTAAAATTACAAATTTGGGTTTTGTCATGCTTTATTTATTTTTGAGGTATTCTACTTCAAGCTCAATAGTAGATAGTCTGTTATATTTTGCAACCCTCTCTCCTCTTGCAGGTGCTCCAAACTTTGCATATTCTGCCGCAACACCAACTGCAAAATCTGCAATGAAGCTGTCGTTTGTTTCACCTGATCTGTGAGAAACTATTATTTTCCAACCAGCATCTCTTGCTATTTTAATAACTTGCAAGGTTTCTGTAATGGATCCAATTTGATTGGGTTTAATAATTGCAGCATTACAAGCTTTTTCCGAAATTGCTTTTTTAAGCCTCTTTGGGTTAGTTGCTAATAAATCATCCCCTGCAATAATTGTTGTAGAGCTCATCTCAGCAGTTAGTTTTTGCCAACTTCCCCAGGCATCTTCAAAAAAGGCATCCTCTATGATTTGAAGTTTGTATTGGTTGTTAAGCTGTTTGTAAAACTCCAAAAGCTGGTCGTCACTCATTGAAGAAGTTCTATCACGAATATGGTACTCACCGTCTTTATAAAATGAATCCGCAGCAACGTCTAGTCCTAAAAACAAATCTCTACCAAGAGCGTGCCCAGTTTGTTTTATTGACTCAACAAACACTTCAAAAGCCTCAGCGTTAGTAAATAAATTTGGAGCATATCCACCTTCATGCCCCACAGAGTGGATGGCTCCGCGTTGGGCGAGATTCTTTCCGATAGTTTGGTATACCTCCGCTCCAATTTGCAAACCTTCTTTGAATGTTTTGTGAATTGCCGGTATTACCCAAAATTCCTGAAAATCTAAGTTCCCTGCACCATGTTTTCCACCGTTAATCATATTAAGAAGGGGTGTGGGAAGTCTCACTCCTTGTTTTAGTCCTACTGTTACTCCCAGGTCATCAATCCAACTATATAATGGTTTTTGTGAAACTTGACTACCCATTTTACAAACTACTTCTGAAATTGCCAATATTGCGTTAGCACCGTACTTGGATTTATTTTCAGTTCCGTCTGTTGAAATTAATTTTTGATCAATTTCAGCTTGTTTCATTGGATCCATTCCAACTACAGCTGGACCCAATACGTTATTTATATTTTCAACCGCCTTTAAAACACCTTGTCCGAGATATCTTTTTTCATCCATATCCCTAAGTTCAACAGCTTCATGTGTGCCTGTTGACGTGCCAGCAGGCACGGAAGACACTGATATTTTTCCATCGTCTGTTTGGCAGTAATTCTCGATAGTAGGAATTCCACGAGAATCCAAAATTTCTCTAGCCCAGATTCTTTTTATAGTACTCATATTTTTTATAGCAACATACTACAAACTTTGCTTGTTTTACTTATAGATATTTGCTTTTGTTTATTTTACTCCAATGTTCTTCTCAACTTCATATACAACATTTCTAACCCTATCTATTGCATCTGGATTAACTGAGAGACTTGTAATTCCAGCTTTAACTAAAATTTCTACTAATTCATCGTATGAAGAAACTGCTTGTCCACAAATAGAAGCAGTGATTCCTGCCTTGTGACACTTTCTGATAACCCTCTTTAAGGCCCAAATTACCTCGGGCGATCTTTCATTAAATGCGCTTGCCACAGTTGAATTGTCTCTGTCAGTTCCTTGAAGAAGCATTGTTAAATCATTACTACCAACTGAAACTCCATCAATTCCAACCTCTATGAATTTGTCCAACAAAATTACGTTTACTGGAAGCTCAACCATCATCCAAAATTTGAAAGTCGGATCGTCAAAGAAACCTTCAGTTTCTACAAATCTTCTTACTCGTCGAAGCTCTTCAGGAGAGCGAACAAATGGAATCATTAGGTGTAGGTTTTTGTGAATAGCCCTAACCTTGCGGATTGCCCGAAGTTCTAAATTAAATACTTCAGGATCTGCGACATATCGAAATGCACCCCTGTAACCAAGCATTGGGTTGGGTTCATCTGGTTCCCAAGTTTTACCTCCTTCCAAAGATCTATATTCATTGGTTTTAAAGTCAGTAGCTCGATAAATGACAGGTCTTTCCCCAAAATTTTTACAAAAGGTAGTCAAATCTTTAACTAATTTATTTACAAAGTCATCTTGTTTGTGCAATTTTATGGCTTGTTTTGGATGAATTCCAATATTGGCAATCATGAATTCTGCACGGAGAAGTCCTACTCCATCAACATTTTGTTTTGATACCTTTGCAGAGAGCTCAGGCTCTCCCAGATTTACATATATTTTTGTAGCAGTTTTTAGATTTTTTTTGTATTTCTTCTTTTTATCAGCCTTTTTCTTGGATACTTCAGCTGCAGCTATATTTCCACCCATAAAAATGTGGCCTGATTCACCGTTTACTGTCACAATATCACCCTCAATCAGTGTAGTTGTAGCTATTTTAGTACCCACTACTGCAGGTGTTCCCATTTCTCTGGAAACGATTGCAGCGTGACTTGTCATACCTCCTTGGTCAGTAACAATGGCTGCAGCCTTTTTCATTGCTGGAACGTAATCTGGAGATGTCATGGGTGCCACCAATATGTCACCTTTAGAAACTCTTCCTATCTCAGAAGGGCTTTTAAGTATTTTTACATGACCAGAACCAATACCGGGGGAAGCGGGTATTCCTGTAAGAATTGGTGTTGAATGGTCTGTGGATTCACCTTTCGACTTGGTCTTAGATGATTTAGTTTCCTTAATGGTTGTTACTGGTCTGGTTTGGACAATATAAAGGTCTTTACCTTCCTTTGCCCACTCAATGTCTTGTGGAAAGTAATAGTGTTTTTGAAGACCGTCTGCTAGTTTTGCCAACTTAACCACCTCTTCTTCAGTGAGCTTTATTTTGTCACGAAGTTTTTTGGGAACATCTGTTTCAAGTGTTTTTTCATTGCTTTTGATTAGTTGTATTTTTTGAGTGTTAACTTCTTTTGAAAGAATTGAAAAAGTCTCCTTTTGAACTACATATCTATCAGGTACCACTGAACCCTGTACGATCATTTCTCCAAGCCCCCAGACAGCTTCAATTACTATTCTATCTTTGAAATTGGTAACTGGGTCTATGGAAAACATAGTCCCAGATACGCTACTTTGCACCATTTTTTGGACGATTACAGATATGCCAACTCCTTCATGGGGTATTTTATTTTGAGTACGATAATAAATTGCTCTTGGAGTAAAAAGACTAGCCCAACACTCCCTCACTGCAACTTGAAGGTTGTTTTCCCCTTTAATGTTAAGAAAAGTAGCTTGCTGACCAGCAAAACTCATGCCAGGCAAATCTTCAGCAGTTGCGGATGACCTTACAGCAACTAAAGCCGGCTTGAACCTTCCAGACATTTTTTTGTAAGCATTAACTAATTCTTTGTGTACGCTTACTGGAAATTTAGAAGAAATAATTATTTTCTGGATCCTTCTTGAAGCTGATTCAAGTTGTGCTGGATCGTCAACATCAACTGGCTTAAGGATATCGTATATCTTTTGTGCGATTTCGTTTTCTTTTAAAAACAGCTCATATGAAGGAACAGTTACAGCAAAACCTCCAGGAACTGGAAACTTGGCTTTTGTCATCTCTCCCAAATTAGCCCCCTTGCCTCCAACCAAAGAAAGATCACCTTTATCAATATTTTTAAAATCAACAATGAGTGGCAGGTTATTCATAATTATTTATAATTTTTGTTCAGATAATAAAGGGAGATAAATGCCAACACCACAACAATACCAAGTGCATATCCTGAAGTGTATATATCCCATGTTATATTCATTTTCTTTTTATCCGCTTTTTATCACCTTTAACAAAAGTATAAACAAAAGCAACTCCAAATATTGCAAGCATAATAAATATAGTGTTAATGCCAGTTATCGCCTGGTCACTTAATTGATATGTCATAAACTTCTACTAAATATCATAGCCGATATAAACAACAATATCGAGATTGAAAACCACAAAAGATTTATATAAATTTTAAAAGGAGCATCGATATTAATTATTCCTTGCCCCAAGATAACAGCAATCATTACTCCTTTAGCGATATCATTTGAAAACTCTGAAGCAATCTTTAACTGCCCCTTGGAATAGACCATGAATTAACTATAACATTTAGTGAACTGGTTGGGAAAGGGATTTTTTAAGTTTTAATATCCAAGGCTCAGGTCCCGGGTCATCAGATCTTAAGATCGACATGTTATATCCTAACCATGCTGCGTAATGTGCAATTTCCATGCTTTGTACAAATTTGTCCACTCCTTTGAGTTGGTAGTCAAAATATGTCAAGCCCATCTCATTGAAAATTTCTTTGGTAATTTTATAGCGTAGCTTGATTCTTTCGTTATCAAACTTGCTTTCGAAAAATAGATACCTATTTCTTTTTACCTCCTCAGGGATTTGTAAGGCTTCAACAAGTACATGGTTTACCTCAGGAAAATCATAAAACTGAGTAAACACTCTTCCAATTTCACATGTTGCATTTCTCCCTGCATTCAAAGCACCCACAAACTGCCTTGATCCAAAGTATACCGGAGTAAAACCAGCAAGTTTCCCAGACATTTCCTCTACATTCCAAGATGCCCTAATTTCAACCAACTCATCCAGTGCGGAATTTAGTTTTTCTTCTGAAAAGTTCAATAAACCCACTTTAACCAACACCCCAATGAGCCCTCCTAGAGATAACCCTAAACCACTTTTAGGGTATGTGCTTGGATTTGTGTCTTCTGCTGAGATGATTGCTCCCTTAATTTCACCAGAGCTAATTAGCTCTCCGATCTTGCCACCAGTTGTTAACCCTACCACCATACAGTCTTTTTGCTTTGCTGGATCGTATGCAGAAATAGTTTCTTCTGTGTTTCCTGAATAACTGTTCAACACTACGAGTGTTTTGCTGTTTACCCAACTGGGTAGTCCATAGTCGTTATATACAACAATTGGGATATTGTTAGTATCTTCTTGCCAGCTTGCAATCATTTTACCAGCATTAGAAGACCCTCCCATTCCTGTGATAACTACTGAATCAAAATCTAGTTTTTCCAGGTTACTCTCAAGGCTTTCTTTGAAAGTTCTTTTTATCTGGTCAGGGAAGAGCTGCAGTGCCTTTCCAATTCCCATAGAGTCAAGTTTGTTATTATTCATGCTTATTCAAATGCGTGGATATTTACACCGGATTTCCAATCGATTTCTTTATATTTAGTCAAAATCTGTTTTATTTTTATCTTTAATTCATCATATTTTTCTTGAGTTTTTGCCTCAAATTTTATAGTTATATATGGACCATTTTGGCTTGCTCTAATAATTACCATTTCATCTTTTGTATCTGCTCTAAAACCATCTATGTCTACATAATCAGCTTTTGGAAATATATCTTTTACGTCTTTACTAATCTTTTCATCGATTAGTTTAAATTTAATTGCATCTGCAAGGCCAAGTTTTATTTCAGGACTAGAAACATATTTAGGTAATTCATCCACAATCTGTTTCAATGTTTTGTTTTTTCTTTTCATGTATGAAAGAAGTCTTAACACTGCAATGGCGGTATCATCATGTCCGTAGAAATTATCCATAAAGAACATGTGCCCTGAAAGTTCCCCGCCGTAAGGCGCTCTGGTTTCTTTAACTCTTGCTTTTATAAAACTATGACCAGTAAGCCACATTTCAGGCTTTCCTCCACTGTTGGTAATAACATCAGAAGTAGCCTTTGAACAAAGAGTGTTGAATACAATAGGGGCTCCTGGTAAGTACTCTAATATATCCATTGCGAATATTGCAACTAAAATATCATTCCAGATTAAATTTCCATTACCATCTACAACTCCCATTCTGTCACCATCAGAATCAAAGGCAAATCCTAAATCCGCGTTATGTTCTTTTACTCCTTTTGCTAATCTCTCCAATACACTTCTCTCTGTTGGGTCAGGTGTACCAAGTGGAAAAGATCCATCTAATTTTGTATTTTGTTCAAATACCTCACAACCAGATCTTCTAAGTACTTCCGGCATAAATTTACCAGCAGTGGCGTTTAATGTGTCTATTACCACTTTATATCCAGCGTCTTTTATAGGAACTCGCTTAAACAAATCGTTAAGGTAGTATTCAAAAACATCTTCCTCTTTATAAGTCCCGTTTTGATCGAATGATTTGAAATTTCCAGATTTGGCAATTTTTCTTATTTCTTGGATCTCCTCACCCATCATTGTGTCAGAAAAACCAACTGCCAACTTTAGCCCATTATAGTTAGCTGGATTATGGGAAGCAGTAATCATTGCTCCACCTTTTGATAGGTAATGATATTGTGAGAAGTACATAATTTGTGCAAGTGTAAGTCCTATATCTATTACATTAATTCCGCTCTCCACAAGCCCTTGAACAAAAACTTTTGAATAAGCTTCAGATGTTAATCTGATATCTCTACCAACCACTGTTTCATTAATTCTTCTTCTGTACAAAAAAGTGGCGTAGGCTTTTCCGAGTGTGTAGTAAACATCTTCATTTAAGTCTTTGTCCACCAAAGCTCTAATATCATACCCCCTGAAGATCTCTGGATTAATATCCTTTACGGTTTTCATATATTATAAGTGAATATTAGCTTAGCCTTTTCATAAATAGTAAGTCAAGAGAGTCTTTCAGAGTAGCTTTTCCAGTTTTGGCATCAACATCAATTTTAGATAAATCAGCAATTATTTCCTTCAGTTGTCTTTCTGTATACTTTTCAGCTTGTCTTTTTAATTTAGATAGCTGCCACGGGCTCATTTTTGGGTCTCCTACCTTTGCCCAATATAAATCTCTAAACCTTCTTGCAATCATTGCAAACACCATTTCAACTGGTTCTGTTTCAACCACCTTTTGAAACTGTTTTATTTCTAAGTTATCAAGAAAATTCCAAAGAAGTTTTGGAAGTTCAAATTTTTCTGTTTTTGTGGTCTTGGGGAGAGTTTTTAAAAATGTAACTGGTATATTTTTGTCATGGTATATAACTAGTGTTCCTGGAATTTTTTCTGTTAATTTTAACTCGGGCTTTCCTAATATTTGATATTTTCTGAGTATTATTAACTTTTCTGTTCCAAAAAGAGATGGTGTCTCTTCTACTTTGTCGTTAACTATTTCCCATTTTCTTTTTTTTGCCACCTCAATAAACTTTGACAAACGCGCATAGCTCCTTTTAGTGTCATCACCGTGCAGTACTATTATTTTCATAAATTTATCTTAAACATACTAAACCTCTTCTTTCCTTTTTGTTTGTGATAGTCCTTAAGGAGTATATCCAACTTGTCATGGAAACTACCCTTAGTGTGTCTTGTATGGGGCAGGAGAGCACCTGAAAATGTTTTTGGGATATGGCTCAGCTCATGCAAAATTATTTTGTCTTGTTCCATTTCATCCAATTTGTCAAAATGTTCTGCTAAAACTTCAATCATATAGGAAGGTTCTACTTTGAGGCTTCTTTGCCAAAGCCTGGGAAGTCCCCAGGTTCTTGCATATGCTTTAGCTTTTGAGTCTATGGAGCGGTAAAAAAATATTCTCTCAAATCTAATCCAGTCTAAACCAAACTGAGAAATAAGCTCATGAGAGCGTTTCTTGATGTCGGGTGCCAGTTTCCAACTAACTTGCCCCCTAGACTTTGTAGACTTCCGTGCCTTCTTTGAGCGTTTCATTAACTTTTAATCCTACCACATCACCACTGCTTGCTGAATCCACCTTTTTGTGCTCGATTTGGATGGAATCTATTTTTTGCTCAAACATATCCTCTCCTCCTCTTTCAAATTTAACTTTGTCTCCTACTGCTAAGCCGGAAGTTAGTTCAACTATTGCAACGCTGATTTTGTCGTAATAGTGGGATACTTTTCCAATTTTAAACCCCAAGGGTCTTTTCTTTTCATCAGTCATTTTTCCTCACCTCCTTTTATAAGTCCTTCTTTTCTGGCATGAGTTAGTGCAACTGCCAACGCGTCTGCTGCATTGTCAAAATGAGTTTTTTTGTGTTTTTTGCTTTTTACATGGTTTCCCATGATTTTTCTGACTGCAACTTGAACTTCTTTTTTACTGGCTCTACCTGAGCCTGTAACCATTTTTTTAATAGTACCAGGGGCGTATTCAAATACAGTAATACCAGTCTTTGAAGCTGCCAAGAGCATGACACCAATAGCTTGCCCTACCGCAATTGCAGTTTTGGCGTTAGTTGCAAAAAAAACTTTTTCTATAGCAAATATATCGGGCTTGTGGATTTTAAGAAGTTTAAGGGTTTCTTTGTGAATTCTTTCTAACCTTACTTCAGTTTTATTTTCTTTATTTGTTTCAATTAAACCCCAACCACGACTAACAGGTTTGCCTTTGACTATGTTTATAAACCCAAAACCAGTTGTAGCTGTACCGGGGTCAATTCCTAAAATAAGCATCTAGAAAGAGTATAGCAGAAGATTAGAATACTTTATCCTCACCAAATAACTCCTTTGCCACAGAGTTAACTTTTTTGATGGCTTCAGCCTCATCTGTTCTAATTTTGCAGGTGGTTGTTCCTATCCCAAATCCAATTTTTCCATCTTGCACAATAATTTCTCCCGCAGCATCTACAAAAGGAAGTCTGTAGCCTTGAGAATCCACAAAGAATTCAGTAACACCTATTCTCACAGCTATATGGGTATGGTGTTCTAAATCTATCTTAGGATCCTTCTGTTGTGTTTCTATGTGTCCCTTTTCTAAAACATACTTCTTACCATTAAATTGAGAAAAATCATGTCCTGCCTCTAACTTGGTCATTTTTTAATTGATGTTTTTGAAGATTTTTTGACAATTTTAGTCTTTTTCTTTTTTATAACCTTTTTAGTTTGTGCTTCCTCTCTTCTTTTGTTTCTTGTATAAATTGCTTCGATTTCACGAGGTGATTTTTCTCTTGTGTAGTAGAGTTTTGCACGTCTTGCTCCTTTTGTTCCTTTTTTGATGACTTTAACTTCAGTAATGGTAGGTGAGGAAATTGGGAAAATTCTCTCTATACCAATTCTTGCTTCACCAATTCTTCTGACCAAAAAGTTTTTTCTCTCGCCAATTCCTTTGATACCCAACACCATCCCTTCAAAGAAGGCAACACGAGTTTTATCCCCTTCTTTTATTTTTTGGTATACTCTGATTCTATCTCCTACACCAAACTCAACGTCTTTTTGCTCTCCAGAGCTTAAGGTTTGCTTATGTTTAATTGTTAATGCCATAGAAGGGTATTATATACGAAGAACAAACCACCCTCAAGCTGGAAAATTATTTTTTAATCTAATATATCTTTAATTTGTAAACTCAAGGTCTCGCTCCAATTAATCTTCATCTTTGGTTTCACTCTTTTTTTGTTTTTTTCAAAAAACAACATTACTTCTTTGTCTCCTGGGTTTTCTTCAAAGACGGCTCTGAGCATTTTTAGTTGATCTGGTGTTACTTCTTTGGGAATTTTAATTGTGGCTTGTTTTTGCACCTCTGTTTGGATACTTTCAACCAAAATATTTACTTGTTCTTCACGACTGTCTAGTTTTCCCTCAACAAGCAGTGGTTTTCCTTCCACCCATGCTTCTTTTGTGCTTTCATAGATTTTAGGAAAAACTACTAGGTCTACTATTCCTGTTGGATCTTCAATTTTGACAAAAGCCATTTCAGCACCACTCTTTTTGGTTGTAATTTGTCTCACCTCTTTAATTACCCCTGCAATTTTTACAACTTGATTCTTTTTTGACTCTGGATCAAGATCTGAAACGTTGTGGGTGGCTTCAAAGATTAAATCACCCAGAAGTTCCCCTAAGGGTCTTGCAGTTAAACTAAATCCAAGTAGTTCTCTTTCCAAGTTTTCAAGTTCCTCTTTACTAAATTCAGGTAAGGTAGTGTCTAGTAGTGCACTGTCACTGACAAAGCCGGATGTTTTTTTATTTACATCTGCTGAAAATAACCCCTCTTGTCCGTTATCGTGTTTGGGTTTGACTATCTTGGCTCTAAAATCGTCCAAAGAGGATAGCAACTGTGATCTTTTCCCAAATTCAGAAAGAGCTCCTACTTTAATTAGGCTTTCTAATACTTTTTTATTAACTCTTCTTCCATCAGATCTGGTCAGAAGGTCTATTAAACTTGAAAAATTTTCCTTTTCTCTAGCTTCTAAAATTGCCTCAATTGCAGCTTCTCCAACATGTTTTATGGCTGATATCCCAAATCTTATAGCCATATTATCTAGAGAATCTTTGTCATCTACTATTGTAAAGTCAGTATCACTTTGGTTTATATCAGGGGGAAGTACTTTAATATTCATTTTCCTGCACTCATTAATAGCCAGGCTTATCTTGTCTGAATCATTACTTTCAGCTGTTAGGAGTGCTGTCATGTACTCTACGGGGTAGTTGGCTTTAAGATATGAGGTGTAGTATGCAACCATTCCATAGGCAGCGGCATGGGCTTTATTAAATCCATACGATTGGAATGGTTCAAAAAGAAGCCATAAATCTTCAGCAAACTTTTTAGTTTGTCCATTTTCTACAATTCCAGCTTGAAATTTTTCCTTTTGTGCTGCCATTTCCTCAGGAATCTTTTTTCCAACCGCTTTTCTAAATTTATCAGCTTCTTCCCAGGAATAACCTGCCAGATCAATTGCACTAAAGAGTAAATCGTCCTGGTAAACAATAAGGCCATAGCTTTTATCTAAATATTTCTCCATTCTAGGGTCCAAGTATTTGACCAGCTTTGGGTTGTTTTTTCTTGCAATGTATTCAGGTATCACCGTAATAGGGCCTGGGCGGTAGAGAGCTAGCATTGCCATAATATCCTCAACACGCTCAGGCTTTAGCTCTTTTAAAAACTTTGTCATGCCAGAGCCTCCCATTTGAAAAGTTCCCATAGTTTCACCCCTTGAGAGCATTTCAAAAGTTTTTCTTGCAGACTCATGTTTACTACCATCTATTGGTATGTTGTGGAGAGTTATGGTTTTACCTCTTCTGTCTTTAATAATTTGAATAGCAGACCCCAAAATTGCCAGGTTTCGAATTCCAAGTATGTCAAACTTAATAAGGCCAACATCTTCACAAGCATGCATTTCGTACTGAGTGATAGTTTTTTTGCCCTTAGGTTCTTTTTGAATAGGAGTAAACTTTGTAATCTCTCCTGGAGAAATTACAAGTCCTGCAGCATGAACTGAAATGTGTCTCGCAGACCCTTCGACCTCCCGGGACAAATCAAGTATTTTTTTTGTATCTGCATCGTTGTCATACAACTGCTTTAGTTCAGGTGTTTCATCTAATGCCTTTTGTATTGTCATTGGAAAGCCCTGAGCACCAAGTGGAATTAACTTTGATATCTTGTCTCCGATTGAATATTCATATCCCAAAACTCTTGCCATGTCGCGCACTGCCCCGCGGGCCAGCATTCGACCAAATGTACAAATTTGAGCAGTTTTTTCTACACCATACTTATTGGCCATGTAGTTAATTACATCTTCTCGACGGTTGTCAGAAATATCAAAGTCAATATCTGGAGGAGATGGTCTGTACGGATTTAAAAACCTCTCAAACGGCAGGTTGTATGTCAGTGGGTTCACTGTAGTAACTCCTAACACAAATGAAACCAGAGAACCTGCTGCTGAACCTCTGGTGTTTGTCACTATTCCATTTTCAGCTGCCCAATCAACGATATCCATGACAATTAGAAAATATGCGGCGTATCCTTTACCACAAATTATTTCTAGCTCGTATTCGACCCTTTCTTTGACTTCTTTGGTTAATTTACCAACTCTGTCAGCAATACGATCATACACAAGCTCACGCAAGTAAGCTGCATCATCAGTTTTACCTTTAGGGAGTTTAAATTTAGGAAAATACCACTTTCCAAGTGGAATTTCTACGATACATTTGTCGGCTATCTTTACACTATTTTCCAAGGCATCTGGAAAGTCTGGAAATTGCTCTTCCATTTCAGAAGGAGTTTTTAAGTAAAAATCAGGATTATCAATATAGCGCATTCTTTTTATGTCTGAAATATTTTTGCCAGTAGCAATACACACAAGCGCATCTTGTGCAGGGGCATCTCTCTTTTCTACATAGTGGGCGTCATTGGTTGCTACTAGTGGTATTCCCAACTCTCGACTTAGTTTAACTACACCTTCTTCAGCAATTTTTGAATTATCTGCAACTCTTTGCAAATTAACTTTCAATTCTTCATTTGAAATAGTCGGAATAATATTTGAATAATCGTGGCGTTGTATTTCCATGTAGTAATCAGTACCAAACACACTTTGAAACCACTGGGTAGTTTTTTTGGCTTTTTTCAGCTCACCATTAATTAAGTATTGAGGTACTTCTGCAGCAGGACAACCTGACAGTACAATTATTCCCTTTTTGTGTTTTTCTAAGATCTCTTTAGTGAATCGTGGGCGATAATAATAGCCATCCATGTTTGCAATAGAAGTCAATCTCATTAAATTAACATATCCTTCGTAATTTTTAGCCAGTAAAGTCAAATGGTAGTTATCTTTAATTTTTTCCTCCATTGAAGCAGTTGTGTAAGCTTCCAATCCAATAATTGGTTTTATTCCTGATTTTTGTCCTTCTTTGAAAAAATCAACTGCTCCATACATGGCACCGTGGTCGGTGATGGCAACTGCGTCCATATCATTATTTTTGACATGAGTAAACAACTTTTTTATGTTAGAAAGACCATCAAGTAAGGAGTATTCTGTGTGGACATGAAGGTGGGTAAATTTAGAAGAAGTCATCAATGGTTATTTTGCCATGACAACCTTGTCTCGTCCAGTCTCTTTTGCTTCATACAATGAAGCATCCGCTCTTTTTAACCAATCTTTTGTGGTTTCTCCTGCTTCTTTTATGGCCGCACCAATACTCAGCGTCCTTGACAACAATACAGCATCTCCCATCTTAAAAGGTTTACTTTTAATCGTATTCCTTATCTCATTTGCTCTCTCTTCTAATACTAATGCATCTTCAAGTTTTGGAAAAACAACTAAGATTTCATCTCCTCCCCATCTACCCACTAAAATATCTTTTGAAACTTGATTTATTATACGTTCTCCAACAAGTTCCAACACTTTGTCTCCAACGCCGTGTCCAAACTCATCGTTAACTTCTTTAAAGTTGTCTATGTCTATAAATAAAAGCCCCGCAGGTTCCTTGCTTACTTCAATTGACTTAAACTGTTTTTCTAGTTCGTGCCTTGAGGAGACCTTCATAACACTATCTTTTGCTAATTTTTCTTTTAATTCTCGATTATTAAGCATCAAGGCACGTTTACTAGGCAAACCTCTATACTTATTGCCAGCGCTAGTCTCATTAGACACGAATGTATCCATTATTTTCCGCCCCATTTTTGTAGTTTTTTTATTAACATGTCACTAATTTTCTTCGGATCACCTTTTCCTTTGAGTAGTTTTTGAGTTTGGCCTATGAGATATCCAACTACTGATCCTTGTCCTTCATCATATTTTTTGACTACATCAGGATTATTTTTGATTACTTCTTCAATTGCACTAGTTGTGTCATCCGTGGATGAATAATCAACTTTTGTTAACTGCACAATTTTTTTGATTAATCCTGCTGGTTCTGGATAGTCTTTGTCCAAATTTTTGTTAACCATAAGGCTGGCAATTTGCTTTGCAAGTTCCGGTTTAAGCGCTGCGGCTGTTTCAAAGTATTGGGACTTTTGTTTATCTTGGACCAATATCTCTATGTAGTTTTTAGGAAAATCAAATTCTTTTTTATACCTCTTGGCCTTTTGGGATGGTAATTCTGGAATTTGCGATTTAATTTTTTTGATTTGATCGTCAGTTAATTCAATTGGTGGAATATCAGGATCTGGAAAATATCTGTAATCTTTTGCAGTTTCTTTTGATCTTTGGGAAAAAGTAACTGATTTTGCTTCATCCCAACCTCTTGTTTCTTGACTAGGAACCTCACCTTTCAAAAGTAGTTTGGTTTGCCTTTCCAGCTCATATTGCATTGCTTTTTTTAGAAAGCGGTATGAGTTAATGTTTTTAAGTTCTACTTTGTAGTTTGGAAGAGTTTTTTTGTCACTGGACTCTTCTCGAAGCGAGATGTTTGCTTCCAGTCTCATTGAACCCTTTTCCATGTCAGCTTCAGAAATACCCAGGTATCTAGCAATGGTTTGAAGTTCTTTTCCGAAAATTAATACATCTTCAATTTGCTCAAAGTCTGGCTCAGTTACAAGTTCTACTAAAGCAACACCGCTTCTATTAAAATCGACCAAAGATACTTTTTTGCTTTCACCGCCAGACGGGTTATTCAGTGTGGTGTGTTGCAATTTGGCAGTATCCTCTTCCATATGAACTCTTGTTATCCCTATTCTTTTTTCTGTGTCTCTACCGTCGGTATTGCTTGGTAACAAATATTGCCCTTCATAACAAAATGGATCTTCATACTGGCTTATTTGGTAGCCCTTAGGAAGATCTGGATAGAAATAGTGTTTTCTGTCAAAATTACTCCATTTGTTGATTTTGCAGTCTAAGGCAAGTCCTAATTTAACGCAGTTTTGTATAGCAAGTTCATTTGGTACAGGCAAAGCTCCAGGAAGCCCCAAGCAAACCGGGCAAGTTTGAGTATTTGGTTTTTTACCAAAGTGATCAGCAGGGCAACCGCAAAACATTTTTGATTTAGTTGATAGTTCTATATGAACTTCAAGCCCAATAACTGGTGTGTATTTTTTTTGGTTTTTAATCATCTTTCTTGTTTTGTTCATAAGCAAAGGCAGTATTTAGAATTTTACCTTCTTCAAATTGTTTGCCGATAATTTGCAGTCCAATTGGAAGTCCTTTAACCATTCCACAAGGAACAGTAATCGCAGGAAGACCAGCTATGGATGATGGTTCGGCCAATATGTCTGCAAGTTCACCATACATAGCAGCATTTTTTGTAACTCCAATTTTTGGAGCTGTTGACGGCATAGTAGGCCCTACCAAACAATCAAATTCGCTAAAGAGTTCATTGAAATCATTAATAAACAAAGTTCTAATTTTTTGTGCTTTTTTATAATATCTATCTTGGTATCCAGATGAAAGTATGTGTGTTCCAAGCATTATTCGACGCTTGGCTTCTTCTCCAAATTTATCTCTTCCAAATCCATATCTCACACCGTCAAAACGGGCCAAGTTAGATGATACTTCAGATCTCTGAACCACTGTATAAACACCAATTGCGTGCGTGGGATCCAAGGTTTTAACTTTGGTGATCTTAGCTCCTAGTTTTTCAAGTAAGCCAACCGCTTTAAGAGTTTTTTTAACAATTTCACTATCCATTTCAGAAAGCATATAATTTTCAACTAGACCCACCTTAAGGCCTTTAATATCTCCCGTTAAGGCCAATTCATAATCATCAACCAAGTTGCCAGAAGTTGTGGCATCAAATTCATCTTTTCCCGCAATTATTTTAAGTAGTTTTGCAGCTCCTGTTACGTCTTTGGTTATAGGTCCGGGAGAATCCAGAGAAGAACCCATCGCAATTACTCCATACCTACTAACTCTTCCATATGTAGGTTTAAGACCAACAACCCCGCACCAGCTTGCAGGACCTCTTACAGAACCAGCAGTCTCAGATCCCATTGCAAAGTCAACCATTCCAGACGCGACTGCAGCCGCAGACCCGCCAGATGAGCCACCTGCCAGGTGTTTTGTGTTATGGGGGTTTAGTGTTGGGCCATAATCTGAAGTTTCAGTCGAACTACCATGACACCATGCGTCGAGATTGGTTTTACCAACCACACAATATCCATTTTGTTCAAGTTTTTTAACTACAGTTGCGCTGTATTGTGGAATATAGTCGTCTAAAACAAAGCTTGCTGCAGTTGTCCTAATTCCCTCTGTTAAATAGTTATCTTTAATGGCAATAGGTATCCCTTTTTTAGGTTTGTCGACTATTGTCAAAAAAACATTTAGTTTTTTGCTTAGTTTTTTGTCTATCATTATATTGTTATTTTTTATAAATCATTATTTAAAACACCATCAACTACAAAATAACCATTATGTGTGTTTTTGGAACCAGAAAGGGCTTGGTCTTGCGTCAACATGTTTAGTGGATCTATTTTGTCTTCACGGAGAACATTTTTAGTTCCAGTTACTATGTATGTTTCATCAACACCGGAAGTATCCAGACTATCAAATTTTTCTACTATTTTTAATGTTTCTTCAAACTGTTTTTTAAAGTATTCTTCTTCTTTCTTTTTAACTTTTAGATTTGCAAGACTCGCCAATTTTTTGATCATGCACCTATCATATCTTACTCGCGTGCATTTTTGAAGAACATATAGCTATGTTTGTTAACTGGCAAATTGGAACTTCCAAGGGTTGGTTTTATTCTTTGTTAATGTAGCCATGATTACACTTTTGTTTTTATCTCTATTTTTTAGACTCTCAACAAGCTCTAGGTTTATCTTATTTAATTTTTTATCTCCTTCAACAAACATTACATAAGAACTTTCTCCATACTTTTTAAGTAAGACTGGATTCTTGGCTATGTAGTCACCCAGCTTATGCTGTAGTTTAATGTTTTTATCGAATTGATCTTTCTTTGACATATTAAGTAAATATTATCACGCTAATACAAATTATACAAAACTTCCACTTTATTACACCCAATATTTTTCAAAAATCTTCGTTTATAAGAAGTATGCTTGTCAGAAATATCTCTGATAGCCCATCTCATTAGCATCTCTTGTGAACCTTTTTGTTCAATGCCAAAAGTAGTAATTGTTTCTGTTTTACCGTCCAGAGAGAATTTTTCATGCCTGTGTAATTCACCATGCACACTATCATAATAAATAATTGTATGCCAATTTTCATTAATAAAACAATCGAGAGAGACACAAACTATCACACTTATGTCTCCTGTATCATTTTTTCTAAAAACTCTGGTTATTCTATTGTTTGGTGATAAATAGATGGTTTTTGGCAAGATATCCTTCGATCTGGGTATAGGTAACTTATTTCTATATACATAATTATAATATTCTATTCACATCATTTTTTGAAGGGTTGAGATTCGATCGGCAATTAACGGGTGGGTGTTGAATAATGAAGAAAACTTTTCTGCGGCTCTTCCAGTTTTTTGTTTGAATGGATTGATTATATACAAATGTGCAGTTGCCTTGTTTGCAGCTTCCAAGGCTTCTGTGTCACTTGAAATCTTTTTTAAAGCTGAAATCATTGCAGAAGGTTGTCTTGTGATACTCACAGATCCTGCATCTGCCATAAATTCTCGCCTCCTTGATATTGAAAGTTGAATTAATTTAGCAACCAGTGGAGAAAGAAGCGCAAAAAGAATTCCTACTATCATAATAATTGTACCCAGTTGATTGTCTTTACTACTACTACTTCTTTTTCCTCCACCAGATTCCATGTGGTTGCCAAAAAATCTGGCTCTTAGAAAAAAGTCGGCCAATAGAGCAACTAGGCCTACCATCACAGAAACTACAGACATGAGTCTTATATCATAATTTCTTATATGGCTTATCTCATGGGCCATTACAGCTTCAAGTTCGGTACGGGTGAGTTTTGTAAGAAGTCCTGTTGTGGCACAAACTACTGCGTTTTTAGGGTCTCTGCCTGTTGCAAATGCATTTGGAGCAGTGTCTTCAATTACATACAGTTTTGGTCTTGGAATACCAGCTCCAAGACAAATATTTTCCACAACAGAAGTAAAAAGTCTGTCTTCTTGTGTATTTGCTTTTCTTGCACCAGAGATACCAAGGACTATGCGATCTGAAAAATAATAGCTGACATAGGTTGAAACTCCTGAAATAATCAAAGCAATTCCTACAAATCCAAGTCCTCCTGGTTCATATCCAAGATATATCCCAAAAGCCTGAGAGATTACATACACAGCCAGTGCTACAAACAGCGCAAAAAACACCACGACAATTGTGGATTTAATTTTATTTGACTTTTGTACTTCGTAAATATTTTTCATTTTATTTTGTGTCAACTAATTGTATATCTTTTTTCTCTATGCGTAAAAAAAACAAAGAATATACAAAGAGACTTAAAACCATTAAGTAAACGTATTTGAAGTCAATGTCTGCCAGGTATCCAACCAACAACAAAATAGGAATATCAAATATGCTTTTAATAACATTCAAAACCGACATTGTTGTAGCCCTATTGAATGATTTTACATGCAAGTTTATCTGTTGAAAAAAAAGTGGGTCGCGAACAGTTCCTAAAATCATTAACAAGATTGTGGCCACAGATAAAAACCAGATATTTTGAGAGAACATAAATACAAAAATAGAAATTATCCCCATAAAAACAGGTAAGCTAAAAAAAGAATATCCTGTTATTCTTTTTTGAATTTTGTCAGACAACCACAGTGACAAAAAAGCTAGAAGCTGAAAAATTGCATAAATGACTCCCAGTACAATAATGCTTGCCCCAACACTTTTCAAGTGTGGTTGGTATATTCTCCAAATTATCAATATTCCTATGAACACAAATGATTTATTTAATGCAAATTTTCTAACCAATTTGTTTTCTTTAAATAATTTAAAACTATCCTTAAACATACCTTCTTCTTTTTCAGATACATCCATGTGCTTATTTGGCTCTGTTAGTTTGTTTGCAAGAATTAGCGAAATCAACGCACCTATCAGTTCTATAGAGATTAATACATTAAACTGCCAGGCAAATAGATTTTTAGCTAAAATTGCACCCAAAAGCGGTATAAATATTTTTGAAAATCTTGAAGCCGAATAATATTTACCCGACACTCTCAATGAAGACTTCTCATCTCCAATTTCCTTCAAACTGTCGTACAAAAGAGCAGAATCTGTACCAGTAAAACAAGCATAACCAGCGGAAGCTAGTGCTATAGACAATGCAAACATGGGGAAACTAAAAGAAACAAACATCAGAGAGATGCTCAAAGAGTGTAAAAGCACACCTAATATTATTGTCTTTTTTCTCCCAAACAGGTCTGCAAAATATCCGGAAGGTATCTCCAGAAGCAATGCTGTTACTGACCAAATCACGCTCAAATACAATACTTCACCTACACTTATTCCTCTTTGTATATAGAAAAGTGTAATTATGGCGTTGAGAGCTTTTATTTCTACTAGTAATTTAGTCCAAAATAAAATCCTTTTATTGGCCTTCAGTGCTACTACTCTTGATTTATTCATAGAAGATCAACAATCATATCAAATTAATCACAAATTAGATAAATAACCAAAGTTCTCAAAGATTGATTTTCGGTGATTTAGTTTCAGTTTTTGAAACTGACACATGCTCTCCTGTTTGTGGAGTATCCAATCCTTTCATTTCATCAAATTTAAATGCATTTGCAATTATATTTGTTGGAAAAGTTACTCTTTTTACATTGTAGTCAGCTGTCAAATCAATTAGCAGTCTTCTTGAATACATTACTTTATCTGTAGTGTCCCTAAGCTCATCCATGAGCTTGGTTACCACCTTGTCTCCTTTTAGTTCAGGATTACTTTCTACAAGTACCTGAATTTTAGGTAGTATCTCTGAAAGTTTTGAACCCGCATTACCCATTTGGGTTACATCTCCAGAATTGACTGCTCTGTCAACAGCTTTTCTGGCATCAGTTAATTTTGTGAAAATTGCTTTTTCATGCTTTAAAAATCCTTTTGCAGAATTTTCTAAGTTTGGAATTAAGTTAGATTGTCTTTTCAACTGATTTCCAATTTCTTGGATAGATGCTTTGATTCTGGCTTTACTAGAAACAAAAAAGTTATATACACCAATTATCCATACAGCAATTACTACTGCTATTACCAATATTACAATTCCTATATTCATTTCATAATCACCAACCTTCTATTAATTAGAATTTAAATTATTGTATCACTTCTTTGAATTTTTCAAGACTCATTGTATTTATTATGTCTTTTTTTTCACACCAACCCCTTCTGGCTACTGAAACTCCATTACCAATACCATCCATGTGGTCTAAATGGTGGGAATCTGTATTTATAGACATTTTAACTCCAGCGTTAACTGCATCTCTCACTAGTAAATCAGGTAGATCAAGCCTTGCAGGACTTGAATTAATTTCTAGTATCTTATTATTTTTCACGCAAAATTCAAAAATTTGCTCCCAGTTAAGATCAATTCCTTCTCGTTGGTTAATTTTTCGAGCCACAGGGTGGGCAAAAATTAATACCTTGGGGTGGGCGAGTGCACTAAGTACTCTTTTGGTCATTTCATTTCTTTTTAGTCTAAAACTGGAGTGTACTGAAACAATTGCAAAATCAAGAGTTTGCAGTCCAACACCGGAAACCGGTAATAACCCATCTGGCATTATGTCAATTTCGAGGCTATTGAACACTTTTTTTACGCTATTATTTTTTGTTTTAGATAATGAGTAATTTAATTGTTCTACCTTTTCACGCTTTCTTTTTAGAATATCCACAATTTGGGCTTCAGTATGCTTTGACTTACTTGGATTGTGTTCTGACATTGCCAAGTATTCGTATTTAAGCTCATTTGCTTTTTTCACAAGATCTTTCATGGAGGAAAGTCCTAGGTCATGGCTTGTTTCGATGTCATAATTTGAATGAATATGTAAATCCCCTTTTAAGTCCCCTACTTCAACTAATTTTGGCAAAGTGTGATTCATGGACGCTTTAATTTCATCTGTCCCTTCCCTGATTTCCGGTTCAATATAGTCAAGCTTTAAAAAGTTGTAAAAGGACTTCTCGTCGCGAAATTTGTTTACAGTGGAGGCGGATGTTTCCTTTTTTGATTTTTTCTTTTTTATTCCATATTCAGACAGCGAATATCCAAGTTTGTTGGCATATTCACGAAGAGCAATATTGTGGAATTTACTGCCTGTGAAGTGCTGTAGGGCTGAGCCAAAGCTATCTACACTGCTAACTAATAGATCTACAGAAACTCCCCCGGGAACCAGGATTGAGGCAGTTTTATCACCCTTTTCAATTATTTTTTGCAACTTTGGAAAATTAACAAAATGTTCTATGGTTTTTACTGGGTTATTTGTAGCTACCGCAATATCAATATCTCCAATTGTGGCAACTTTTCTACGCAGTGACCCCAATACTTGTACATTTTTGCAGTTTAGGTCGTCTAAAAGCCACTTGGTGAGCTCAGAGGCAATTTTCTGGGCGTATGGTAATAAATGTCTTTTGTTTTTATTTCGGATCTTATTCACTTCATCTAGTTTCTTTTTTATCTCAGTCTTTGATTCTTCTTTGACCATTTTAATCGCAGTTTTAATTCCAATACCGGGCAACTCCATTAGTTTAAAGACTTCCACAGGAATTCCTTTTGAAATTTGTTCGAAATGGCGTGACTTTCCAGTACTAAATATTTCACTCAAATGGCCTGCAATCGATTTTCCTATGCCAGGGACACTATCTAATTTTCCGTCATCCCAAAGGTCTTTAAGTTCACTTGTGGCATGTTCTACTGAGCTTGCTGCACGGTTATATGCAATTATTTGAAATTTATATGTTTTAGGATCTACAAGTTGATGTGCAGCTGCAACGTCAATCAAAAGTTCTGCAATTTGCCTGTTTGTCATGTTCTTGGAAGTAAGCATGATTTGTTATATAATCTATTGTAGGTTGACTATTTGTTTGATGCAAATTATTCAACGTAGTTTGAAATACTAAAAATGCGTGGGGGTGTAGCTCAATTGGTTAGAGTGCTTCCCTGTCAAATATGGCAGCCCATGACAGTAATGTTATGAGGAAAAACCAGGCTAATTCGGGGAAACCCTTTTTTAAGGGCAATCCCGAGCTAAATCGAAATTTTTTTAAATTTCGTAAATGTGTAGAGACTATATACCTGGCAACCTTATTAGGTTGATGAGATAGTCCAGCCCTTTTGGTAACAGAAGGATAAGTTGCACGGAAGAGGTTGCGAGTTCGAGTCTCGTCACTCCCGCACAAGGTAACTCTGAGGATAAAATCCTTGAGTTACTCCCACGTTTTCGGCCTTTTTGGGTTGTTCGAAAATTTTTAACTTCATAAACTCATTTTCTGGTATTTTCGAACTATTGGTTGTGCTTACAGCTTTTTGAAGTAACTCAAATGTTTTAGAGTACGAGTACTGAAGTTTTCCTTCATCTAACAGAAGTTCACCAAATGCAAGTTTTAACAAGTTTCTCTTGCTGTCTTTGTTTGCTTTTCTGTAAGTCTCATGTGCATTTTGAGAAAGTTTATACACATCAATACTGTCTTGGTAATACTTCTTGTTAGTCTTTGAAAGTTTACCAATCTCTTTAAGAACCT
>JADHUT010000018.1 GCA_016784385.1 Candidatus Microgenomates bacterium | reverse complement strand
TGAAATTTTCAAAAAATTTGATGGCGAACTGCGCTTTAGTGAAGGAACGCAAGTACCGCTGCCTAATATTGTTAATTTCATAAAAATATTTAAACTTTTTTAATTAATTGTTAATTTTAATAATTCAATTTTGTACAACTACTGTATATACGCAATGTTTGTCGTATATACAAACGTATTATGATAATATAGTATCATGTTAATTAAAAAACTACAACAACACATGCGTCTTTCTGGTTATAGTCCAAGAACAATTAAATCTTACACTTATTGCATAGGAAAAATCTATAAACATTTCAAAAAACAACTCAATACTGTCTCGGAAAATGAATTTAAAACGTATATGGATGGGTTAATAGAAAAAGGGTTCTCCCCATATACTGTTAATCAATACCATAGTGCTTTTAAATTAGTAATTACTAAAATCTACAACAAACCTTTTTACATTTCTTTTCCATATCAAAAAAGACATCATAAAATCCCAATTGTATTATCCAGAAAAGAGATCGAAAAAATATTAAGTAGTATTACCAACACAAAACAGAAAATTATGATATCTCTTTCATACGGAAGTGGCTTGAGGGTAAGTGAGGCCATTAACCTAAAGGTTGGAGATATTGATTTATCAGAGCTTACTATTCATATTAAAAACGCAAAAGGTGGAAAAGATAGAATAAGTATTCTACCTAAAGCTTTAATCAATGGCCTCAAAAGTTTGATAAAGGAAAAGGAAAGGGGTGCATACGTCTTTGAAAGCGAACGAGGTGGTAAATTGTCAGCCAGGACAGCACAAGTTATTTTTTCAAAAGCTTTAAAAAAATCTTTGATACAAAAATCTGCAACTTTTCATTCACTTCGTCACAGCTTTGCTACTCACTTACTAGAAAATGGGGTTGATATCAGATATGTGCAAGAATTATTGGGTCATGCCAACATTAGAACAACACAAGTGTATACTAAAGTTACTAATCCTAAATTAAAAAATATAAAAAGCCCACTATCATGAAAATCGACATAATCACACTTTTCCCAGAAATGTTTGAGGGCCCTTTCTCTGAATCTATTATAAAAAGGGCTCAAGAAAAAGATCTGGTTAAAATAAATATCCACAACCTGAGAGAATACGGAATTGATGAAAGAAAAACTGTTGACGGAAGACCATATAGTGGTGGACCTGGTATGCTTCTCAGGGTTGATGTTGTTGACAATGCCTTGAAAGATTTACAAAACAAAAAGCACAAAAACAAAAAAACTGTTCTTCTTGATGCCACGGGAGAACCATTTAAACAAAAAATGGCAAAAGGTTTTTCTAAACTTGATCAGCTTATTTTAATTTGTGGGCACTACGAAGGAGTTGACCACAGAATACATGAACATTTAGTAGACGGGGTTATCTCAATTGGAGATTATGTACTAACAGGTGGAGAAATACCTGCAATGGTAGTAACTGACAGTGTAGCAAGATTAATTCCTGGAGTGCTAGGTAAAGATGAGTCAAGTGTAGACGAAAGTCACTCTGTTCCTGGATATTTAGAATATCCCCAATACACAAGACCTGAAAAGTATAACAAATGGGAAGTTCCTTCAGTTTTACTTTCTGGAAATCACAAAGAAATTATAGACTGGAAGAAAAAGAATCAACCATCTCCTGCCAAGTAATAAAATTTGCTCCCAACTTTTCTTGTGTTATTTTTGTATTAAGTCCCCCTAGCCTTGGCCTAGGTGTTCTTCCTTCACCTTCCAAAAACTTTTTCATAGACCCCTTTTCAACCACTCCCTCAACATTTCTAGCAGTTTTTAATAAATACTCGACAAATTCAAAAGGTGTGGCAACATTACTCGAAACTAAATGAAATGTTCCCTCCATTTTTTCGTCTGCAATTTTTAAAAGGGGAGAGACTAGCTCACCTAGCAATAGTGGAGTAAAAGTCTGGTCTGTAAAAATTGGAAAAAGTTTGTCCTCATCAAAAAGTTTTAGATAATTTTTTGCAAAATCAAGTTTTTTTTCAAATTTATGACCGTAAAATGGATATGCAATACGTGCAATTGCATATTTAGCTCCTGACTGGGAAAGAGCTTTCTCAGCTCTATTTTTTGTCCAGCCATACCAACCAATTCCATCCATCTCATCTGGTATTATTTC
The DNA here is from genome assembly GCA_016784385.1 of Candidatus Microgenomates bacterium. Classification (GTDB taxonomy): domain Bacteria; phylum Patescibacteriota; class Microgenomatia; order UBA8517; family UBA8517; genus BS150m-G53. The sequence goes on along the minus strand of JADHUT010000018.1, from coordinate 9,358 downwards.
GTCTTCGTTGTAAGGCCCTTTATTTTTATCATCTCCATGAAATACAAAGTCAGTAGAAATTTGAACCAAAAACCTGTCATGTTTTTTACAAGCTTTTGCTAAATTTTTTACACCCTCAACATTGAGTCTCCAGGTTAATCCACTTTCATCTCCTCTCTCCTTTTCTGCCCCATCAACATCTGTAATTGCTGCAAAGTTAATTACAGCAGAAAAATTATTTTTCGAAAAATAATCTTCTACAGCAAGCTCATCTGTAACATCAAGCACTGTTTCATCAACTCCCACAACATCTGACGATTTGGAAGCTAATCTAACAAATTCAGAACCTACCAAACCAGAAGCACCTACTACTAATAATTTACCTTTAGAATCTGTCATTTTTTGTCTTTAAATTTATCAGGGAAAAGTTCTCTAACTGTTGGGTTATTTCTATCTCTTTCTGAAAGTATAGGATCTTTTATTGGCCATTTAATATTTAAGTCTTTATCATCCCATGCAACACCTTGAGCTTTATTGTCATCCCAATACTCATCAATCAAATAAAAGTAATGCATCATTTCACTCCCCAACACACATATGGAATTACCTATTCCTCCAGCAGGCAAAAAAAGGGCTTGCCTAAGTGAATCTTTCTTTGTGTTGTCAATTGTTATATATTCTACTTTTCCAAATGTTTTAGACTCAGGCCTTAAATCGACTATTGGAGCATACAAAACTCCAGTGACTGGGTATATTAACTTGTTCCAATTTTCAGTATGAACAGCTTTAACCACCTTTGGTTTCATGTATGCATGTGTCCACTGTACGGGGTTAAACTCAATACCTGTAGCACTTTTTAACTCTTCTTTGTTATATGGTTCATGAACAAACCCACGAGAGTCACCATGAATTGGTCTTTGTATTAATACAACTCCCTCTATTGAAGTTTTTACTATGTGTTTATCTGGATCCATGTTCAAACACATATTCTAAGTTAATAAACAATCTTTATCAACTAAACTATTTTAGCTGTACACCTTTCTCGTCAGTTCTTTATAGTATATATTTGCTTCTTTTGTATTTTTTTCGCTTGGAGCCCAAGGCGCAAATTCTTTGTCTGTCTTTGGATCATAACCTCCTTTTGGATGTTGTTTTAGTTCTAAAACTACAAATGGCTCGTCAGATATAACTGTGTGTATTTCCCCAGTTTCTATAACAAAAGTCTTTTGAGCATCAGAATCATTAGCGTCAAGTTTAATTTTTTGTTTTATACTTCCATTCTCTTCGAAAGTCACAACCCAAAGGTGACCTCTTACAACAGTAAACGTTTCTCTTCTGTCTTTACCACCTGAGTGTTTATGTGGTTGTGCATAACTATTTTCGGAAACTGCATTGACCAAACACTGAAGACTTTCTTCTAAATCAGTATGAACCATGAAGTTAAATCTACCTCTTGTACTTTCCCCAGCTTCCTCTAATGCCCAATCAATAATCTCTCCAAAATTATCTCCTCCCCAGTTTTTTTCCAGGAAGGCAGAATTTTCACTTTCATCTGCATATCTTATTTTTTTTGTTTCACCCATTTCAAAGTATTATCACTCAAAATTTAGTTATTTAATAAAAGAGCAAGAGCAGACAATGTAAATCCATCTTTGAACTCATATTTTTTACCATCACTGTCTATATACTTTTGAGTTTTCAGAAGTTTTTTGATTTCACCCTTGCCAAGAATTGAAATTCCAGATATGGCTTCCATTGTTTCTGTGCTAATTTCCTTTGTTATTTTTACTTCAACTTTGTAAATATCAACAACAGAAAAAACAGCACCATCATCAGGTTCTACTTGTCCTAACTTTACTGGTTTTCCATCCAAAACCGCACCCGCTTCCAAAGACAATTCTTCAGAAATTAAATCTGTTATGTCTTTGCCAACATCCTTAATTCCCCTTGGAAACTCCAAACACCACGACCTTGTTGCATTTCTAAAAGTCTTAATAAAAACAAACCTTCCGTCAGATAACACAGGAACCACGACAATACCAGAAACGCCTCCTATTATTTGTGACCATGGTATAAACCTGACAAAAGTTCCTAGGTGACCTGACGGAGTTTTGACAGGCTCACAAACAGTGACACCCCAACGAGTTTCATCTCTTACACCAACCAAAGAACGTTTTTGTGCATCAGAAGCAGATATTCCAAGACTAACTATTAATTTGGCGGCATCTTTCTCAGCGGAAGAAAAAAGATCTATATCTTCTAACAGCTCAATCTCACCTTTTTTCCAATCCCCACCATACCCCCAATGTTTAATATACTTTTTTTTGAAATTTAGATACTCTTCGTATCTTTTTATTGAAGAATTCACAATATGAAGATTTTAACACAATTTTACAAACTTCCCAGTTATATAAGTTCAAAATAAATATTTAAATTTATATAATTGGGCGGGTACTTATTGTTTTTTTCTATTTTCGAATGGGTTAAAGGTTTTTTCTGGGTTATCCCCAGAAACCTTGATGATAAGCATTACCATCTTCCATTCGAGAACTTACAAATAAGTACCCGTCATAATTTTAAAGGCTAGCGCTCGCCTTTATCATTTCAGCAAAACTGAAATGTGGCAAACACTTACCCAACACCTCTCGCACCCCGAAGTAGGGATAAAAATCCTAACTTCGGGGCGAGAAGCGCCAGAACAAACTAAAGATTGGACAAGATGAGTAGTGAGGACGCAAGGAAAGTATTAATGATCGGTTCGTTGGTGTTCATGATTATTTCCATGAGCTCATCGAGACCAACCCACATCCCTGTCTTGTATTTCTCAACTAGGTCTGCGTCTTCGTCAGTGACCTCAACAATGGCACCCTGTTTGAACCCTCCCCCAACACGGTTGGTGTTATCCCAGTAGGTGAACCATTTTGTACGTGCCTTGATGTTTTCAAGGTTGGGAATATCTTCACAATCCACTGTCCCAAAATCTTGAATACATGCGGCCAAAACAGATCCGCCAGGTTGGTCAATAACTCCGCCAGTGAGCAACTTTGTTAAACCTGTTTGCTCCCCAGCCACTACCACAGGACCTGCGTCGACAGCGCCTTGTTCATTACGAACAGCGACATTGAGATAGATATTGCCATCAACAATGTAGTATGGCAATACTGTCATACCAATCGGGTGCTTGGCTTTGTAGGCTGGCTCGTAAGAAGGTTCTTCTTCGATCATTCCAATAGTATGACTTTTGCCATCCTTGGAAATACGAACTAGGTCCATATCAAAGTAGCCATCATCAGCACGTCCAATTCGCACTATTGCTTTTCGGGCTTCTGCAACAAATTTCTCAAGAAGTTGCATAGCTCGATTGGAGTCAAAACCAACTTCCTGATACGCTTCAGCGTCAAACCCGCCAGCAACTTCGTAAAGCTGGGCCATAACTTGGCTCAAATTGGTTTCGGGTGCAAATTGCCAGGGCTCCTGATCTGCAAGGATGTTGGTCAGCCACTCGGGCATAGCAACGCGCTCAACAGTCATTTTACCTTTCAAGGCATTACGTTCATACATCAGCTGAGCGATTGTCGTTACATCAAACGGGGTATTCATCGTAAATTTCTCCTTTTTTTACATCTAATTGATTTTCAAAATCCTCGAGGAATTTGAAACGCACTTGCTGTGCTTTTTGGCTTATATAAGCCTCCTTTCTTGCCCACGAATGTTTGTTCGGGCACCTCTAAATAATTAATTAGGTGCCTAAAATAGGAATTTTAATGTGCTAAAACTAAGGCATCATAGTAACAAATTTATGCTTGAAAGTCAATACTACAGGGTATTTTTTACTACACTCGATTTATTGAGGGGAGCTACAAAATCCGCAGGATTATCTATTGAAGCTTTATATCCACCACTCCTGAGAGTTTGAACCTGGCTAGAGCTGCCAAGAAGTAGGCATCATCACACTTGTTTACAATATCTGCCATTTCACTAATTGGCCATAGTACAATTCCTATATCTTCTTCAAATTTATCTCCTTTTTGCACATCTTTGTACTTTTCATCATCTAGATCTACTATTACTGCATAGATATTGGGTTTGTTATTTGTCATACCAGTATCAGGTGACATTCGCCCCAGACTTATAATTTCACTGATTGAAATGTCTCGCTTTGAAACTGAAAGTCCTAAATCTTTATTCATGGACCTAATAATAAAATCCAAAACAGACTCATTTAATTTAGGAAATCCCCCTGCTAGGTTGTATTCAATTGTTCCGGTTGGAAACTTTTGTTCTCTTCTGAAGGCAAAGTGTGTGATTTCTCCTTTTCTTCTAATAAGTGCCAATATTTTAGCTCCAGACTTTGGTCCCCAACCCCATGAGTAGTATCCTTCCATTCTTTTCTCCTTGTCATGATTTTCCACCTCGAACCAAGATGCAATTCCATAAACACCAAATTCTGGATTTGCATGTTCCACCTTAGCCAACCTCAAGATCTTGTCTCCATTAATTTTGTCTTCCCTACTGGCTAAATCTTCTAAATATCCAAAAGTTGCAGGGTTGAGTCCCAATGCTTTTACCTTTTTCTTTATGTCATTGTCTGTATTTTTGTACCAAATTTTACTTTCCAAGTTTTTAACTACTATTTCGTACCTAACTAAGTTTTGTTCTACAAAATGCTTTTTAAGATGGTGCCCACTATTTTTTTCTAATTTTTGCTTTGTTTTTTCTACTTTTCCAAATGCAAATTTAGTTTTTCCGGTTTCGCGGTCAAGGGAAATGAATGCACTCAGTGTTTTATTATTGTCAGTAATTGAAGCCCGCCTTTTAAGAAGTGGTCTCCACCACTCTTGATTGTCTTTGTACCATTTTATGGTTTCTTCTAATCCTTCATCAAAATTGTCTCTTCCAATAATTGGCTTCCACCCAAGTTCTTCAATAATTTTTGTAGCATCAATTGCATATCTTCTGTCATTACTGTGCCTGTCTGGAACATGTCTTATCTCACTTTGGTCTGCACCGTAAAGATCAACAATCTTTTCTGCAATATATGCATTACTCCTGTCATTATCAGAACCAACCAAATAAGTTTCTCCTGACTTTCCTTTTTGCAAAATAAGATCAATGGCAGAAGCATGATCTTTAGTATGAATCCAATCCCTCTCATTTCGTCCATCACCATGGAGTGGAACTTTGATTCCATCTATCAAGTTTGCCACAATTATTGGAATAAACTTTTCAGGAAACTGGAAAGGTCCATAATTGTTGGAACAATTTGAAATTGTTACGAACATATCATTGTTGTGATAAAAATCCATTACTATCTTGTCAGCCTCTGCTTTTGATAACGCATATAAATTGTCAGGCCTTGGAGAATAAGCAGTTTTTTCAGTAAATTTGTCTTTTGAACCCAACTGCAACTCTCCATAAACCTCATCAGTTGAGACATGATGAAATCTGCCAATTCCTGCCCTTTTAGCTTCTTCAAGCAAGGTCAGTGTTCCATGAACGTTTGTGTGCCAATAACTTGAAGGATCAAAAATTGCTCTATCTACATGGCTTTCAGCTGCAAAGTTGATAACAACATCAACACCGGCTATGGCTTCTGCAACGGCTTTATTATCATTTATATCTGCTTCAAAAAATTTAATTTTATTTTTTATTGGAGTCAGGTTTTCAATATTTCCTGCATAAGTTAATGAATCAATTATGCGAATTTCATCCTTGGGATATTTTTCTAACCAATAATATACAAAATTTGCCCCGATGAAGCCTGCCGCGCCGGTTACTAGTAGTTTCATAAATTATAAGTGTTATTCATTATATCCTATGTATGTTTACGATGCCAGGCGAAACATACTTCAAGTATGTTTATCTGCAACTGAAGAAGCTCCCCAACTTTCAGGTTTGTATTTGGCTGTATATCCGCTTCCCTGTACCATTCCAACAACTTCCTTAATCATATCCCTGGTTGGACCCAATGGCCCCACATCAATATGAATTTCAAAATCATACTTAGTTGGACTTACTTTACCCCTCATCATTGGAACAAACTCAGAAGCAAGACCAAGCGACATTGTGGTTTCTGTATAAATCTTTTCTTTCAAGCTAATATGTTTCACCTGTTTTTCTTTCCTCCAAAAATAAATAGCTCCTCTGCCAACTCTGTGAACCACTATTGCACTGACATAATCTATCTGCTCATTCCCACTATTTCTCTTTCCCTGTGAATCAGTTCCAATAACTACCCTGTAGAATTTTGCAGGTTCTTTATTGATATAAATAGAAATTTCTTCTGCAACACCTTCTAATGAAAGATCACCTTTTGTTGGACTTGTAAACAAGTTTGTCCCAGGGGTAAACATATATTATTTTTTGAGGTCTAGTGAGGCTAAATAGTCTTTAAACTCACCGTTTATATCTTTGCGTCGCAGCGCGAATTCAACGACAGTCTTTAAATACTCAATTTTATTTCCTGTATCATAGAATTTTCCACCTTTTATTTCTACCGCTAGTATTCTTTTACCGTCTTTAAGCATCTGGTTTAATGCATCGTTATAATAAAACTCTTCGTCTTCACCAAGCTCTTCTAAAACCATATCAAGATAATCAAAAATGTCAGGAGTTAAAAGAAAACCAGACACATTAACAAGATCAGAAGGAGCCTTGTCTTTACCTGGTTTTTCAATAATTTCAGAAACGTCCATAATTCCATCTTCAAGCATTGTCCCACCAGAACATCCATACTTGTCATAATCTTCATCTTTTGTAGCTTTTACACTACCCAAACAAGTACTACCATATTTTTCATAGGCTTCAATTAGTTGTTTTACTCTGCTTTTAGGTTCAGCCAAAATAAAATCATCACTCCATGTGTAGATAAATGGTTCATCGCCAATTAAGTGTTTTACATTTATAAGAGGGGTACCATTTCCATAAGGACCTTTTTGTCTAACGTATACAAAATTTGCCATGTTTGATATTTTCTCAACCTCTTCCAAAAGATGTTTTTTCTTCTCTCCACCCATTCTAAGGTTCTCTATAAGATCTAGGTTTGGTGCATCGAAATGATCTTCAATACCTCTCTTGTGGTACCCAGTAACTATGAATATATCTTTAATTCCAGCTTCAACCAATTCTTCAACAACATACTGAATTACTGGTTTATCAACAATAGGAAGCATCTCTTTAGGCATAGCCTTTGTCTGGGGTAAAAACCTTGTACCAAAACCTGCGGCAGGGATCACAGCTTTTGTAACTTTTTTAGTTTTCATATATTGCTTTCACAAACTGTATTGGGAATTATACAAGACTTAGTTTCTAAAAATCAACGAAAGAATGATAATTAAGCCTAAAACAGACATTGATATATACTCAATTACTACCAAAAACGTTAAATCTTTGTGTATTAAATGGTGAATTATGCCCCATGCAATATATGCCAAACTAAAAGCTAATGAGACTCCAACCAAGAAAAATCTGTCATATGAAAATAGATAAAACGCTAAAACAGTAGCCACAAAAATACCAATCAAGCTAATATAGTGTGGTAGGTGCTTCGATATTTTTTTTACAAAATTCACATTTTTCATAAAATGGTTATTCTATTTTTCATAAAATGGTTATTCTATTTTTCATAAAATGGTTATTCTATTTTGGTTATTCTCATTTTCATCTCGTTTTTTTCAAAGTATTTGACCTGACTTTAATATTATAACAATTGAAAGTATCATCCCTAAAAATGCCATGTGGGCAAAAGTTCTCCCACCAATTCGGGCAATCTTTCGCTTTGAAACTATTAAACTGTCAACCAAAAACACTGCCAACAAAATTCCCACTACCCCAAGAGAGATTGATTTTGTTGTAGTAAAAGGAGAGATCAAAACTCTTTGTGTGGGTTGGGGTTGTGTAAAAACAGCCTTAATTGTAGGTATTGGTGAAGATGACACAACAATAGGGACGATAGAAGGAGAAGGTTCAGGAGAAGAAGGAGACAGATTAGAAGGAACTATTGTTGTAATTGATTCAACTTTTTCAACTGTTTCAATATTATTGACAGCCAAAGGTTGGGTTACAACATCTGAATAACCAGTACCGAAAAACTGAACTACTATTGTCGTATCCACCCCTGCCAAATCCCCCTCTATAACACCTATTCCTATTTCTTTGTATTTTGAATTTAATATATTTTCTCGATGTGTTGGTGAATCCATCCAAGCGTTGACAGTAGAGGTGGGGTTTGTAAAATCTCTGGCTAAATTCTCACCTGCATATCTATACCTATACCCAGCATCACTAAAAAATTTCCAGGGTTGTGTTCCATCTGGAGCCACATGTGCCCAATAATCCCTTTCTATCATGTCACGACCCTTGGTATATGCGGCAGATGATAATGTGGTGTTTAGAGTCAACGCAGACAGCCCAGCTGACGTCCTTTTTTCATTTGTAAATCTAATTATCTCATCAGGGGAAATTTGTGCAGCATAACCCAATATGTTGGGGCCAATTGAAGGCAAAAAAGTCAAAATACCTTGCCAAACAACCAAAAGAGATGCAATTACAAGTAGGGAGCTTGAATGAAGCAGTTTTGCTTTGTGGTTATTACTGCTCCTTGGAATGAATATGTGAATGATTTTTTCTAAAATTCCCATTACTACCATCATATCTCAATACTGCTCAATCACGCAATAATCACGCAGCTTATCGCGCGAACAATTTCGATAAGATTGATGAAAAGAAGGTCATGACAAGATTAAAAATCCAATATCGTTCACACCATATTCCTGTTGCACAACTGCAACCAAGTATTTTATGAACTACCTGTGAAATAATTGCAATAAACAGTACTATAATAAATATCTTTTTGGGTTTGGATTTATTTTTCAAACCTATTATCAATAACAGCAACAACAAAACACCTTGCACCACAAGTGGGGCCCACCATCTATAATATTCAGCCTCACACGACACACCTCGTACTTCAGAGTCCGAAGGATCTTCCACAGATCCAAATTTTTCATTATTTGTGCCCAATATGCTAGTTGTTGTAAAAATATCCCCAACAATTGAGTCACCTAATACCTCAGGTGACTCGTCTTCTCCAGATCCACAACCAAAAGATAAATCAAAGTCAAAACTATGCGTAGCAGCTTGATATTCATTTCCACTTGTATCATCAAATGTCACTAACCAATCAAAAGTCTTGTTGCTTGACGTTTCAACAACTCCCCATGACAACTGACCAAGGTCAAACTGACAGGTACCCCTTAAACTGGACACAGTTTCTATATAATTAGGGTCTAATTTTAAGGAGGTGATTTAATTTGACAAGAGGAGTAGCAAAAGAAGTAAAGGAAGAAATTTTATCAAAAGTTAAAACGGGTGAACCCGT
>JADHUT010000004.1 GCA_016784385.1 Candidatus Microgenomates bacterium | reverse complement strand
ACATACAACAATTGTTAAGTACAATACCTTTAGAATTCACACCGTACTAAAAATGCCACCGTTATCCTTCAAACAGATACACACTTTCTAAACACACACTCGTTTAGAAAGTGTGTACAACAAAAGGGGTACTTGACATTTTGTCCCTTGTCTACAAAATGTTCTTTATATATTTTTCCAATAATGGCACTAATAAAAGTCCCCGTACCTGTTGCAGGATCTAAAACTTGAACTTTATGTAAACCTTCCTTTGTCTTAGAAGTATCAGCTAACCCAGCAGATAAATTGAAATCTTCTTTAAGAATTGAATCTACTGATTTGATCATAAAATTAACAACAGAAAGTGGTGTATAATAAGCACCCATTTTCTTCTTGAGAATAGGATCATATTCTTCTAGAAAGTCTTCATAAAAATGGATAACTGGATCCGGGCCTTTATGTGTTTCTCCCCATAAATCTTCTTTAAAATATTCCTTCATTAATTGTTTAATATTGGTGTGTGAAAAAATAGAGCACAACTCATCAACTATATATTTAAGTCGTTTGTCAAAATCGGCCCCCACAATGTGATCAAAGAAATGCCTTAATAGAGGATTTGAATTGGGTATTAGTTCTCTTGCCTCATGTCTTGAAAAATTCCCCAAGGTTTTGTCATGATATCGTGCCACAAATAAGCCATAAACAAGGGTCTGGGAGTACATGTCGGAAAAAGATTCGATTGTAAGATTGTGAACAAGTAGTTTTTTAATGGTTTCATATAGTCGTATTAGATCAGTGTTACTGTCTTTTTCTAAAGAGTAGAACTGTCTGATGTTGTCTCTCATTCTTTGAGCTTTTCCGCCCATTATCTTAGATAAGTGTTTACCTGACTTGATGGGTTCTTTGTAACTTTGAGTAAATTCTAAAAGCGTTTTTGCAAGTAATTCGTAATTTTCACTGATCGGATTGATCGACCTATTTTTAATGTCATAATCAGCAATTTTTACAGGTTCTCCATATGGAAGACCATTTCTATAAAATCTAAACTCAAGATAGTCTGTAAGTACCAAATTTGAATAGCCAAAGTAACGACTCATTTGTTCTGACTTTTCAATTTTATCAAGTGAAATTCCAATATTTTTAGTCTCTATATAAACAAGTGGAATATCACCGCTCAATACTGCAAAATCAGGTTTATTTCCTTCTTTTGATTTGGCATCGTGGTCAATCCTTCTAATTTTTATTGACTCAAATATCTTTTGAAGTAATAATTCGAATTCTGATCTGTAACCCATCTCGCTAGTTTCCTCATGTCTAAATTTTTTGCTTATATCTTGAATGTATTTTTCTATAGATTCTCTCATCCCGATATATTTTACTACCTAATCCCATTTTGTGCTAGGATTGTGGGATGGAAAATAGGATAAAAAGACAAATCAGATACAGAAGTTTTTTGTTTCAAAATTTCCATTTTCCGCGTTTCTTAAGAAAATTTGACAGAGTTTTGTATCGTATTAATATTTTTTTTGATTCTGCGCCAATTGTTAAAAGTGATGAAACTGAAAAAGATTGGTTAAAAAGAATTCCCAATAAGTATGCATTCCGCCATGCAAACTATACATATAGACAAGCTCTGGGATTATATAAAGAAATATCTTTAAGAGATAGTATGAGAAACACAAAGAACTTAAGCAAAAAGGAGAAGAAAATTTACAAAGAGTATTTACACATAACCCAACTCTTGTATCAACAAGCAAAAGACTTGTATGATGATGTTGAAATTCGCGCAAGGCTGGCTATATGAATAATGTGGCCTATCTTGTTCTTTTGTCGAACAGGTCTTTTTCTATGTTTATCGCCTTTTTATACACTTTCTTATTTACTTTTAAATCATTAGTTAATTCATCAATTAACTTCCAGTCCTCATCTTTTCCACTTACGCTTGATAAATACCTATCATTTTTAGTAAATTGTCTACTTCTTGGCAATGACCATTGTTCTTCACTAATTGGTTCGAGGTTGTGACCTACTTTTTTACAATGAATTATAAGACCATCTATTTTATTCGCAAATTCATTTCCAGCTTTTAAGTCTCTAATCATTACATAAAATCGATTACCACCTGCAACGGATTTCTTATTAAAGAAATTGCTACTTGTTATTTTTCTAGTCATCAAATAGGCTGTTCTGAATCCTGTTTTCTTATCAGTACCTTCTTCTTGTAAGATTTCCATCGACACGTCAATAAGATCACCAATTGAAGTAAGATTCTCTGGAGTTAATTCTCTTCGAGTGCTTAATATCGCATCATAATCCATGACCTGATCAGGTCTAGGGGTGTTTATTTCCTGTGTACTAGATTCCATTGAAATTATTTTACCATATTTATTTCACAACAATGTTTCATGGACACAAAATTCTAAACACGTACCAATTTAGGTGGTACAATTTCTTTTTCAAACATTTGATATAATCTTTTTTATGTCATCAGAAAGATTTTTAATACGATCAGCAGTTTATTTAATTCTTTTAAAGAAAAATAAAATACTATTGGCGAGAAGATTTAAAACTGGATGGAAGGATGGACATTATAGTTTGGTGGCAGGCCATATTGATGGAAATAACCTGTTAGTACAGCAATGATCAGAGAAGCAAAAGAAGAAGCTGATATTGAAAGTGTAAAAGCAGATTTACTTCCTGCAACAGTAATTCATAGATATTATCCCGACCAAGAGTATATTGATTTTTTCTTTGTAGCTAAAAAATGGAATGGTGAACCTAAAATTATGGAACCAGACAAATGTGATGATATAAGTTGGTTTGATTTAAATGATCTACCAGATAATCTATTACCCTATGTCAAAGAAGCTATAGGGAATTACAAGAAAAGTATTCCATTTTTCGAAAACGGTTGGGGTAACTAATTCAAAATATAAATATCTTGTTTTGTGTCACTAACTCCCACTTTTTCTCCATCCCCTCTCAAGACTCTCTCTAATGGGGTACATTTCATGCAACCATTGTGGGGACATTTGAAGTGTTGCAGTTGTCTTGCCAGTTTTATGCGTTTTGCTACCTCGTAGACTTTTTCGAAAGACTGCTTTTCATCAGGAAGCTCTTGTTTTGTGGGTTTGTTGTCTTTATTGAGGTACCAATAAGATGCTCCACTCACTTTTCTTTTTTGTGTGTTTGTTACCAGAAGAAGGTATATAGGAAGTTGGAGTGATTCTTGTTTCTCTTCGTATTTACCTGTTTTGAAGTCAATAATGTTTAATGAATCATCTTTTTTCTTGTATTCCAACCAATCTACTTTTCCACAAAGAATTATTTCATCCTCCTCTGAAAGATAATAATTAGGGATAAAAGTTGATGGAATTTTAACAGCCTTTTTTAAAATTGGTCCAGGGTGTTTTTCCACCCTTTCAAGCATTTTAACTCCTCTGGCTTTAAATTCATCTTCTTGGGTATCACTTTCAAATCCTCCCATTTTCCCACTTACTTTTTCCCACACCACATTAAACTTCTCTTTTAGTGGAGTTGTTAACCTTTCTTCTACTGGAAGTACTGACAGGGACTCTACAACCTCATGAACTGCAGAACCTAAAGAGAGTGCAGGTGAAGTGACTGTTACTTTGTGTCCAGTCAGGGGATCTTTGTAAACATTACGAAGGTAGTAGCCTCTGGGGCAAACCAAAAAATCTGAAATTGAGCTGTGACTCACCCAAGTGGCTTTGTATTTATCAGCTACGAAATTATCTGACATTTTTTAATTCTAACCTTTTTTTGCTTTTTATGTAGCTCGATTTTGTAATTACTTTCTCGCCCAATCTTTTTTCCAAGTTCCTTCTAGCAACTCCCGCAACACCCCCTCCTTTACGTGCCACACTTCTGTTTTTAGGAAAAGTATCAGGTTTTTCCTTTCTTGAAATTTCTTTAGTAGATGCCTCTGCTAACATATTTAAAACTAATTCTAAATTTGTCATATTGTCTCGCAAATTTTGTTTTTTTAGACTTTTATATTTTTTATAACTTTTCGTTCTCATACCCGCCCAGGCAAAAGTAATATCATCAGTTAAAATTGCAAAATCTTTGGATGTTTTTATCCCTCTTTCTACCCACTCATCAGTCAAATCTTTTCTGATTTCAATACTTTTAAGTCGTAAATCGACCCAATTTTTGGTATACCCTTTTTTAAGGTAGGTGTTTAACGCTCTTTGTATTGCCCTTTCTGGGTCTTCTGCTTCTTCTACCCTTTCATACCCGACTCTCGCAAGCCATAATTTGAAGGGTTCAGCCTTGGGTGAGGGAATGGATTGTATCAAACGAAAAAGTGTTTCTGTATCAGCAACATCCGTTAATCGTGACTTACCATCAATGGCTTTCATTTTCAAACCGTTACATTTTGTAACGGTTTCACCAGATCCTTCATCAATAAGCCTTTTTTTTAAAACTCTCCAATATACTTGAGGGTTTTTACTGTCAGTTAAAGCATGTATTACATCAACAACTGAAAAATACCATTTTTCTGATTTATCATTCCAAGATCTGCGAATTCTTTTTTGTTCAAATACTGAAAGTGTAATAGACATACATTAAGAATATGCCAACCAAAACCCAAATGTCAAATTATTTAGTATTGTTTGCCTGAACACGGGGCCTATGACCAATATTAAAGTCCCTAACCATACGGCCGGTTTCCACTGCTTGGTGTACACAAGTTCTTTTTGGTAGTTGTGGACCCACTGGAATTTGTTTTTTCTTGTTGGTTGCGTTCTCTGTTGTGTCTCCACTATCTTTGCCTAAACCCATAAGGAATTACTATAAATTATTATTTTTCTTTGTCAAGAAGAATAATTTTGATCTATATAGTATACTGATGGCAAGAAAGATCATGAGAAGAAAAAGAACATCTAGGCTTGCATTGACTGAAGAGAAAAAGAATATCAAAAAAGCATATCTATATGTTATTTTGTCTGTAGTTACAATTGGTTTTCTGTTTTTTTTGGGTCTTCCTCTTTTAATTAAATTTGCTTCGTTTTTTACAAACCTAGGAGGATCTGATAATCCAATAGACATTTCAGACAACACACCTCCAGCACCTCCACAATTTGAAAATTTACCAGATTATACAAATAAAAAATCTCTCAATATTGAAGGTCAATCTGAAGATGGTGCAGTAGTTACACTTTCATTTAATGGTAAATCCTCTGAAACAGTTGCAAACAGTAGTGGTAAGTTTAGTTTTGAGCTTAGTCTTAAGGGCGGGAAAAATACATTTTTTGGTGTGGCCAAAGATCGGGCGGGAAATGAAAGCCAAGAAACAAGCGTTAATTCAGTCATATATGACAATGACGAGCCAAAACTTACCATTGAATCACCAGGCAGTGGTGACTCTTTTTACGGAGAATCACAAAAAAGAATCAAAATAAATGGAACAACAGATCCTTTGGCAGAAGTTTTTGTAAATGACAGTTTTACAAAAGTATCAGACGAAGGAACCTTTTCTTTTTCAGCTACACTCTCTGAAGGAATTAATACTTTTGAAATTAAATCCATTGACAAAGCAGGAAATGAAAGTTCAACTTCTCTTGACGTTAACTTCGCTCCCTAATCCTACCAACACCCACAACCAGACCATTACATGAGGATAGAAAAGTGAATTAGAAAAAAAACTATGCGCCAACACGGCCAAAAAACTAGTGAACAATATTTCCGAGTATTTGATTTGTAAAAAAGCGTATCCCAAGATCATGGTTCCCAATACACCTGTTGTTGCAAATAAAAAGAGAACAGATGAATCAAGACCAAAACAAGAGTGGGAGTCTGGGTTTGACTCGATCTCATATCTTAATTTAGTTGGACAAATATTATTTAGTCCAACTCCAATAACAGGAGAGTTCAATATTAACTTGGTACTATCACGAAAGTTTATAAGTCTTGCTGAAACAGTTGAAGTCCTGGTTAGTTTCACCCCTTCACCACCAACAGACTTTGGCAGCATTGAAATAAGAATTAAGAAAATAACTGCAGGAAATAAAAATAGTTTGAGAGAATGCTTCTTAATGGAAAAATATAGAATTGAAACCAACAACGCTAAATAACCGGCTCGAGAGTAGGTAAATGCTAAAGTGGTTAGAAAAAATAATCCCAAAACTCTTTTTCTTTTATATGCGGCCAAAATAGCCCCTAAAACTAAAATGATTGCAGTGAAAGTTGGATCCAAAAATGATCCAATGAGTCTGAAGTAGTGATCATCCCAACCTAAAATTTTAAAAGATCGTGTGTCGGGCAGCAAAAAATACTGTAACCATCCAAATACTGCTGCCACCATCACAACCACTAATAAACTATTTACAATTTTTTTTCTTTGCTCTTTTGTTTTTAAATTATTTTCTTTGATGACAAAATTGTTTGCTATAAATACTGGTAGCAAAGAGTAAGTAAATAATCTAAATAAATACAAAAATCCCTTAAATATTAGTCCATTTGAAAGCAAGATTGCATTAAAAGCCCACGAAAATAGCCCAAATAACAAGAAATATGCAATATATCTGTACCATTTGGGGTAAATTGGCCCAGAAAGCATGGTAAAAACAGCTATTGTTCCAACTACTACATCAATAACATTAACATATCCAATCTTTATTATTTGTCCAAAGGGAAATACTACTAATAATATAAATAATAATGTTTGTGCTATTTTTTTTGATTTAAATAAAGTTTTGACCATGATAGAAAACTATGCAGTGCCGCCATTATACTAAAAACAACATTTTTAGATGTCAGTAGTTTTTGCATAAATTTGGCGAGTGGAAAAAGTATAATTTTAAAAACACCAGACTTCTTCCCCTCCTTTTTGTTGGCCAGGGCATGAAGTGTTGAATAATCATTCATTTTAGAAATATAAGAAGAGAGATTGGTGGCTGTATTGTGTATTAGATAATTTTCAAGCATACCAATATTCCCTCCATCGTAAACCTCAAACAATTCATGAACAGCTCTTTGCCACTTACCGGATCCTTTTTTGACTAATCTAACTATTTTGTCTGTTCCAACAATTTGGCCCAAAAAGAAATTTTTACGTTTAACCATGTAGGCCTTGTTGTTTTTGGGGTTGAGTGCTATCAATTCATCCATAAGTTCCTTTGAAATTTGTTCATCACTATCAACAAAAAAAATCCACCCGTACTTTGTTTTGTTTAAAAGTTTGTTTCTCTCTAAAGAGAAGTTAGTGATATCTTTTTTGTTAAGTGTCGCAGTTTTATATTTCATATTGTATGTTTCTTTCTACTTTTTCTTGTTTTTTTTGAAAAGACCTTATACAAATAGTAAATAGAGACCGGAACACCTGCGATTGCTCCAATTACTGCAGAAACTCCAGCGCCAACAATTCCATATGGTTTTACTAGGAATAGTAAGCCAATGACTAGAAATACTATGTTTGTTAGTGTAATTTTGCTGACAATTTCTTGTTTCTTTAAAGAAAGAAACAAAGGATATGTTGAAAGAGTAATCCCCCTTATAACTCCAAAAAATGACATTATTCTGACAATTTCAACTACTTCCAACCATTTGTCCCCAAGCAAGCCCATAACTAAAATGTCAGGCCACAAGAATAGTGTTAAGCCAATGGGGATAATTACTAAAAAAGTAACACCCAGAGATTTTAAATATGCTCTCTTTAATCTCTCCAAGTCTCCTCTGATATTCACATACACTGGCAGTGTAACTCTATTGACCACAGTTGATATCTCAGTAATGGGCAAGGACGAGATTTTGTAGGCCATCTGGTAGATTCCAAGCTGTGAATCTACCATTATCCTACCTACTGCCATGTCATCTACATTTTCAAATAAGTAATTAAACACTCCAGACATAGTTATCCATTTTCCTCTTTTTATGATTTTTTTAAGCTTTGTGGTTTCATATTTAAATTTAGGTTTAGGGGAAATAAATAATTGTGTGATGATAACTTCCACTATGGCTCCAGCAATCATTCCATATACAAGCCCCACAGCAGATTTCAGGGCAAATGAAACACTAATTGCAACCAAAGTGTCTATCAAAAATACTGCTGATCTAAAAATGAATTCTTTCGAAAATTGCAACTTTTTTCTAAACTGCACAATAGAAGGGTTTATAAACCCTCTGACAAAGGGAACTGCCGCTATTAAATAAATTAACCCTAAAGATCCGGGTGAGTTGAAAAATACTGATACGGGGCGTGCTAACACCAGTATTACCAAAGAAATAGTTATGCCTCTGAAAATTGAAACAACAAATGCTGTATCAAGATAGCTTTCAACACCCCTTTTTTCTTGAATAAAAAATACATTTATGCCAGTTTCAGTAGCTATTTCCAGGAAAGCCAACACTAAAGAGGCAATTGCAATTAAACCAAAGTCGGTTGGAGTTAAGATACGGGCCAAAATTGCCAACTTTACAAAAGTTAATACACGAATAAACACACGAAGCCCTCCTGACCAAGAAACATTTTTTATTGCAATTTTAAAATAACCCATCTTTCAAAAAATCTAATACTCTGCCGTATAGTTTACTACTTTTGCGTAAAACAGATGAAAGCATGCGTAAACTCTCTACAAAATCAAAAATAATCTGAGTAAATGGTGTTAATAATTTTCTTCTGAAACTAATTTTTCCAATAACACTGTCCCAATCTGGATATTTTTTCTTGAAGATGCGATTAGACTCAATTGCTTTTTGAAAAATTTTCATACTACCAGCGTATTTTTTTGAAAAAAAATATTTTGCTTTTAATCTATCGCCACCAATGTAGTCTTGTGAAATATTTTGGTTGACAAAGTATTTGTTTACACCAAGCAAATGAAAGAGAAAGGAGAGATCTGTATTTAGTTCTTTTGTAATTCCGATGAAATAGAAGTCAGATAGTTTGTAACCAAGATCCTTGTAATACTTACTCATGGGTTGGGTTACAAGCCCACTTTTTCCTGTTCCATACTTTTTCCTTATCCAAGTGTCAAAATCGACAATCTTCCCGTCAACTTTTAAAAAAGATCTGTATATAATTTTGTTTTTACCAGTACTTTTCTCTTTTTCATACATGGTGCGGTAATAATTGTAGAAAGACCTGGCTCTCTTATATGGATCTCTAACAATAGTTATATATACAGGGGTTCTGTTTTTAAAATACTCATGAATTCCAAATGGTAAGTAGTGACCTGTAATAACTTTAACTTTTTCTTTTTGGGCGAGTGTTAACTTTTTTATGGCTTTCTCTGCCATCTTTGCATAATTTTGTTTTTTATTTATAAAGGGGTTAAGACCAAGTGTTTTGTAGTAAAGAGTCAATACTTCATCACTTTTAAAGTTTTTTGATATATGCTTGTTTAGTGTAGTTCCACCGGTTTTGTGAAGGTGTACAAAAATATATAGATTCTCTTTTTTCATATAGTGATCCAAATTTTATCATTAAACTTGTGTTTTTATTATACCTGGCCTATAATATATCTAGAGTCGTTCACAAGAAGCCTAAAGGAGGCAAAAAATGTGGAAACGAAGATGGTTCGGTGTATTGTTCGGTGTATTGGTATTCGGTGTCATGTTTGCAATTGTACTCGGAGGCATACAATGGGCTATAAGACCCTATAGCATACTTGAGTTGCCGATAGTGTATCTGATTATCATATTGGCAACCATAGTTATGTCATTTTTATTAGGAATATGGTTGGGAATACGGCAAATCTCAAAAACCATAAACACAATTGAAAAAAATGAGCGGTGGGTACACTAACCACACAAAACAGAAAAAATAAATACGATACTGACCAGCTGTCACTCAATTAATAAAAAGAGTGTTCGGTCAGTATCAAGTTTTACTTCTGAAAAGTTCCAGATAGAAACCCCCTCATAACTTGTATGTCTGAAATGATTTGAATAACAGGCAGCAGTAATCTTGGTTTCAAATCTTGTATAACATCTCTCCATTTCCAAATTGGAAAAATCAGGTAAAGGCAAAATAAAATTGAAAGTATGGTTAATAGGGGAGGGTTGAATAGTCCAAAACCAAGTAAAATTAAGCCAGCAATATACCTGAGAAACACCAAACTTATCTTAATATTGTGCGACGAAAATTGTTTAGAAGGGTGCCACCAAATACCAGCTTGTCCATCCCCTTTTGCATATATAAAGAACTTTTTTGTTATGTCTTTGACAACCATATTTTCAAGCTCCTTCCAAACCACTCTCGCCTCCTCTACCCTGACTATTTTCACATTTTTTTTCACACATTTGAAGAAAAATTCTGTGTCTTCTCCACCTTTATCTAATTTTTCGTTAAATCCTCCCACACTCTCCCATACAGATTTTCTAAATGCCACAGATCTTGCAGAAGGCAAAAAAGTTGTTGGATCAAACCTTTGTGGAACTACTCCCAAGTAAACCCTTGCTGCTTCCTGCAGGGAATTGTCGTATGGCATATCGTAAAAACCTGCAACAAGTCCAACTGTTTTGTGTTTAAGTGGTGTTATTATCTTTTCCAACCAAGTACGCTTGGTGACACATCCCGCATCAGTTGTAACAATGATGTCTCCACGGGCTACCTCAATTGAAACATTTCTTCCATGGGCTATACTTCCTGGCTCGCTCATCATTTTAATTAATTTACTTTTTTTTGCAAAATGCCTGACAATTTGCAAAGTTTTGTCAGTTGAACCACCGTCTACTACAACAATCTCGAAGGGTTTTAAGCTTTGATTGAGAAGTGATGTCAACAAAGCTGCTACGCTTTTTTCCTCATCCCTCACTGTTATACAGATTGATATTTTCATGTCAATATTTTATATTTTTTATTCATTAAGGTAAAATACAGGCATGGCTAAAAAAGAATCACCAAGTCTTCCTCCTGAGATCAAGACTTTTATAAAAAGTGTGGAAGATAGGAATGTGGGAGATTTTGCCGAAACTAATTATGGCCATGCTGTCGTAGCATTAGCAAGTGTCGCCACCTTAGGTGGAACTTCAGGAAAAACCCACCAACAACAAAGAGCACTTTTACGACAATCTGCTGAAAGAAAAATACAAAAATACGGAAAAGGAATTATTCCTTTTTTGAGAGATGAACTAAAACTTGCATTAATAGATGAAGACTAATCTGTCGTCCCCCATAGTTTCAAATATACATCAACTACACTTTCCCAAGTTGGAACAATTGAAAGCTTTTCAATCCCCCTCCAATAATCTTTTTTCATTGAAGTTTTAGGGAAAGTCATGACTGTGGCTTCAGCTTGCTTTGCTTCTAGGTATGACAAATAACCGACAGGAACTACAATTTCCGGCTTTGATATGTAGGCTTTTGGATCTTTAACAAAACCCACTACTTCTCCGAATTTGCTGCACTCCTTCTTCATATCTCCATCACCCACAAACACAACTTTATATTTTCTCTTTTCATTTTTGAGCCAATCTAAAAACTGTGGCAAATCAGATTCCTTATCTAACCTACCGAGCCAAACAATACTGTTTTTGATTTTGTTTTTTACTCTAGTAGGTTTGTTCTTTGATACACCTCCATAAATCACTGCGTTTGGTTTTATTTGAAAATACTTTCCTATATAACCACCAACTGCAATAGAGCCATCTGTTAATTTATGGGCAATTTTTAAAAAAAATTTATACTTAAAAGGAACAGAAGGAAAATCTTGCCTACCACCATGAAAGGTTATGTATACTTTTTTGTTGGGGTAAAGAAATCTAAATGGTAAATACCAAATAAACACGTCGTGAATATGTATTACATCAGAATCTTTAATTACTTTTCGCAATTTAAACAGTTCCACCCAAATTTTTATGAGTCCTACGAATTTTATGTCTGGATATTTTAAAGGATGATCTTTTGCAATTACTACTACCTTATGGCCGTTCTTTTTTAATACTTTTGAAATACTTTCTACGTGTTTTTCCACACCACCTATGTGTGGAGGGCAATAGTGAGAAATAAAGAGTATTTTCATTTTTTGGCGATTATATACACATCTGAAAAACCAAGTAGTTTACCTAGCCAAACATCAATAGCGGTATAGATATCCGACACAAAACTAAACCTATTGGCTACTCGGACAAAGAAGTTCCCTATACGGTGAGTGAATAAAAAATTCCTAAACATTCCTTCTACAAGAAATGTTTTCTTTATCTTAAAACCATTATTTTCTAAAAGGTCTACGACTTCTTCTACTGAATATCTACGTAGATGTCCAACCTTTTTATCAAAGCCTCCCATTAAACCTAATTTATATAATGGAGCAGAATTCAATGGAACTGATATTATTGAAACTCCACCTCGTTTTAATAAAGAATAAATTTGTACAACCGCTTTCGAATCATCTTTTAGATGTTCGAGCACTTCAGAGCAAACTACTAAGTCAAATTTCATATTGGGAACGTCTTCTGGGAAATTCATCACCATGTAGACAAGATTTTTCTCTAAATTAAGTAGCTTTGCGTTTCTTTGTGCTATTTTTATAGAATTTTCAGACACATCTATACCAACAACCTTTTTGACTTTCTTTGCAAGAAAAAAATCTATGGTACCAACACCACAACCAACATCCAGAAGTTCTGTAGATTTTTTTATATTTGGAATTACTTTTTCTAAAAAATGTCTATAAGTAAAATTTTTCTCTCCAATTATCTTTTTCTGAAGAGTTGAATTGTTATGCCAGTCATCATAATTTATCATCCAACAAGTGTAACAGTATGGGTGAAACTTGACAAAAAAAATAAAATGATGTGTTATGAGTATAGGATGTCTTTCAAGAAAAGAATATTCTACATATTTTCACTATTTTTTCTGACTTATACTTTTCTAATACAACCCCATACTGTTAATTCATCAAATATTCTCTTTGAGGATGATTTTGAGCAAAACAATCTTAATGGCTGGACCATACATGATGGTTCTTGGAGCATCGTCGACAATAATTCATCTAAGTGGTTAGAAACGTCTACTTCACCATCAAATAATGCAGAAATTCAGGCTGGAGACTTTACCTGGACCAACTATGAATTCTCTTTTGATATTTTTCCTAAAACTGGAACTGATCGAAATATTTTTTTTAGAGTCCAAAATCAAAGGTCAACAGCAAATTCACAATTAGATCTTCCGGTTGGATACATGTTACACCTAAAAGCAGACAGGATTGTGCTTGTAAAGTTTGATCCTTCCATTAGTACCCGTTTAGAACTTAACACCAATCTATCTATACCCAACAATTCACTTTCGCATATCAACATAAAACTACAAGATAATAACATCAAACTCTTTATCAATAATTCGTCAATTCCTTCAATTGATTTCACAGATCATTCTAGTCCATTTTTAACTGGACGTGTGGCATTAGCCTCATTTGCTGGATCATCAGGCGCAAACATTCTTTTTGACAATATTGAAGTGAAATCAATTGATACATCCACACCATCTCCCATACCAACTACCACTCCCAGCCCAAGTCCATCACCTTCTGCAAGCCCTTCACCCACACCATCTCCTTCCCCAACACCTTTATATATCTCTTTGCCTGTTCCAGATATAAAACAATTTGTGGGTGGGTGGGAGAATGAAATATATGATCACACTTCTTCCACAATTTCTGCTCTTGGTTGTGCATTGACCTCTGCAGCCATGGTACTTCAGTATCACGGATTTAATTTTGTTACTCCTGATATTTTAAATGATTGGCTAAACAATGAACCTGATGGGTATGTACGAAATGGTCTTATAAATTGGCTTGCAGTAAGCAGATTTTCTCATCCAAGACTTGAATATTTACGTTTACCACCTACATCTGAAAATATATTGAATGAGCTTGAAAATGATAGGCCGGCAATTGTAAAAGTCCCAGGTCACTTTGTAGTCAGCAAGGGTGAGACTGGTTCATCTTTTGAAATTAACGATCCAGGATATTCAGGTAGAGATACACTTGCTTCATACCCAAATCTTTTGGCACTTAACACCTTTACACCAAGCCAAACAGATCTTTCATACATGATGTTTGTCGCTGATGAAAATATTGTGCTACAGCTTTTTGATGAATTTGGTAATTTGGTACCTACCCAAAATTTTCTTGAAGGTCCTATTGTTGAAGAAGGTACCACAACTGAAAATGGAGAAACACTGTCTATTTTACTCTTCTCAAAACCGACCAATGGATCGTACACACTATCTGTGGGTGGTGGAGGTGGATCATATCAGTTGGATGTTTATTTATATGACGAAGAAGGAAATGTAATTAAACAAAACTTTGATGGGTACATATTCGAAAACGAAAAAGACCAATATCCAGTGTCTTTCAATACACAAAACAATGTTGTAACAACATACAAACAAATTCTTTCCGATTTGGAAAATGCGTATAAAAATAAATTGATTAATTATGACAAGGATTATAAAAAGCCCAAGAAAAACAAAAAAGGGTTAAGAAATATTTACAAATTGTTTGGGAGGAAAAGGCTTAAGTCTGAAAAAGTATACAACTCACTCAAAAAACAAATTGAAAAATCTGAAAGATATTACAAAAAGGGAGAATATTCTAAAGCTAAGGTCATACTATATTCTGTTAAAACACAGACAAGTTGGTTAACACCCTGGTTTATAGACTCAGAAGTTTCTTTAGCTTTGATTTCAAACCTACAAGCTTTAATCTCCTCTTTATAGTCATTCCTACTAAAATGTGAGATATCACAAATAAAATTATAAATAGAGGGTGAGTAATATCACTACCTATTCCAATAGCATGAATTGACACAAAGTAAAATGCAAAATAGTTTAATACATGAAAATTTTTCCAATTTTTACTCAACCATTTGTCTTTGATGATTCTAACTAAAACTGCAGCCCCAACTGCCAATGTAATACTCCAAAAAGCCAATCGTCCTGAATTATAAAAATACTCACCAGGACCTTTACACAATCCACAGATATCAATGAAGGGGTAGTAAATATCCACACTTCCCCTCAAGAAATAATTTTGAACTATCCATAAAGCCGGGTGGAGTAAAACCAAACTATATATTAGTGCTCCACTTAGTTTGTGTGCGGTAATACTAATCTTTTCTCTAAAAACAATTTGAAAAGCAAGCATTCCAAAAATGGCCGTTCCTAAATACCTTTGAATTAAATTAGTTATTAGTATTCTATTAGTTCCAATAACTTGCATATCTGTATTTAAATAGACGGCTATTGGTCCAGCAAATAAAAATGTTGCCCAAATTAACAAATATTTCAGTCTTTTATTCATTTTGTTTAGTGTACACTTTTGAGAATAATCCAATTACTCGTGTGGTCGCACCTGGGCTCGAACCAGGGACCTTACGAATGTGAATCGTACGCTCTAGCCAGCTGAGCTATGCGACCAGCTATTAACCTTTAATATTATCAGATTAAAAAGTACTTTTACAGAATTGATTTTAATTTTTTAAAGATATATTGTTAAATATGTGTTTGAAAAATTATGAAAACCATTTCTCTATCACTATCATACGATGATGTTCTCCTAATTCCACAATACTCAAAAATACACAGCAGAAACGATGTAAGTCTAGAATCACAAATTACCCCTAAAATTAAATTAACTACCCCTATTATTTCTGCCAACATGAGTGATGCAACAGATGCAAAATTGGCTATAGCACTTGGTAAGTTGGGTGGTCTTGGAGTTTTACCACGTTTTGATTCAATTGCCTCACATGCAAGCCAGGTTGCAAAAGTTAAAAAACAAAATGTAATAGTGGGTGGTGCAATTGGATCAAGAAACGGAATAATACCAAGGGCACAAGCCTTAGTTGCAGCCGGTGTTGACGTATTATTTTTAGATGTGGCACACGGACACATGCAAAAGGCCATTTCAGCTACAAGAAAACTGAAAAGAATGTTTGGTGGAAAAATTGACATAGTTTCAGGTAATGTTGCAACTTTCGAGGCAGCTAAGGCTTTATTTTTGGCAGGAGCAGATAGTGTAAAGGTTGGGGTGGGACCTGGAAGCATTTGTACCACACGAATTGAAACAGGTTCAGGGGTTCCACAGATTACTGCAATTCTTGAAGCGTCAAGAGCTGCAAAAAAATACAACAAAACTATTATCGCTGATGGAGGAACCAAAAATTCAGGAGATATTGTAAAAGCTTTGGCTGCAGGCTCCTGTGCAATCATGACTGGTAGTCTACTTGCAGGAAGTAAACAGTCTCCAGGTAAATTGATAAAGAAAAATGGTCTTTTTTTCAAACAATACAATGCTTCTACATCTCTCGCTGAAAAGAAAAAACATGTAAGACGAAATGGAAAAGAATTGGAGACTCATTACATAAAACAAATTGAAGGAGTTGAAAGTTTGGTTGAATACAAGGGAGATCTAAAAGATGTCATAGAAAAAATGAATGCCAATATTCGCTCTGGTTTTTCATACTCAGGAGCAAAAAACATTGCGCAACTTTGGAAAAAAGCCCAATTCACTCAAATTACTGCCTCAGGAATGAGGGAAAGTGGCTCACACGACGTGCTACTTGTAAAAAAAAGTTAATGCTTTCATAATGAATAATATGTTTAAACGTCTAGGTGCTTTTTTTTTGGACATTTTAGAGGTAATTGTATTAGCTGTTGGGATATTTTTAATAGTTTACCTTCTAATCCTACGCCCACACAAAATTAAAGGTGCCTCGATGGAACCAAATTTTCCTGATGGAGAGTATTTATTAACTGAAAAGGTAAGTTATTACTTCAATGAACCACAAAGAGGTGATGTAATAGTATTCAAACCCCCTGTTTCTGATGATGAATTTATAAAGCGTGTAATTGGACTCCCGGGAGAAACAGTTTCTCTTAAAAATGGAAAAGTATATATAAATGACAAATTACTCAAAGAAGACTACATTGCAGACATTGTTCCTACAAATCCAGGAAACTTTTTGTCAGAAGGAGAATCATACATAGTACCAGAAGGTCTTTTCTTTGCAATTGGAGACAACAGGCCACATTCATCAGATTCTCGTATGTGGGGACCTATTGACAAAAAAAGTATGGCTGGAAGAGCATGGGTTGTATATTGGCCACCTAAACAAACAGGAAAAGTTGAAACTCCTGACTATTAAAATATTTTCAAAAAATTGACAAGAGTTATTTATGAAGTTATAGCTTTGTGAATCAAATTTAGTCTTTGTTCTGTGTCTTCTAGAGATCCTTTTAGTACAAAAGTAAGCCTTGTTTCTCTTCTGCTTCTTGCTAATTTCACTTCATTTAGTTTTTTGCCTTCTTTTTCTACTCCCCCTAATGCTTTTTCAAAACTTTCTTTCATTCTGTCAATTTCTTCTGAAACTATGTGCATCTTGGGAAGATTTACTTTTGGGGTTTGATTTGACTGTGCTTTCATCCTTCTTGCAAGCTCTTCTGCTCTTCTTACAGATCCACTCTCACGAAGAATTATTTTGTATGCTTCAACCATCAAGTCTACATCATCAACAGCTGCTAGTGCCCTTGCATGACCTTCTGAGATAAGCCCGGAGAGTAGTCCGTCTTTCAGGGCATCAGGTAGTGTTAATAGCCTTAGGGAGTTACTTACATATGCAACTGATTTTCCAATTCGTACTGCAACCTCACTAGTAGTTAGTCCAAACTCATCCATTAATCTTTCAAAACCCTTTGCGCGGTCAAGTGCATTAAGATCAACTCTTTGCACATTTTCAACAATTGCCATCTCAAGCATTCCTTTTGGAGTAGTTTCTCTAATAATTACAGGAACATGGGTTAATCCTGCCAATTTTGATGCTCTCCATCTTCTCTCACCTGCAATTAACTGAAATCCTGCTGGAGTTTTGGCTATGACTAATGGTTCTAGTACACCGTGCTCTCGAATTGAATCAACAAGGTCTACTAAACTTTCAGGAGTTATTGCACCACGAGGTTGAAGAGGATTTGGTTGGAGTTGATTTACGTCTAGTTGTACTATTTCTTCTGCCATTATTTAGTTTTACTCTCAACTACATTAACAATATTTTTACCTAGTTTTGTACCAAATCTCACTACACCAGCAACTGTTGAAAACAAAGTGTGGTCTCTACCTACTTTTACATTTTTACCTGCTGCAATTTTAGTCCCACGTTGTCTTATTAATATCTCTCCACCACTAACAGTTTGACCATCAGATACTTTTGTACCCAACCTTTTACCACTTGGGCTAATGTGTTGTCCTGTTTTTCCTCCTGCTTTCTTGTGTGCCATAGTTAGTGTTCAATATAAACCACATTTTCACGCTTGTCAAGAGACCAGAAAGATGTAGTTTGAGTTATTTTGTTAAGAAATCTTTTCAATTAATATTCTTGTGTATTTTGGCCTGAAGCCGACTGTTTTTCGATAGCGGGATTTTGATTTGTACTTAAATACTCTTAATTTTTTACCTTTTTCAATTTCTGTAATTACTTTGATTTTTACAGAAACCCCAGTTACTATTGGTTTTCCCACCTTTACACTGTCTCCCACAACCACAAGCAATACCTCGGGTGTTATAGTCTCTATTTTACCGGCGGAGCCGGCCAAGCTCAGCTTATCTACAAGAAGTTCTTTTCCTTCTTCCACTATGTACTGCCTGCCGTTTATACGAATAACTGCATATTTTTTAACAGCAGATTTTCCAGCAACTTTTTTTTCCTTAGATGTAGTTTTCTTGACTACCACTTTTTTTGCAATTTTTTTCTTTGTTTCAGTAACTTTTGCCATACGTTAGGTATTTTAGTGTGTATCGAGTGCAAAAACAAGGAGAAAAGGTAAAAATATGATCTTTGTAACAAAGTGAGAATTTTGTACTTTAAAAGAATAAAAAAATAAGTTATAATGTAACTATGGGTGAAAGAATAATAATAAAGTGGATTACATCAAGAGAAAAAAAGAAATATATGAGATTGAAACCTCCGGTTGACTTTGTTGTAAGTATGACAGAAGAAGAGGCTCTTATAAGAAAAACAGTTGCGGAAAAGACAGACGGTATAACCTTTGAAACAGAAGGCGTTAACTCTGTCGGTGACACGATAGGTAGAACAACTGTTGAAAAAAGTGGATTAGATCTTTTTAAATTCAACAATACTCCTGAAATGAAAGCTTTTTTACGAAGAAGATAAAAATACAGAATGGTGGCTTTAATGTTTTATGGTCCCCAATACAATCCCTAGTGAAGTCATTGTTGCAAGTAGTGAAGACCCTCCTGCAGAAACTAATGGATATGGTACACCTGTAATGGGAAGTAACCCCATATTCATACCAACATGCACCACTACTTGCGCAAAAAGCATTAGAAAAAGCCCCGAAAGATAGCCCCGGGCTTGTGGGTTAACTGCTCTTTCTGAAAAATATAGTATCCTCCAAAATAAAATTGCTGTAACAAAAAGAAGAACTGTTGCTCCCACAAAACCCATTTCTTCCGACACGCTCGCAAAAATAAAATCAGTATGTTTTTCTGGCAAGAAGTAAAGCTGTGTTTGTACTCCTCTACCAAGCCCTCTTCCTGTTAGTTTTCCAGATCCTACTGATACCATTGATTGAATGGAATTGTATCCTGCCCCCAGGGGATCTTTAGAAGGATCCAGAAATGTTGTTATTCTTTGTTTTTGATAAGGAGCAAGAACAAACCACAGTAAAGGAAGAAGGCAAAATACTCCAATTCCAGCAACAAGCAAATTTTTCTTTTTGAAATCAGATGCTATAAATATTCCAAAAAAACCAATTGTAGTCAGAACTGCAACTCCCAGAGAAGGTTGAATCAAAATTAAAAACGCAGGAAGTGCAAATAACCCTAATGCCTTGTAGAACCTTTTGAAATCTAGTTTTTTCTCTGTCAGGTAATTGGCAAAAAAAATGAGAAGGAATGGTCTTACAATTTCTGAAGTTTGGATTGAAAGTGAACCTATTGGAATCCATCTCACCGTTCCTCTTGTAACTTGACCTATTAGAATCGTAATTAGAAGCAAAATTATACTAATTCCATAGAAGTACTTAGAAAATGCAGACAATACTTCAAAATCAAAAAGTGAAAACAAAAGAAAGGCTAGTATACCCAATACAAAATACCAAATATAAGAAGGGAAAATATGAGGAGCAATAGAGTGCAAAACTACAAAACTTAAAGCCAAAAGAAAAATAATGGGTACCAAAATCCAAACATCATATCTTTTACTCATTGGGCTAATTCTACGACAAATTACCCCTCCCTTCCAGTTTTTTATTTAGCGGATTTTACGAAGAAATGCAGGAATTTCAAATTTTTCCCCAAAAGTGTCATTATCTTTGTCATTTCCATTCTCATCATCATCCATCTGACCATTTGAGGTGCTCTCTTCTTCTTCATCATCTAAAGGTTTTCCTTCAGATACTACTCCTTGCACCACTGGTTTTGTTGGTTTGCTGAGTTGTGCAATTCTCGCTCTTGTTTCATCAAATCCAGTTGCTATGACAGTAATTCTTACTTGATCTGAAAGATCGTCTTTGATTACTGATCCAAAAATAATATTTGCATCAGGATCTGCAGCTGAGCTTATGATTCTTGCGGCTTCATCTACCTCAAACATGGTCAAGTCATTTCCACCTGCAATATTGAACAAAACTCCTCTGGCTCCTTCTATGGAAAGGTCTAATAATGGAGAAGAAACAGCTGCTCTTGCTGCCATTTGTGCCCTATTTTCTCCAACCCCTGTTCCAATACCAAGTAGTGCAGTACCAGCATCACTCATAATTGCTTTTACGTCTGCAAAATCAACGTTAACAAGACCTGGGGTGGTTATAATTTCTGAAATTCCACCAACTGCTTGTTCTAGAACTGAATCTACTACCTTGAAGGCTTCCACTAAGGTCATTTTCCTGTCAATTACATCCATAAGGCGTTGGTTTGGAATGACAATTAAAGTATCAACTTGCTCTCTTAACTTTTCTATTCCATCTTCAGCTACCACCGTCCTTCTTGTTCCTTCAAATGCAAATGGTTTTGTTACAATTCCAACTGTCAACGCTCCTGCTTCTTTGGCTACTTTTGCAATAACTGCAGCAGCTCCTGTTCCTGTTCCTCCACCCATTCCAGCAGTCACAAAAACCATGTCAACATCAATCATCAACTCTTTTATCTTTTCAATTGATTCTTCTGCTGCAGCTTCCCCTACTTCTGGATTTCCACCAACTCCTAAGCCCTTTGTAAGTTTTTCGCCGATCTGAATTTTTGTTGGAGCTTTGTTGGCTAGAAGTACTTGTGCATCAGTGTTTGCGACTATAAACTCAACTCCAGCGATAGTTTCGTTTTCTACCATTGAGGAAACTGCGTTTCCTCCACCACCACCCACTCCAATTACTTTTATTTTAGCTATTCTTGCTGAGTCTGGTTTAACTAATGCCATATAATTTGTCTCATTTTTTCCAAAAAGAAAAGAGTTTTGTAAACGGGGCAGTATTTAAGCGCATTATAACTGTTTTGTATACTTTGTCAAAGTATTTTTCAGGGCAGTAAGTCCTTTATGGATTCAACCATTTTCCCAAACAAGCCAAGGTTTGGTTTTTTGAAACTTAGCTTCCCTGGAAACTTAAATCCACCGGCTCCTTCCCCATCTTGTTTTGATCCAAATATCAAAAGCCCTAGTGCTGTTGAAAACATCGGATCAATTACATCATCAATCAAGCCAACTACCCCTCCCGGAACTCCAATTCGCACTGGTAAACTCATCATTCTTTTGGCAGAGTCCACTACCCCGACTGTTTTTGCTCCCCCACCAGTGACAACTGCTCCTGATGGAATTCTATTTAATAACTGCTCTTTTTCAAGTTCCAACCTAACCATTGTAAATATCTCATTTAGCCTAGGTCTTATTATTCCTTCAGTTAGTGTTTTTTTAGATACTTTTTTCAACTCAGTGATCCCAAGCGCATTTACATCCAAATCATCTTGATTTAAATTTTTTGAGTTTTCTTGAGGAGACCTCTTTCTCTCAGAAGAAAGGAAAATTTTAATTTTCTCAGCAGCTTCTAGAGAAACTCTAAGTCCAATAGCAATGTCGTTTGTTACATTTCTGGCACCAACTGGAATTACTCCGGAATATGCCAGGGAGCCTTCTATAAACACGGCAACAGAAGTAGTTCCTGCACCGATATCTATAAGTACACACCCCAACTCCTTCTCAGTGTCTGATAGCACTGACTCAGATGATGCAAGACCTGTAAAAACCAGGTCATCTATGTTAACCCCTGCCTCACCCAACGACTTTGTTAAATTCTTTACAGCTGCAGTTGAAGCAGTAACCACATGTGTATCCACCTCAAGCCTAACTCCACTCATTCCAATGGGATCTTTGACCCCAGTTTCACCATCAACTATATATTCTCTGGGTAGTACATGGATTACTTCTCTACTTGCTGGAAGTGAAATTGCTGAAGCTGCATCTATTACACGGTCCACATCAGACACTCCAATTTCACCGCCTACACCTGATACTGCAACAACTCCTCTGGAATTTTGTGAATGGATGTGTGCTCCACCCACCGAGACAAAAGCTGAACTTAAATTATGACCTGCCATTCTCTCAGCGGCTTCAATAGAAGAAATTGCAGCTTCTACTGATTCTTCAATATTTACAATTTGACCTTTTTTAATCCCTGCAGATTCAACAGCTGAAACTCCAATAACACTAATACTTTTCTCAAAACTATTCTCATCTGTTTGGACCTGACCGATTATGGTTGCAGTTTTACTACTTCCCAACTCAATCGCTGCAATGATTTTTGTTTTGTTCATAATTTTTATCTACCTTATCACAGGATTTTTAAATCGCAAATCAATCTCGTGCACATTTTCCATTCTAATGCCATTGTTGCTTTCATTCAAGCGTGAATTAATTAATCTAATAGCTCCTATCAAGCTGTCTACATCTCCTTGTAGTGGAAAAATAACCAAGTGACCAGATTCTAACTGTACAAACAGCCCATCATCTACAATCTCTCCACCATCTATTTTATACAACCAATTAAACTCATACATTATTTGGTTTGCGAATATGAGTTTGTCTGGAGCTTTTTCCCCCATGATTAGTTTAGTTCCCTGCACTGAAACAAAGGGGATGTTAGTAAGACTATTTTGTTCTAAAACAACACCATCACGGTCGAGCAAATAATATGTATTTGAATTTTTGTCTTTAATTGCAAATTTTGGTTTTTTCACAACAATATCAAGCTCAATTGTGGAAGGAAGTTTATATTGAATCAAAAAATTTTCTACCAAAAAACTATCCTTCAATATTTCGCTTAGTTGCTTTTTGGTGGATTTTAAATCACTGTTTACAACAGTAGAAACAGTTATCATCAACTCCTCTGGGCATTCTCCATATTGGGAAGTGCAATTTATACTTTTAATAACTACAAGTTTTTTAATAAATATGGGCGTCGATACAAGAAGTATGGCAATGAGAAAGATAGAAAGTATTTTGAAGTAATTAACTTTTTTTCTACTTCGAACTTTCTTGTTGAAATATATCTTTTTTCTTTTTTTTCTTCTCACTATCTTATTTTCACAGATTATAGTGGATTTGAAAAGATACTAGTACATATAGTATACTATAGGCATGACTAACCAAGAGAAGCTACCTTCCTACATTCAATCCCGAAGTGCACCACTAGTTAGGTAGTTGGTATATTTTTTCTTTCCTAATACTTCTGCCATCTTCTCATATGGTGTTTTGTAGTCAAGTACTTTCATGGGTGTGTTGTTTATCCACTCTTCTATGTTTTGTACCTTTCTGGTTGGGATGTTGTCCAAACTTTGTCCCTTTGGTAGTATTCTTCTTACTTTTTTAATTCTGTTTTCAACACTACCTTTTTCCCAAGAGTGGTATGGGTGACAAAAGTAGACAGGTATGTTTAATTTTTCTGTTATAGTTTCATGCTTTGTGTTTTCTGCTCCATTGTCTGCAGTTAAAGTGAGGATTACTTGTTTTGGAAATTCATTGATCCTGTTTATGACAGCCTCAACTTTAGTATCTGATTTTCTATCTTTAAGTTTTGTCAAAAGAACCACTCTGGTCATTCTCTCAACTGTTGCTGAAAGTACTTGTTTATCTGTTTTTACTCCTTCCATGTTGTCTGTTTCCCAATGACCAGAGTGGTTTCTCTTTTCTACTGATTTTGGCCTCAAATCAATTGATTTTGCATTTTTTATCTTACTTTTCCTTTTAACCTTTCTACCAGACTTCACCCTTCTTTTCTTCCTGCCCAGTTCCAGATACCTCCAAAGTTTTTCTCTTTTGGTTTTTTTGTTAAAAATGTACTTGTATATTGTTTCAGGACAAATATGCTCTTCTGGGTGATCCACAGAAAGTCTCCCTGCAATTATTTCAGGGCTCCACCCCAGTCTTAACTTTTTTCTTACATATACAAAAACAAGAGGATTCTTTAAAGCTGCTCTCCTTCTCTGGTTTAATGACCACCTGGAGGCTCTTCTATCTGCCTCACAGGGTATATATGGTCTCCAGTGTCTGCTGTGTTTGTCTATCTCACGAGACAGAGTAGTATGGCTTCTTCCCAACCTCTTACCAATTTTACGCAAAGATATACCTTTCCCCAACATTCCATACAAAATCTCACGTTCTTTTAAACTTAAATGTTTATATTTAATAGTTATTCACTTCCTTAAGGCCAACCATTTTACCTTAAGTGGTGCACTTCGTTTTAGAACCTAGGCTTTATTACAGATTAACAGTTTAAGGGCAATAATACTTAGGCAAATTGAAGATAAAATCGCGCTAGAAAAAAAGACCAGGCAGGAGGACACCTCTGCCAATGTCTTATTGAGTGCATGGGCTAAGGAAGCAAAAACAAAAGATATTTATACTAGAGATACTTTTCCAGCAAATTCACCAATTTCTCCGAAGCACTGAGATCTGTTGAAACCAAATTTTTTGTATTTTTTATTATTTTTGGGTAGTCTGCAACTAAATTTTCAATCACATCGAAGAGTTTTTCAGGAGTTAATTCTCTTTGTTTTACTATTCTTGCAAGCCCCAATTTTTTTGCTTGTTGGGCATTTTTGGTTTGTTCATCTAGATAACTCCATGGAATGGGAACTAAAATACAAGGTTTTTTTGCAATGATCAGCTCAGATACTGTATTTGCTCCAGCTCTACCTACAACAATATCTGCAAGTTGTAAGTACTTTGAGTATTCTTCTGAACTATTGGTTGCTCTAAAAATTGTTAACTGTGGATTTTTTATTTTAAATTTATCTACACTACCCTCTCCCACTTGCCATATAATTTTGTATTTTGTAAGGAGTTTGGGGAGTATTGGTTTTATTGCATTATTTATCCACTTTGAACCCCGCGAACCCCCTGTAATAAAAATTGTTTTTACTTCTGGATTGGCGCTTAATTTTGCAAGTTTTACAATATCTTTTGAAATTGGATCACCAGTCAAAACAGTTTTATTTGATGGGAAGTATTTCTCTGACGTAACCCTTGAAATTGCAATTTTTTTGGCAAATTTGGACGACTTTATATTAGCTCTACCTGCCACACTTGTTTGTTCATGAATAATTACAGGAATACGAAAGATCCATCCCCAAAATGCTACCTGGCCTCCAGCAGCGCCACCAAAAGAGAGTATCAAATCTGGCCTTATCTTAAAAACTGCCAGTCCTGCTTGAATGAACCCAAAAGGAATTTTTAGAAAAGATAATATTGTGTTTCTTGTAAATTTATTTTCAATTTTTCCAGATTCTATTTTTTGAAAAAATACACCAAAAAGGGGTAATTTTTTGTTTCCAACCCAAAAAAGCTCTAATGCTAACTTTCTTTTTTTAATCTCAACTATAGTAGCTGCGGCCGTAGTTGCAGCATGACTACCTGCGAGAAGTAATTTTTTTTGTTTCATACCTGCTTATATTTAGTAGTATACCGCATCCGACCAGAACCATCACTAAACTAGTGCCTCCAAATGAAAAAAACGGCAGAGGTATACCTGTTAGTGGAGTTAACGCTACCATTGATGAAAAGTTAAGTAAGGCCTGGCCCCCTATCCATGAAGTAATTCCAACTGCCAGAACTTTTGAAAATTTATCAGGAGCATTAACAGCTATTTTGAAAGCTTTGAACACAAAATACAAAAAAACGAGTATTATAGCCAACCCACCAATTAGACCTATTTCCTCTGCAATTGCTGCAAAAATTGAATCAGTTGAAGCTTCTGGTAAAAATAAATACTTTTGCTTGGATTGGCCCAAACCTACTCCAAAAATACCTCCAGAACCCATTGCCAGCAGTATTTGCCTTATATGATAGGACTTTCCAAGTGGGTCAGTAGTATTTTGAAGAAATGTTATCAACCTGTCTCTTCTGTATGAAGAGGACAAAATTAACCCCACTACTCCAACAATCCCTACAGCTACAGTTCCTAAAAAGTGTAGTAATGGTACTCCAGCAACAAATATTTGGGCAACTCCAATTGTTGCAACTATAATAGTAGTACCCAAATCAGGCTGAAGCATTATAAGACCAGCTACAATTCCAAGTGGCACAAAATATGAAATGGTTTTTTTATTCATTTCAGAAACTTTAGCCAAGTAAAGAGCCAACGACAACTTAACCACCTCAGATGGTTGAAAGTTAAATCCACCAACACTTATCCATCTCCTGGCCCCAAGTGCTGAATAACTAATTCCAGGGATTAAAACTGCAATCAGAAGAATTATAGAAAAACCAAAAAATGGCACAGCAATTTTTTTCCAATATGAATACTTAATTCCGGAAATCACAATCATCGCGATAACACCGACGACAGCAGCAACTACTTGTTGTTTTAAAAAATGAAATTTGTCATCAAAGTAAGTTAATGCCTGGGGCGCAGAAATGTCAGCAACAAAAACAAGTCCCACTACAACCAAGGACAAAACCAAATAAAAAAAGTTCCTGTCAAACGGGTGTTTTTGTTTTTTTACTCTCTTGACTCTTCGAAGCTTTACTCTTTTTTTTCTTTTCACAGATAAATTGTAACAAAGACTTTATGTATTTTGTTGTATAATTAATTTATGGTAAAAACTAAACAAGAAATTGTTGACCTACTTGAAAAGAATAAGAAGAATTAAAGAGTTTTGGAGTAAAACGAGTTGGTTTATTCGGTTCTTTCGTTACAAACGATCAATCAGATAAAAGTGATGTTGACCTTATTGTGGATTTTGACAAAAATCAAAAAAGTTTTAAAAATTTCATGGGCACTATCAACTTTACAGAAAATATTTTAGGGAGAAAGGTGGATCTATTAACACCACAGTCATTAAGTCCATATATAGCACCCCACATCCAAAAGGAGGTTGAATATGTCCAAATTACCTGAAGAATATTTAAAACACATACTGGACGAATGTAACTATTTATTAGATTCATCTTCTGGGATAGAAAAAATTTTAACAAAGCCCTAAATGGTGGCCAACCAGAGTCCGAAAATTCCAAGTATTATTCCTGCAAGCCAAGCCCTTGTTACGATTTTGGGTTCTTCCCATCCTCTTGCAAAAAGAGTGTTGTGGAGTGGAGCAAGGGGCAGTATTGGCCTTTTTAAAAACTTCCATCCCAATATTTGAACTGCGGATGAAATTATTTCTAATATAAATATCCCCCCTATTACTACAAGTGCAACAATACTTCCTGAAAGAAGTCCAATTACAGCCAGAGTTGCACCGAAAGACAGCGCTCCAGCGTCACCCAGCCAAATTCTTGCAGGCCATATATTAAAGTATAAAAATGCAATTAATGCACCTATCCAAAGCCCAATAAATATTGCCAAAGGAGTGTCCAACCCAGTTGCTGCAATTATCCCAAAGACTGAAAGACAAATTGCCAAGAGTCCTGAAGAAAGTCCATCTAGTCCATCCGTAATATTAAATGCATTAGTAAAAGAAACTATCACGAATGCAGAAAATGGTATGTACCACCAACCCAAATGAAGCACAATTCCAAACATCGGAATATTTATGATATCTATTCCAAGATTTTTATATATAACAAAAGATGCAATTATTGCCAAAACCCACTGAAGTGCAAACTTTACTCTTCTGCTCAACCCAAAGGCAAAACCCAAAACCCCTTTATTTGGTTTTCCAAAAGTCTTTACAACATCATCAAGTAAACCAAGAAAACCAAATGATATGAAAGTGAAAAATATTATGAACAACTCAGTTGGCAGGTTGTGTGCAGTTTCAATATAAATCCCAAAATGCCTGACTACTGGAAATACTATTGAAAAAAGAAGTGCCACTACAGCAATAATTAATACTCCACCCCCTACTGGTGTGCCAGCCTTTCTGTCATGGAGTTTGTCAAAAAGAGGAATTTTTCCTTTTTTTGGAGCTTCTTTTCTTCTTGTAAGATGAATTTTGTATAGAAAATTAATAAAAGGAACAACAAGTGCTGCAGTTATGAAAAATGAAAACATCACCAAGCCTAAGGCCAAGGGTAAATAGTTTTGTTCATTCATACTTATATTATACTATCACAGCCTTCTCATTGTCTTGCGTAGCGTTTCAAAGATATAAGTAAAATAATATAGTGGATTTATCACTAGGTCATGTGCTGGAAACCAATCAATTCTTTCTCCCCCAAATCCAGTCTTAAAAAGGGTCACACCAGCAAAACGATGTTTAGGGTTGTCGTTTGGTGCTATACCCCAGAAGTTATAAAATTTAATACCTCTGCGTTTTGCGTGCTTAATAATTTCCCACTGCAACCTATACGAAAATGGAATTTCTCTATACTTGGAAGTTGATCCACTGAAGTGATAATAGGCACTATCGCCATAAAAAATTATAATTGCTATTGCAAGTGCTTCTTTTGCCTTTTTAACCAAAAATACTTCTGCTTGTTTGTCTATAGAAAAAACTTTGATTTCGCTCTTAAATAACTTTTCAGAAAATCCCACAAATTTGTGCCTAAGAGCAGTTTCTTTTTGAAGATTGAAAAGAGTTTCAGAAAGTTTAGGATCTTTAGAAACCTCAATAGTCAAGTCATACTTCAAGCTTTTCCGTATCAAATATCTCGTAGTTTTTCTCATCTCTGACAACAACTCATCTTCAGATTTTGAAATGTCTAAAATCCAAGTATTTTCAGCGTGTAGGTGCATAGGGGCTTGTTTCATTCCCAACTTTCTAAAAAGTTCTTTACCGCGAAGCGGGTTATTCTTTTTTTTATTATCTAATATTTCAGGTCTTATTCTTACAAACCAAACTTTGGATTTTTTAGCAAGGTCATAAACACTTTTTTTGAAAAATTTAGCCAAGTTTTCATCTTCCCAATCCATTAGTGGTCCTGCGGGAATCAAAAAATGAGGACCTCTTTTAGCATTCTGCTTAATGAGCAAGCAAATACCAACCAACACATTGTTTTTGTAAAATCCCAGTCTAATTATTTCTTCGCCAAGGTTTTCATTGACTTCTCCCCAATTCCACGATTGCAAGAAGGTTTGAGGTTTTTTTGACAATACAAAAGTTTCCCAAACCTTTTTGTTTTTTATTTGTTTTACTGTGAATTTATCCATTGGTTAATTATCACACATATTTTTTTAGCCTTCTTTTCGCTAATATTTTTATGTGTTGGTAAATTTAAAATTTTCCCAGAAACCCTATTGGACACTGGGCATCTCTTTTTAGATGTAACAAGTGTGTCATACCAAATATCAGATACGTAAACACCCCTCTTTTTGAGTACTTTTATTAGCTCACTTCTCTCTTCTACAATTATTGGAAACCTAATCAGTGGTGACCCGTTAAGTCGTATTTTTTCAACTAAATCTTTTTTATAAATTCTAACAATTTTTTCCCTATGTTTAATATCTTCGTCCAAATTTTCCAAATAGCTCAAAGCAACGCTGCAATACCAGTTTGGTAAATCTCTCAAGCCTACAACCAATTTTTCTATTGGTACTGAAAGAAATTTCATACGCTTAAGGGTTTTGTGGAAAACTTTTCCGAACCCTGTGGGGTAAGTTACTCTAATTATCATCGTCAGTAGTGGGTACAACCTATCTTTAACTTGTTGAAAAAAGCCAACGCCCATTTTTTCAAAAGTAACTTTTTTTTGTAAGTTTTTATTTTTAATAATCAATGCACCACCTGACACTGAATCAATAATTTTGTCTTGACTGAAAGAGAGCGTCACTAGGTCTCCGTATACACCACCAACACTGTGTGCCAGATCTTCAATAAGCACCAAACCATTACTCTTGCATATTTCAGAAATTTTTTTGATTTCAGAAGAGATCCCTAGCGTGTGTTGCACAACAACAACTTTAAGTTTTGGATTTCTTCTTATCTCGACCTCTAAAGCATTAGCTGTAAAATTTAGAGTACTTGACTCGATGTCCAGGTAGATCGATCTTAAATCGGCTCGCTTAACCGCGTCACAAACCACCAAACAAGTAAAACCATTAATTGCAACCATATTATAATTAGGTAGATCTAACAATTTCAGCGCAGCTTCCAATGCTTCTCTCCCTTTGTAAAATAAATGAACTTCTCCGCCGTATTTATTTTCCAAAAAATCTACCAACTTTTCTTTGTTTTCTTTTTTGTTGTTTGCAAACAGAGTCTGGAAGGCAATTTTCAAATTGTAGTTTGATCCTAGTGAGTTAAATATGTTCATATTTATAATATTTATTTTTTGAAAAATTCGTCGATTATTTTAACTACATTTTCAGTGTGAGAAAATTGAGGTGAATGCCGAGCATCCTTTACAATTTCAAGTCTTGAGTTTGGCAAGTTCTTCTCCATCATCTTTCCATCAGAAAGTGGTGTAACTTTGTCGTCATGTCCCCATAAAATTAATGTATTTGTTCTAATTTTTTGTAAGTTCTGGGTCAAGTCATGACTAATTAGGTTCTGCATGGTTTTTTTCATTATTTCTGGAGCTTGGTTGTAATCACTCTCTCTTGCAAATTTATACATCAAATTTTTCAATGTATCTGACTTTGTGACACTTTTGCCTAATTTGGCCAGGTATTTAAAAAGTGTTCTTTTAAGTCTGATGGGTACTTCGTTGTGATAAATACCTGCACTATCCAAGAGGACTAATTTAGAAATTTTTTTAGGATTTGACAAAATATATGAAAGTGCAATTCTCCCACCATTGGAGTGTCCTATCAAAAAAACCTGACTTTCATTTTTGAGTTTACTTGAGAGCCAATTTACATAATCGTCTATATTCCAAGGTTTTTCTATTTTTTCAGTCAAACCAGGTATGGAAAGTAAAATAGGATTGAAACCATCTTTTCTCAACATACCAATAAATTCATCCCACTTTTTTGTTTCATACGCCCAACCTGGAAGTACAAATATTTTTTTGTCTGTCGTCATGGCGATATAATCAATATATCAAAATTGTCAATTTTGCTATAATCCAAACTTCTCCCTTCTTTTTTGCCATACTTTTTCTCTTCTTACCAAATTTTTAGAATTTGATTTATTCAAAAGTAGTGCTCCAACTACACCTTCCAAAAACCTTGCTCCTTTAAATAGGATTGCTTCTTCGCCTTTTAAATTCTCTTTCAAAAAACTCAAAACTTTATCGGGCATTTCAAAAACTACACTATTTTCAACCAAAGGACTAACTATTTTCCCAACCCTTGGGCCCATCAATACTACTTTGTCAAAATTGTATGTGTTAATAATTTCAGCCAGTTTTTTATGTTCTTCAATCTCGTTTTTGCCTTGTTCCAACATATCTCCCACTACAATCCATTTATTTTCCGACTTCAACTGATCAAACAACTGCAAAATTACCTTCATTGAATCAAGATTTGAATTATACGTACTATCCACCAATGTAGTATTTCTAATTCCCTTGAAGATTGAACTTCTCCCCGGGGGAGCTTTAAAATTTTTAAACTTTAGATCCATCTTTGTACCAAGTAAATTAACTAACTCACAACACATTATTATCTGGTAAAAGGTAACTTCAGGGAGTAAATAGGCAAAACTATACTTGGTTTTATCTATGTAAAACTCAGTTCCTTTGAAACTTATATTGTATTTAATTTCAAAATCTTTCCTAGAAACACCCAACTGTTTTACTTTCATTTTCTTTATAAAATTTTGGAGGTTTTTGGAGTCTTGATTGTAAATCACCAAGTCTTTTGTGTTTTTGGCCAATTGCCCAAATTCCTCTGTTATAACGCTCAATATGTCTTTACCCACTCGTTTGGACTTGCTTTCAAAATTCATACTGTGGGTCTTTGTGGTATTAATCCAAAGAGTAATGTTGGGTTTAAGTAGCTTACCTAAGAACTTGCCTTCAAATACTCTGTCACAATCTACTTCTGCTATATAGATTTTTTGTTTAGGGAGGGGTTTAAATACAATAAATGGAGTAAATAAAAATAGTTTTGGCCATTCTAAAACAGTTAGACTTTCTCTTTTTAATCCCAAAATATCAAAAGGTATTCCATATGAACTATTAGCTTTAAATGAGTACTTGGCAGTATCACCCAATTGCGAAGCAATCATGTGTAGTAGAGTAGTTTTGCCACTTGAGCCAGTTATTACAACAACTATTGGTTTCCACAACAACAACCTCACTTTTGCAAAAACTGCAAAATAGTAAGCTATTGGGAAATAGAATATCTTTTTGAGTCTTCCAAATATACTCATTGACAGTATTTTAACATCTAAGTCATAAAATGTTGAATTTTTTTTAAAGTTGTTGTACTATCGGTTTAGAGAGCGAGGTGATTAAGTTGTCTCAATCTGAAAATAAAAAAATTATTCACATCAGACCCAA
Source organism: Candidatus Microgenomates bacterium (assembly GCA_016784385.1). Classification (GTDB taxonomy): domain Bacteria; phylum Patescibacteriota; class Microgenomatia; order UBA8517; family UBA8517; genus BS150m-G53. Next base: position 16,765 of record JADHUT010000004.1, on the reverse strand, counting down.
CGGTGCACAAGGTGGTGGATTTGGTGCGGAATTTGAAAATGAATTACAATTCAAAAAGTTTGATAAAGCAATAGGTGAAATACCAAAAAACCAAAGAACACAAATTGCATCATTAAGAATGGTTGCAGAAAAAGTTGGAGTTAAGGTAATAGACAGTTAATCTTAAATCAGATAGCTACCTGTTTAAAACTGATCGCTGTGTTGGTATTGCCTAAAAAATTGTTAGCAGTTTTTAAAAATCTTGGATTTAAATCGGTCAGGTGGTATTCAGTTTTTCCTTTCATTTTCTGTATATTTAATAGATTGTTGTCTTTTAGATACTTTTTTACTTCTTTTGCAATTTCTTCTGCTGGATCTACTAAAGTTATATTCTGTCCAAGATATTTTTCTATACTTTTTTTGATGATTGGGTAGTGTGTACAACCTAGAATCAATGTATCTACTTTTCCTTTGAAATCTTTAAAATACTTTTTTATGAAAATATCAAGTTCAGGCCCTTTTGTTATCCCCTCCTCTACCAGTGGTACTAAAAGCGATGCATGTCTTTTCATATAAATGTTTTTATATGCATTGCTTCCAACAGTAGCCCTAGTCCCAACTAATCCGATCTTTTTATTTTTTGAGGTTTTCAGTGCCTTTGCATTTGCAGGGTTAATCATCCCAAACACAACCATACTTGAATTATCTTTAACTTTTTTTAAAGCTAGTGCCGATACAGTGTTACATGCAACTACAACACATTTTACTTTCCTTTTTAATAAAAACCTAAGGTCTTCCAATGCAAATTCCTCAATTACTTTTTTACTCCTTGTACCATACGGAACTCTTGCCGTATCCCCCAAGTAAACTATATTTTCTTTTGGAAGGATTTTTTTTAACTGTTTTACAACAGTTAATCCACCGATACCTGAATCAAAAACTCCAATCGGCAAATCACTTGCTCCCATGTAGTTTTTGTACTTCTTTCTTAAATTGATTTCCTCTATCTTTGTAATTATCAAACATGTCAAAAGATGCTGCTGCTGGAGACAAAATGACAACTCCACCTTTTGGAGTTGTTTTGAGAGTTTTAATCACTATTTTTTTCATCGTTTGTGTACCTAAATCGTGCACATCGCCTTGGAATTTTGCCTTTGTTAAAGCTTTTATAATTTTCTCTCTGATTTCACCAATAACTACAACATTTGAAACACTGCTCTTTGTTATTTCACCGGCAAGTTCACTAAAACCATGTCCTTTTTCAGACCCACCAAGTATTAGAGTAATTGGTTCTGAAAACGACCTTATCGCAGCAATTGTGGGTTGTGGTCCAGTTGCAAATGAATCGTTATAAAAAGTTATTCCATTTACTGTTTTGACTAATTCCAATCTATGTTCCAATCCTTTGAAATTTTTCACAACTTTTTGAATAATTTCTTTTTTAATGTTTAATATTTTGGCAACAGACACAGCAGCTGCAATATTTTCCAAGTTGTGCTCTCCTTTTAACTTCAATCCTTTTTTATATTCTTTCTCAAGAGTATTTTTAGAAAAGAAAATCTTGTTTGCTTTAGTTAATTTTGCAAAACTTTTGGACACTTTGTATTCTTTGTTTATTACTGCCCAGTCATCAGAATTTTGATGTTTTACAATATTTGTTTTAGCTTCAACATACTCCTTTTGGTTTTTGTGCCAATCCAAGTGGTCTGACGTTATATTTAATACAACTGCAATATCAGGGCTGACGGTCAAATCAATTAGCTGAAATGAAGAAAGTTCTAACACCACTATTGATTTACTATTTAACTTTGGAAGGAGTTCTAAAAAAGGCTTGCCAATATTACCAGCCAAAAATACATCACTTCCTGATTTTCTCAAAATATCGCAAATTAGGGTTGAGGTCGTTCCTTTTCCCTTTGTACCCGTAACCCCAATTATGATTCCACCAAATTCATCAAAAAAAATGTGTATAGGTGAGGCGATTCTAACCCCACTTTTTTGAGCCTTTACTATTTCTTTCTTGTACCTATATACACCAGGTGAACGGACAATCATATCAAACCTTTCCAGATTCTTTAAATAATTTTTGTCGGCTTTTTGATCTAAAACTGTAATCAAAGCTCCTTGTTTTTTCAAAAACTTTTCAGCATCCTGTCCTTCAATTCCATGACCCAAAATTGCAATTTTTTTACCAATGTAACTGGCCAAGCAGTGCTTATTTTTGTAATTCATTATTTCAATTTATTAATTGGTTTTCTTTTTGGTAAATAATTTTTTTTAGTTATAACACTATTTCCAATTTCTTTCTCAGTTTCTTCTCTTGCGTAACCAGCAACCGAACCTCCTCTATTTGCTACCAACTTATTTGAAGTAAAGCTTCTTGGTTTCTCTTTTTTTGAAATTTCTATAGTTACTCGCTCCCCTAGCATAGTAAAAATTAATTCCAAATCTGTCATATTGTCTCTTAAATTTATTTTACTTTTGCCAGGGATCTTTTTATATTTCTTATATTGACCAGGAGTCATTCCAAAAGTAGCTTTAGAAATTTCAGCAGTCAATATCGCATAATCACTTTGTTGTTTTACCCCTCTTTGTCTCCACTCATCAGTCAAATCTTGTCTAATTGCAATTCCCCTTAGTCTTTTTTCTATCCAACCTTTTGAATATCCTTTTAATTCATAAATTTTTTTCATTCTTTCTTGGGCAAGTTCCGGATTTTCAATTTCCTCTAATCGCTCTTTTCCAACCTGGGCCAACCATAACTTGAAAGGTTCTGCTTTAGGAGACGGAATTGATTGAATAATCCGTAATAAGCCACCAGTATTTGAGCAGTCTGTCATTCTTAACTTCCCATCAAGTGCTTTCAATTTCAACTGTCGACAAATTGTCGATAGTTCAACACCATCTGAACCCTTAACACGAATTTTCATTTTGAACCAATAGTCTTTAGAATCAACACTTTCAGTCAATGCTTCGACAACGTCTACAACAGAAAACCACCACTCTTTTTGATGCCATACTCTTCTTATTTGTTTTTCTTGAAAGAGAATTAATCCTTTTTTATCCATGATTTTTAAAAATTTATATATTGTACTTCTGGTTCTAACTTTACTCCAAACTTTATAAAAACACTTTCTTGTATTTTTTCTGCCAACTCAACAATTTCTTTGGAAGTAGCTCTACCTTTCGGGTTTGTTAAAACAAGTGCATGTTTGTCTGATACTTTTGCATTTTTATAAGATTTTCCCAACCAACCAGCATTCTGTATAAACCAACCAGCAAAACACTTAGAAGTACCATCTTTATTATCAAAGCATTTAATATCTGGGTATTTTTCTCTCAACTTGGTAATTTCTTTTTTAGATAATGTGGGATTTTTGAAAAAAGATCCTGCATTTGGGATACTTTTCCAATCATCTAACTTTTCATTTCTGGTTTTAATTATTAACTCTCTAACTTGTTTTAATGAATAATTTTTTGGCAAGCTGTCAATAATAGATTTATATTTAACGATTGGTTTTTTGTTCTTTTGCAGCTTTAGTGTAACTTTTGTGATTATATATTTTTGCCAATAATCTCTTTTTTTGAAAAGACTGTCTCTGTAACCAAATTTACAATCACTTTTGTTCAACTTTACAAATTTTTGATTTTCAATATCATAAGCATCCAAACTCACAAAGACATCTGAGAGTTCTTGACCATATGCACCAATGTTTTGAATAGGAGCGGCTCCAACAGATCCAGGTATCCCAGAGAGACTCTCAATTCCCCCCAAATTCTTCTTCACCACACTCGCCACCAAATCATCCCACGAAGCACCAGCCTCTGCAGTGACTAAGTTATCTTGATATTCTATATTCTTACCTATGTATCTAATTACCACCCCATTATATTTTTCGTCAGAAACTAAAATATCACTTCCCCCTCCAATTACAAAAATTGGCAAGTTTTTGCTCTTGGCAAAAACAACTTTCTTTACCAACTCTCTTTCATTTTTAACATCAAAAAAATATTTAATTTCTCCACCAATCCTAAACGTTGTCAAATCTCTAAATTTATATTTTTTCATATTTTTAAAAGTTCCTTGGCCCATGTATAACTTTTGCCGGCCCCCATTACTATTACAATATCATCTGACCCCACTTTACTTCGTACCAAATCAGCAATTTTTTTGAAATCATCAACAGCAAATATATTGTTATGAGCTGAAACCGAAACAATACTCTTTGGTGTCATTCCAAATGTACTCTTGTCTCTTGCTTTGAAAATGGGTCCCACAATTACTCCGTCCACACCATCAAACACCCCTTTATACTGTTCCAACAGCTTGGAAGTTCTTGAATAACCATGAGCTTCTATAATTGCCCAGATTTTTTTACCAGTGTAACTGGCCAAGCTTTGTTTATACTCAGCCCTCAAACCCTCCAAAGTTGTCTTAATGGCAGTTGGGTGATGGGCATAATCATCATAAATGATAAAACCGGTTTTACTTCTACCCAATAGTTGCATCCTTCTGCCGATCCCTTCAAAGTTCTCTATGGAATTCACAATCTTTTTTTCAGGAATATTTAGATATTTTCCTAACGCGAAAACCATACGAGCATTTTGTTGATTGTGCTCACCCATTACTTTTAAATTAAAGGTTCTGTTTGTTTTTATTGGTTTAATGTTTAGCGGAGTCTTATTTGCAATGATCTTTCCACCTTTTTTTAAGTTAGAAATAAATTTTTTGTAACTTTCCAAAACTTGATCCTCATCTTTGAAATAATCTGGATGGTCAAACTCGATGTTGTTCAAAATGATGACATCTGGACTGTAATGCAAAAAATTATCAAAAAATTCATCTGCTTCAACAACAAACCAATCACTTTTCCCATACCTTGCATTTCCACTCCACTCTTCAACCCTTGCACCAACCACTACAGAGGGGTCAAATTCAACGTCTACAAGCATCTTACCCACCATCGCAGTTGTTGTGGACTTTCCATGGGTTCCAGTAACCGCAATAACCTTTTTATCTTTCATTAAGTATTTGCCTAAAAACTCTTGCCAGGTCATTACCATTTTTCTGGTTTTAGCAGTTGAGTATTCAAGATGCTTTTTATTTTGATAAATTACGGCAGGAGATACCACTAATAGATCAATATCTTTCAAATGATCTTTACTGTGACCCTTTGAAACTTTCTTTTGGTAAGCAGTTGAGCCTTCTAGATCACATCCAGTTACACTGTAACCCATCTTTGAGGCTAGCATGGCAACACCACTCATACCACTGCCTCCTATACCCATAAAATGAACTTTCATCTTCGAGGCAAAATAAACTCTTTTTGTTTTTTTCACGCTTACTATTATATTTTACCATTTCGGCGAAAAAATGGCCAAGCTTTGCTTACCAGGGCCTTGACTGGCCAAGCTTTGCTTACCAAGACTTTAATTGGCCAAGCTTTGCTTACCAAGACTTTAATTGGCCAAGCTTTGCTTACCAGGGCCTTGACTGGCCAAGCTTTGCTTACCATCACAACTTTTGTATTTAAAACGATATCTATTGACAAACATTCAAAATAATCATATTATCGGATGTAAATATGCCAGTTGAATTGACACAGGCTGAAATCAAAGAACTCCAAGAGCAGAACACTCGTTATTATAAGAAGGCAAAAAGAAAAAACCGACTAGGTATAGAGCTGTCTTCTATCAAAAACTCATTTCAAAGACAAAATACCAAAGATTATTTACTAGTTGCTAATCGAAACAGAATCGCACCTATTAGTAGAAGAAAAGATATAGCAGGAACTGCTTCAGAAAGAGATCAATAAACAAAAACAATATTGTCAAACATATGGCCTTAGAAACATTAACACAACATGAACCAGACATTTTAGCTCTATATCAACCTGAAGTATTGATTTTACCAACACCTGAGTTAGTGGATTTGGCAGCAGGATCAATATTGGTAACACAGATTGAATCTAATCCTAACTCAATTATAACTCCAGCTACAGGATCTTCGCCAGTTGGTGCTTATCAGGTTGCTATTAAAGAATATAGAAGTGGATTGGACATGAGTGGTATTACCACAACGAACTTAGACCAATATTGGCCACTTCCAAGCGGACATTCACTGTGTTATCAACGTTTTATGGACGAACATTGGTTCAACTTTGTAAATATACCTTCAAATCAAAGACACATACCAGACAGTACGGCAATTGATCCACACGAAGCAGCTGCTAGATATGAGCGAGTTTTAAATGAAGTTGGACCTTCAGATTTGGTTATCTTAGGAATAGGACCTGAATTAACATGTCATATTGCATTTAATGAAAGGGGTTCAAAACTTGATTCAAGAACCAGAGTAGTTGACCTCGACAATGAAACAATCCAAGCAAATGCAAGATTTTGCGAAGGAAATATAAATCAAGTTCCGACTAAAGCAATTACTCAAGGTATTGCAAATATTCTGGAAGGGAAGAAAATAATATTAATCGCCAAGGGTGTTGAAAAAGCAGAAGGAATAAAAAGAACTCTAGAAGGAGAAATTGGACCAGATGCACCAGCCTCTTTTTTAAGGTTTCACTCAAACGTAACATTTTTGATAGATCAAGAAGCAGCTAGCCTATTAAATTTGTAAATTACTATTATTTGTTGACAAAGAGACAGAAGAACAAATAGAATTGACAATAGAGCAGTTTGAAATGAAGAAAGTTTAAGTTTTTTAGAGCGTGTGGCCCCACGAAAATGGGGATACGAGGAAGCAGGGTTTGGCTATATGTCAAACAATCGGGCCCCTGAAATTAATCAGGGAGTATCTGCGGAAACCTGCCGGCATATTAATGTCGTGAGAATTAGTTTTAAAACCTTTTTGTAAAAAAAGGAAGCAAAGAACTATTCCAGTTAATACTTTCTTCAAAAAAAATCTGCTTTATAAAAAATAATATATGTGTGGAATATTTGGCTATATTGGTAGTCGTCGCGACGCAACTTCTGCGGTTTTTGAAGGTTTGAAACGCCTTGATTATCGTGGATACGATAGTTGGGGTGTTGCTGTTTTGCAAAACAAAAAAATTTTACTTGATAAACATACAGGAACTGTAAACAAAAAACTTTCAAAACTTCCTAAAAGTAGTATTTCTGTCGGACATACCAGATGGGCTACACATGGATCAGTAACGGACACTAACGCACATCCCCATTTTTCATCAGATGGTTCATTTGTATTGGCTCAAAACGGAATAATGGAAAACTATTCCAGTGTAAAACAAAATTTATTTCAAAAAAATTACAAATTTATAAGCCAAACAGATACAGAAGTCATTGTTCGTTTGATTGAAGAGGAACTTAAAAAAGAAAAAGATATCATAAAGGCTACTAGATCTGCTTTTAATAAGCTAAAGGGTAGAAACACTGTAATAATTTTGACTAAAGATGGTCAAATTATTGCTGTTAGAAACGGTTCCCCACTAGTTTTAGGGTTTTCTAAAGACAAAAAGGAATTTTATTTTTCATCAGATACACTTTCCTTTTCCCCATATGTCGAAAAAACAATAACACTAGACAATGGTCAAATGGCCATTTATTCAAAAAATATGTTGACAATAAAAAATGTAAAAACAGGAAAAAACTTGCCACTTTTAAAAGTAAAAAATGGTATTACTCAAAAAAATGAAGGAAAGGGTAAATTTAATCACTTCATGATAAAAGAAATTTTTGACCAACCAAGCGCTATTGAGGAAGTTATAAAACAAGATAAAAGAAAGCTCGAAAAACTATCCAAACTAATTAAAAAATCCAAAAATGTATATTGTATGGGTTCTGGTACGGCCGGGGCAGCTGCATTCCAAATGGCTTACTATTTGAGAACATATGCAGGGGTAAACGCCATAGGTTTAATTGGCGCCGAATGCACTGAATATCTACCACTATTTTCCAAAGAAGATCTAATTATTGCTCCTTCTCAAAGCGGTGAAACCGCAGATGTTCTAGAAATTTTAGAGATGGCAAAGAAAAAAGGAGTTAAAGTTGCCTCATATGTAAACATGCCGGGAAGCTTGATTACAAAAATAAGCGATATTTCATTCATGGCAAATGCAGGTGCTGAAATTTGTGTTATGTCTACAAAAGTGTTTATAAGCCAAATTGCATTTGGATATTTAGTAGCAAAAAATACTCAAGAAAAATACGACCAAGGAGTTATAAATTTGAAAATACTGGCTAAAGAAATGAGAAAAGTATTAAATAACAAAGATTTCTTAAGCCAAATCAAAAAAATTGCTAAAAAGTTGTCAAAGAAAAAACATATCTTCCTTCTTGGAAAAGGTCAAAACCTACAAATCATCAAAGAAGGAATGGTAAAAATTATTGAAGGAAGTTATGTTCATGCACACGCAATACCTGCAGGAGATTTAAAACACTACGCCATAACACTAATGGAAGCTGGGGTTCCCATAATTCCAGTTGTTTCCAATGATGCAGTTTCGGGAGATGTTGAAAATGCCATAAATGAAATAAAAGCAAGAGGTGCTGAAATTATTAAACTTCCAAAACTACCCGACACAGGTGAAGTAAGTGCAATTTTAAATACAGTACCACTTCAGCTTATTGCCTACTATATGGCTGTTTATCTTAAAAATAATGTAGACAAACCAAGAAATATAGCTAAAAGCGTAACTGTAAAGTAAAATACCTTATGGGTTTAAAAGAAATTGCACAAAGAACTCGTCAACTATTACAAGAGAATGAGAATTTTACAGCTTATCAAGATTGCAGAAATGTAACAATAGACCTCGGTTCTAAACTTAAACAAGAATTTCCCGATACGACAATCAATTTTCTTGCACACCCAAAGGCAAGAAAAGGGAAAGGTGTACACTACGCATTATCTGCTGAAAATGGAAGTGAAGAATTATTTATAAACCCAGTATCAGCTCCGGGGTTCCCTCAAACAATTACCGAGAGAGATGGCGCTCATCCTATGTTTGGTATAATGAAAAAAGTCAAAAATGTAAAATAATGGAAACAAAAAGCATGGATTCAACACTATCTAGACAACCACAAATAGACGACCCTAAAGAAATCGCTATTATTACAAAACTACAAGATGAAGTTTTGTCAACACAGATTGCAAAAAAAACTTTTAAAAAATTGCATTCATTCCAACAAGATTTTTTTACCAATGCTTTTGAAAATTTAGACAAGCCCGACCATATCATGGATGAGTACATAAAACTTTTAGAAAAACTCAATAACGAATCTTCCACTCAAATAGTCTATGGAAAAGAGGAATTAACACAATTAAAAAAAATAAATATCATTATTGTAACAAATCATCTTGGAGCAATAAAACTGATACCCATCAGCAATAAAGACAGAACCCTAGATGTAAACATGGACAAATTCGAACCATTTCCACTTAGACACGCACCTCTTAAGAAAATAACTGATGAGTTGGGTGCCACACTTGTTGAGACAGCTGTGAAATTGCCAAGAAAACTACTTGATATCCAAAAAGCTTGTGGTGTAATAACAGTTGCAACATTGGGGGTTGGTAAAACAGAAACTCTAATCCAAGACACTCAAAAAAAGTTTCTCGATTCTCCAACAGCAATAGTAATGTATCCTGAAGGTGGAACTTCTGGGAAAAGATCTGAAGGAGGGCCATACAATCTTGATCCTTTCCATTCTGGAGCATTCGTTGTAGCACAAAGAACTGGAGTACCAATTGTCCCAATATGTCAATATTTTGACCCTGAATCAGGTTATAAATTATCTATCCTGGAACCATTTACGGTAACACAAAAAGATTTGGGGAACATAAAAGATTTGGCTAGAGACATGGAACAAAAAATGCAGAATGAACTTGATAGATTACAACTCCAAAATAGCTAGGGCAAGTTTTTTTGAATTATGACGAAGTAGATGTTCTTTTCGAAGGTAGGTTGAAACTGGTTTTTTAACAATTTTTGCATGGGGCTCCATTTTTTTTATCTTTTCTTCATCAACTTCCACTAAATTCTGCCCTTCCCCTTTATAAATATCTAGTATTTCTTTTTCGAGATGGTTGTCATTTGCTACAATGTAATCCAACCTTCCGGGAATATCTAAATAGAAAAGAAAATTTTTCAAAAATTCTGAGGCTTTGTAATTATCTGTTTCACCTGGTTTAGTGGCTAAATTCAATATATATATAAGTTTTGCCTTTGATCTTGATATGACTTCCCTAACACCATCTACTAATAGATGAGGGAGTATGCTTGTATAAAGATCTCCTGCCGAAAAAACAATTTTATCAGCTTCTTCAATTTGTTTTATGACCTCCAAGTTGGCGTCTGCTCTTGTGTCAAAATAAATACGAACTATTCTGTCACTTTTATCATAATCTTTGTCTTTTACTCTTGTGTCAATATTTGTTTCTCCTATAATTTTATTGCCTTTGGAGGTTTCAGCAATCAAATCAACATGAGTAATACTAACGGGCATAACATTTGCTTTTACATTAAATAGTTCTCTTTCGGCATCAATCCCCCTATCTTGACCTTTATAAATATTCTCAAGCCTTGCTGTAAGGAGGTTCCCAAAAGAGTGGCCTTTCATGGGCCCGGTCATATCTTCCAACCTATCATCAAAAAGGGTTTGTGCAACCATCCTTTGTTTTTCACCTGGCATAAGTGCCAAAATACAACGCCTTATGTCCCCAGGGGGTAAAACTCCAAGTTCAGTACGAAGCCGACCAGAGCTTCCACCACTATCCCAAGTTCCTGCAACTGCAGTAATTGACTCATTTTCGTTTAATTCACGAAGTCCTGCTAAAAGATGGAACTGCCCAGTACCCCCTCCTATGGTTACTATTTTTTGATTATATTTTTTATTTGACATGTTGTTATTATAGCAATAAATTGCCAGAAACAATGGTTTGTAGATCTTTCACTGTATTATTTGGTTTCAATTGACTGTCTTTATTTTTATATCGTCCTCTTTTTATACGTATTGTTTCCCATCCTAAAGATATCGCTCCATCTATTACAAGTGGTTTATCGTCTATGAGTATCACATCTTTATCTGAAAACTCCTTTTTTGAGTTTTCAATTTTTAGAAATTCATCATAAATTCTTATATTTTTACCAAAGATTTTGTCTAATCCTGTCTTTTCTATCTTGTTTTTTTGAAAATTGTGATCCCCTTCGGTAAATAGATATGTTTCATTTTGCTTTTGTGCAAATTTAACAAAATCAATAGCATCAGGATACAAATTACCGGAATCAACCTCATACAATGTATGATCAAGATCAACAAGTATTATTTTTTTTTGAGAATTCATTTAACAATCTCTCCGGGAAATATTTTACTATTATACTTAATAAGTGTTCCAGGCATCGTCGAAACTCTTATACCTATATTGCTTTCATCACCAACCAGCACTCCGAGACCATTTATTCCACTGTCGACTTTTTTGTTTTTAACTTCTACTGATATATTTCGCCTATCAAATCTCTTATTGGCAGAAATAAATCCCGCACCTATCTTTACATTTTTACCCACAACACTATCGCCGATAAAGCCAGAATGTATCGATGTTTGTTCTCCAATTATTGAGTTTTTAACATCAACATATCTTTGTAGGACCGAACCTTCTTCCAAAACACTGCCACCCCTAACTTGAGAATAAGAACCAACAACTACATTCTCACCTATATACACAGGTCCTTCTATTAATGCGTAATCACAAACTTTCGTATTCTTTCCTATGTAAACTTCTCCTTTTATTGTTGCAGTTTTTGCAACTTCTGCACTTTTATCTATTCCCCTTAAATCTTTCAGGAAAATATCTTTGATCTTCAATAAATCCCAAGGATATTTCAAACTAGGAACTGCATCACTTATTGTTACATCTCCCAATCTAGACTTTTTAGAAGTCAAATCCAGAGCCTTTTCCAAGCTATATTCGGACTGTTTTGTATTTTCCAACTCACCCAAAAAAACTTTAGAGAATAAATATACACCAACTATCCTTGTCGCAGAAGGCTCTGTACCTTTTTTCGGTTTTTCAACTACACCTATGACATTATTTTCATTCTTGTACAAAATTCCGTATTTCCAGGGCTCACTTGTCTTCTGGCTTCCAACAAGAGCTTCAAATTTTTTACTTTCAAAAGTTTTTACAAAATTATCTGAAATTTTGGAAAAATTAAATTGTTGTGCATTTATTACAAAAAAGTCTCCATTTACATTATCTTTTGCTGACAATATTGCATTCCCTTGACCTAAAGATTCATTTTGTTTTACACATGTAATTTTTTTACCATAACCATAACTTTCAATAATAGATTTTTCCTTCTCAAAATTCTTTGAACCTAAAACCAATATTACTTCCATTTCTAAATTGTCGAGTATGTCTGAAAGTGTTCTTTGAATAATACTTTTTCCCCCAAGTTTAAAAAAACTTTTATGTAAATTGTTAAAAGGTGTAAACCTAGAAGACTCTCCTCCGGCTAGTATGACAACTTGATAGTTCATTTTTATTTTTATCTTTTCAGTATTTCTTTCACTACTTCTTGATCTGACCAAGGTATTTCTTGTTTCCCATCCAGGTTCATTGATTTTTCATGACCTTTTCCTAAAAGTGCAACTATATCCTCTGCCTTTGCTAAACTTATTGCTTTTTGTATAGCTTTTTTCCTATCTGTAATTTCATATATTTCTTTGAAATTTTTAGGTACACCTTTTTTAATCTGTTTTATTATATCATTGACATCCTCTGACCTCGAATCCTCTTCTGTTAAAATTACAACATTGGACAAGTCAGAGGCAATTTTACCCATTTTGGGTCTTTTTTGTTTATCCCGTTCTCCTGCACATCCAAATACAGATATCAACCTCCCTTTAGTAATAGAAGACAGATAAGTTAAAGCTTTTTCCAATGAATCTGGTGTGTGTGCAAAATCTACAAACACCCTTATGTCTTTGTTTGTCTTTTTGTTTGCAGCAATTATTACTTCTTCCATCCTACCTCTTGGCAGCTCAAATGAGCTGAGTAGTTTTTTTGCCTTTTCTTCAGAAACGCCATAATTTTTGGTAACCATTACAGCAGTAGTTGCATTAATGTTATTAAACACACCAGGAAATAAACTTATGTTCGTTTTTTTTGGACTTTTAATTTGTATTTTTCCAGTTCTGAAAAATTTAAGTTTTGTTTTTTTATAATCAGAAAAAGTTTTGTGATAATCCAAGTGTTCCGGCTTTATATTAGTCAAAACTGTAGTATCAAATTCAATTCCACTTATTCTACCTTGTTTTATCCCGTGTGATGACACTTCTAAAACACAGTATTTAAAACCATTATCGACCATTTTAGAAAGCTTTTGGTTAATCTCTACTATCCCAGGTGTTGTAACATGATAACCTTTTGTAGAAATTGAAGAAATAAGGCCAGCTTTATGGCCACTTTTGTTTAAAATATCATGAATCATGTGAGCCGTGGTGGTTTTTCCTTTTGTTCCAGTAACTCCAATTACTATCAATTTTTTTGAAGGATACTCGTAAAACTGAGAGGCAATTTTTCCCAACTCTACCCTCGAATCTTTTACTTTTTTGTAGGGGACTTCATTTTTTAGTTTCTTTGTAATCTTTTTTTCTCCAATTACCAAAATAGCCCCGTTGTGTATAGCTTGGTTGATATAATCATGCCCGTCAGCAGAATAGCCATTTATTGCCACAAAAATAAATCCTTTCTTAACTTTTCGTGAATCAGAAGTTATACCTTTAATCATTTTCAACTCGTTTTATAGAAGCACCAAGAGAAGTCAATCTCCCTTCCAAATCTTGGTATCCTCGTCTTACCACTTCAGCATTTTCAATAATACTAGTTCCTTCTGCAATCATTGCAGCCAATACTACTGAAATTCCTGCCCGAATGTCTTTTGAAAATAATCTATCAGCCATTAGCTTAGTGGGGCCAGACACTATTACTCTGTGTGGATCAGCAATGAAAATATTTGCCCCCATTGAGATTAAATCGTCTACAAAAAACATTCTCCATTCATACATCCAATCGTGACATAGTATTGTTCCTTCGGTTTGGGTAGCAAGTACTATAAATGGACTCATAAGGTCAGTTGGAAAACCTGGCCATGGCCTAGTTTGGAATTTACGCCTATTAGCTTTTAACTTAGAAGGAAAAACCTCTAATTTATTTTCGTGAACCTTAAACTTCATCCCCATGTTTTCAAAATAATGCAATGCCATTTTATAGTCCTGGGACCTAAAATCATTGATAGTTACATGTCCTCCTGTAATTGCAGATGCTATTGCAAAAGTTCCTCCTTCAATGTGATCTGGCATAACTTTGTGCTCTACTCCTTTTAGTTTTCCACCCCTAACACTTATGGTGTTTGTTCCAAGACCTGTAATTTTAGCTCCCATACTAATCAACATTTCACCAAGATCTGTTATGTGTGGTTCAGCGGCTGCATCCAATATCTCAACTGATTGCCCCATAGAGGAAGCCATCATCAACCCCATCTCAGTTGCAGTAACTGATGCTTCTTCCAAAAAAATACTTCCTGTATTTTTTCTGTCCCAATTTAGGTGAAATCTCCCATTTTCCCTCTTTATAGTGACCCCCAACTTCTCCATCATAGTAAAGTGGGTATCAAGCAGCCTATCGCCTATCTGGTCACCTCCTGGAGGTGTTACTACAGCCTTACCAAAACGAGCTAGCAGGGGAGCTGCCAATACTACTGAGGCACGAATTCGAGAGCAAAGCGCTGGATCAGGATCATATGAATTAAGACCTTGAGGATCAACTGTTAGAGTACCTTTTTCAAATGTAGTTTTTGCTCCAAGTGAGCTTAAAATTTTAATCATTACCTCAACATCGAGGATATTGGGTACATTGGTTAGTGTGGTTGGGGAATCAGCAAGAAGGGTTGCGGGGATAAGTTTTAGCGCGGAATTTTTATTCCCCGATAAATTAATCTCACCCTGTAATTTTTTGCCTCCTTCAATAATAAATCTAGCCATAATTTATATACAGTATAGTATACCTAATTCTCTGGCTGAATGCCAAAATAGGTAAAAAGATCTCTTGCAACTGAGTACCAAAGAGGTGCCGCAGTTTCACTAGCCCAGGGAGAACTTTGTGGCTCTCTCAGGGTAATCAACATTACAAACTTAGGGTCCGTTGAGGGGGCAAATCCCACAAAACTTGCAATTGTTTTTTCCTCATCGTAATGGCCTGCAATAGGAATTTGTGCGGTACCAGTTTTACCAGCAACTCCAAATCCTGGTAAGTTGGTCCATTGGGCTTCTCCATTATTTGCAGCTTCTTCCATCATTGTAGTCATCTTTGAAGCAGCTTGGGTGCTTATCACTCTTCTAATTTCTTTAGGTTTAATGTCTTCTCCCCAGCCTTCAATTTTAACCTTGTCAACCACCTGGGGTTGCATCATAACTCCTTTATTAGCAATTGCTGCAACTGCTGTGATAATTTGCATTGAAGTGGTTGAAATTCCCTGTCCGAATGATGTGGTTGCAAGATCCACAATATTCCATGTTCCTTTTTCGCGCATTTGAGATGTAACCTCACCCTGAAGATCAACTCCACTGATATGTCCTATGCCAAACTTATCTAAGTAATCATACAAAAGATCAGCACCTAATTTTTGTGCAACAAAACTCATACCAACATTGTCGGAGTGAACTATTACATCAGTCATTGTAGAATCAGCTGTATATTCATTGTTCCAGGTTTTTATATAGTATTTATCTACCTTTAAAGGTTCTCCACAAATATCACATTTTGTATCAATGTCTACTGCACCCGAATCCAGTCCTGCTGCCATAACCATAATTTTAAATACTGACCCAGGCTCATAAACATCCGATATTATTGGGTTTTTAAATAGTTCATCGCTGTAATCAAAGTATTTTTTGGGGTCAAATGAAGGGTATGACCCCATGGCCAAAACGGCTCCAGTTTTGGGATCCATTATAATTCCAGATACTTGTTTTGCTCCGTATTTTTCCAAACCAGCTTGAAGGTTTTCTTCCAGTGTTAGTTGAATTCTTTTGTCAATATGGGTAACCAAGTCAGCTCCTGCAGAAGAGCTTATCTCAGAGACACCCTGACCTACAATTTGAGCACCCCTCACATCTTTTTGTCGAAGTAGAAATCCTGGTTTTCCTGAAAGGGCAATATCGTAATACCCCTCAAGTCCAAAGTATCCAGTATCTAACCCGTCGTCATCTTTTCCCACAAATCCCAATAGTTGTGCAGATGAAGAAGCCTCTGGATAAAAGCGGCTGTCTTCAGGTTCAAAACCAATTCCTTCTATTGCCAATTTTTCTATTTGGCTTTTTTGTTGAGAAGTAACCTTGTGCTTCAGAGGAACCCAGACAACTTCTTTTCTAGTTAGTGAGCTGTATATTTGATCTGTGAGATCTAATATGTTTTGTTTGTAAACCTCGTTGTTGTCATCTTTTTCAGCCAAGATGGAAGACAATTTCTCTGCAACTTTTTCTTTGTTTTCAGTTAACTTAGGTAGTTCTGCAAAAACAAGCCAGTTTTGCCTCATTACTGCAAGCCATGAGCCATCAGAGGCATATATATCACCTCTTGGTGCTACCACCTCTCTTGTATCATTGTGTTGATACGAAGCAGCTTGTGACAAATCATCTCCTCTAACAACTTGCCAGTAAAAAAGCCGTCCTGAGACGGCTAGAAATGCTAGTGCAAAAAGAAATGCTAAAATTTTTAATCTCATTTAGTGCAATAAACTGGCAACTGAATCAA
>JADHUT010000017.1 GCA_016784385.1 Candidatus Microgenomates bacterium | reverse complement strand
CCAGTAGTATTAACTCTCCCTGGTATTGCAGGGTTTTTGCTTTCTGTTGGCATGGCGGTTGATAGTAATATTTTAATTTTTGAAAGATTAAAGGAAGAAATAAAACAAAGGCCCCTGGCAGATGCTTTGGAAGTGTCGTTTGGAAGGGCTTGGGATTCAATTCGAGATGCTAACATTGCAACTCTTGTCACTGCATTTATTTTGGCAAACCCCCTGGATTGGCAGTTTTTACACACTTCGGGTCCAGTAAGAGGATTTGCAATAACCTTGGCTCTGGGAATTGGAATAAGTTTGTTTACAGGAATTGTGGTTAGTAGAAATTTAATGAGGCTTTTTGTAAAAGAAAGGAAAAAGAAATAATTTTTTGAAAAAATAATATGAATTGGATGAAATATAAACTATTGTATTTGATTATTTCAGCAACTTTATTGGGGATATCTATTTTTGGATTGTTCCAGTGGGGCTTGAACTTGGGGATCGATTTCACTGGAGGAGTTGTTGCTGAATATAAATTTGAAAATGGAGAGATTAAAACTTTTAAATATCAAAATTTGGAAGACAGTGAAAAACAAAAAATTAGAGATGATTTTAAAAGTCAAAATGCCACGGAGCTTAGGTTTGAAACTGTTGGGCCTTCAATTGGTCCCGAGTTAATCAAAAAAACTGTATATGCGTTGTCAATTGCAACAATACTTATTCTAATTTGGGTTGCAATACAATTTAAAAGTATTAAGTTCGGAGTGTCAGCAATACTGGCCATGCTTCATGACACAACAATACTGGTTGGTGGTTTTTCACTACTGGGGCACTTCTTCGGTGCTGAAATTGATTTTCTGTTTGTGACTGCAGTATTAACCATTCTTTCGTTTTCAGTTCACGACACTATTGTTGTATATGATCGAATCAGAGAAAAACAGAAAAAAGAGGGAGGGGAGTTAAAAAGTATTGCCAACAGTGCACTGACTGAGACAATGAACAGATCACTAAATAATTCATTCACAATTATCTTTATGCTTCTTTCACTAGTGCTTTTGGGTGGGGTTACTATAAAGTGGTTTGCAATTGCACTTTTGATTGGAACAATTTCAGGAACTTATTCTTCTCCTTTTGTAGCTGTTCCAATTCTTGTTGCTTGGGATGAGTGGCAGAAGAGATTTAAAAATTGAGCTTATTTGTTGTTTTATTCCTTCAATTTTTTAAGTAGAATCTCTTTTTCATTTGGTAGTTGGTTTTCAACGACTTCGTGGAACAGTCTTTTTAAGACGATTCCTATTTCTGGTCCTGGTTTTAGGTTCAGTTCTTTCATGACATCTTTTCCTCCAATTTTAAGGTCCTTTATGGTAAATGGTTCTTTTTGAACCTCAACTATTCTTTTTTTGAAGTCTTCTGTTCTCCAGCTGGTTTCTGTAGCTCCTCCTCCTAGTCTGTCAGCAACTCTAAGGTCTAACATGTCTTCAATATGTTCCAATCCTACTTTTCTAATAAATCTTCTAATAGATGCATCAGTTTGTTTATCGTCTACTGTGAATTGGTGGTATCTGACTAGTGTTATTAGTTTTTCATCTTCTGCTTTTGAAAGTTTAAGTCTGGTGGAGATGTTCTTTGCAATTGTAGTAGAAACCATTTCATGGTTGTAGAAAGTTATCACTCCACTATCCAACTTTTTATATGTTTGAGGTTTTCCAATGTCGTGTATTAGTGCTGCAAATCTTACAACTGGATTATCACTTTTACATTTTTTAAGAGACATAAAAAGATGAGTTCCCACGTCATACTTGTGGTGTCTTTGGGGGGATTTTTGCTCTACTCCAAAGCATTTGGATAGTTCTGGTAATATTTTTTCTAGTAAACCAGAGCTTTTAAAAAGAATCATTCCTTCATGTGGGTGAGGTGAGGACAGTATCTTGAATAGTTCTGATTTGACTCTCTCTTTGGCAATTTTTTCTATAAGTGGTGCATTTTGGGAGATTGCATCCAGGGTTTTTTGCTCAATAGTGAAGCCAATTTCTGAGGCTATTCTAATTGCTCTCATCATTCTTAGAGCATCCTCTGAAAATCTCTTTTGTGCACTTCCTACTGTACGAATTATCTTTTTCTCAATGTCCACCTGACCTTTAAATGGATCTATTATTTTTTTTGTATTATCCAAGGCCATTGCGTTAATGGTGAAGTCACGTCTTTTAAGATCTTCATTGAGGGATTTTCCCCAAGAAATGCTGTCTGGCCTTCTGTTGTCAGAATAGGTTCCTTCTGTCCTAAATGTTGTTATTTCAAATGGTTTATCGTGGCTTTCATACTTAATCCCGACCGTACCAAATGCATTGTCGTAAAACCCTTCTGGGATTACTTTTAAAATTTGTTTTGGAGTGGCATTGGTGGTGAAATCCCAGTCATATACAAGTTTTCCCATGAGTAAGTCTCTTACAGCACCACCCACGATATATATCTCATAACCTTTGTCACTAAATTTTTCTAGAAGTCCTACAACCTCCTTGGGTAGATTGGATTTGTTCATGCTATTATTGTACACCAGCATGAAAAAAAAATGGGAGATTACAAACAAAACTAAAAGCAATGCCTCCGGTAGCGTTGAAGATATTTTAAAAATTCTTCTTGAAAATAGAGGGTTAACACAAAAAAAGCTGCAAAATGATTTTTTTGAGCCCAAGTTGCCTCAAAAAATAACCTTGAAAAATATGGCTTTGAGTAGTGTTCAAATAAAAAAGGCAGTACAAAGATTGAAAGTGGCAAAAACAAAAAAAGAGCACGTAGTTGTATATGGGGATTATGATGCTGATGGAATATGTGCAACAGCAATACTTTGGGAAACGCTGCACAAACTTGGGTACGACACAATGCCATATATACCAGATAGGTTTAAAGAAGGATATGGAATTAATCCTGAAAGTGTGCAAAAGCTTAAAAAAGCAAACAAAAACCTAAAACTAATAATTACTGTAGACAATGGGATAGTTGCATATGATGCAATTAAAAAAGCAAAAGAACTTGGAATTGATGTGATAGTTACAGACCATCACCAAATTGGGAAAAAGAAACTAAATGCATTAGCTGTAGTCCATTCAACTGTTTCATCTGGTTCTGCTGTTTCTTGGATACTCGCTCGAGAAATTTCAAAAAGTGTTGCTGATTCTTTGGATTTAGTTGCAATTGGAACAATTGCTGATCAAATGCCACTAACTGGGGTAAGTAGAAGCTTTGTTAAACATGGACTGAAAGTATTAAATAATACCAAAAGATTGGGAATAAGAGCAATTATGAGAGAGTCTAGAATACAAAAGGCTGGGACATTTGAAGTAGGATTTATACTAGCTCCCCGGCTTAATGCTGCAGGGAGATTAACTCACGCAATTGATTCATTAAGACTACTTTGCACAAGAAACTTTTATAGAGCAAATGAGCTGTCCTTGAGCCTTGGTAGGGTAAATGGAAAACGTCAAAAAATAGTTGAAGAGGTGCTAATTAAGGCTGAGAAAAGTGCAAAGACAAACAAAGATCAAATTATTGTAATCTCAGACAAAAATTATCATGAGGGAGTAATTGGACTTGCTGCTGGAAAAATAACTGGTCAGTATTATCGCCCCAGTATTGTAATTTCAGAGAACGGCGACATAGCAAAAGCATCTGCAAGATCAATTCCAGGATTTAACATAATTAAAGCCATAAAGCAGCTCGACAACCTTATTATTGGTGGTGGGGGACACCCAATGGCTGCAGGATTTTCTATAATTCCAGGCAACATTAATAAATTTAGAAAAGAAATAAATGAGTTTGCCAAAACAAAATTAACAAAAAAAATACTAACACCAAAACTCAAAATCGACATGGAGCTGCAATTTAATCAATTGAATCAAGAATTAATGGATGAGATGAGTAAATTAGATCCATTTGGAACGGGAAACCCACAACCAGTTTTTGTGACAAAAAAAGTTAGTGTGATAGAAGCCAAACGAGTCGGGGCAGAGAAAAAACATTTGAAGTTAAAATTAGGTCAAGGTGAAAGAGTGTTTGATGCCATTTGGTTTAATCCATCAATAAAGGGTACTTTAAAACCAAAATCCACTGTAGATGTTGCATATTCACTAGATGAAAATGTTTATAACGGAAAGACAACACTACAGTTGAAAGTTAAAGATGTTAAGGTCGGTTAGTTTCCATATGTTTCCCAGTTTCCACTCCTGACTTGAGGTGGTGTTTGGTGTTTACTTTGTTTTGATGTTTTATAAAAACCTTCTAATTGTTTTAAAGCGTCATAAGGTTTTCTACTTTTTGTTTGTTTCTTTTCTTTTTCTTCTTCTATAACCTGTCCCATGTATATTTTTTCTGTCATTATTGATCACCCCTGTTTCTACTGTCAACTATTCTAACTGGAACTATAAAACAGTTCTGGTGTGTGCCCGTTAAATCAACAGAAGTGTCTGGACATGGTATTTCACCAGGTTCGAGGTCCCTATATGGACCACACCAACCTTCAATTTCGTTATGTGCCTCAATAGCATTTCTCATATTACTATTTGGTTTTTCTTTTTTATTGTTCATATTATTTGTTTTTTTGGCATTTAAAAACCCCCTTTGTTTATGGGGGGGTTAGTCTTTTTTAAACGTTAAGACAACCCCTAAGTAATTAGGAGGTTGATAAATGTCTTTACGAATTTTTGTATTTTCATGATATTTTTTGTGACAGTTATCATTTTAAAAAAAAGATACTCCATTGTCAAGCTTGTTATTAGGTTGTGGATTTTGAGGTGCTTGTAGATTAGAATATGTTTTATACCAGATATTTTATGAAAAGAAACTTAATAAGAGAAACTATTAAAAAAGCAGGTAAGGGAGTTGTGTTGCAAGGCTGGGTTGATAGTATCCGAGATCATGGAAAAATTACATTTATAGATTTACGTGACAGAACAGGACTGGTTCAGTGTGTTGGTTCTGATTTACCAAAGGTAACTTCAGAAAGCGTTGTTGAAATTGTAGGAGAAGTAGTAAAGAGACCTGAAAAACTTGTAAATAAAAATATACCTACTGGAGAAATTGAAATTTCTATCGAAAAATTAAAAATAATTTCAAAAGCTGGTGAAATTCCACTACCTCTAGACACTGAAGGGTTGGACATTGATGAAGAAGTAAGAAACAAGTATCGATATTTAGATTTGAGACGGCCCAGGATGGCCGGGAACATGAGAGTTAGATCACAAGTAACTCAGTTTATTCGAAACTACTTGCACAATGAAGAATTTGTTGAAATAGAAACACCAATTTTGACAAAAACTACACCAGAAGGAGCAAGAGACTTTTTGGTTCCATCAAGGCTGCAACAAGGAAAGTTCTATGCTCTTCCACAGTCTCCACAACAATATAAACAACTACTGATGGTTGCAGGAATAGAAAAGTATTTTCAGTTTGCAAGAGTTTTCAGGGATGAAGACCCTAGGGCAGACAGGGCATATGGGGAATTCACTCAACTAGATGTAGAACTCTCTTTTGTAACCCAAGAAGATATACTAGATCTTTCTGAAAAAATGTTCACCTCTTTAGTAAAAGAAATTTTTCCAGAAAAAAAGATTTCAGAGGCTCCTTGGCCAAGAATTTCTCACAAAGATGCAATTGAAAAATATGGAAGTGACAAGCCTGATTTGCGAAAAGATAAAAATGACAAAGATGAACTCGCTTTTGCCTGGGTTTTGGATTTTCCACTATTTACAGAGCAATCAAAACAAGATTACTTTCATGGTTCAGGAACATCTAAATGGGCACCAAGCCACCATATGTTTACATCTCCTCATCCAGACGATTTAGCCCTACTGGACGAAGATCCATCAAGGGTTCGTGGATTACAACATGATTTAGTATTAAATGGTCTTGAGGTGGGCGGTGGAAGTATTAGAATTCATGATCCAAAAATTCAAAGCAAGATTTTTGATTTGATAGGGTTTTCTAAAAAACAAATATCTCAGTTTGACCATATGTTGGAAGCTTTCAGTTATGGGGTTCCGCCACACGGAGGTATTGCTCCTGGGTTGGACAGATTTTTGATGGCGGTATTGGGTGAGCCAAGTGTACGAGAAGTAATGGCATTTCCTACTTCATCATCAGGCCAAACCTCAGTGTTAAATGCCCCAAGTGAGGCTTCTGATGGCCAACTAAAAGAGTTGGGTATTAGCGTCAAAAAATAACATTTTTTTATGAAAAGTATATTTACAACTACAAAAATTAATCTATTTTACTTAGCCTTGGTTTCATTTGTCTTTATATCTACATCGGCAATATCACTGGCAGCTAATAATCCATCAGAAATAGGTAAGAAGATCAGACCTGTTACCACTCTTGATGCAAAATACTCAGACATTCCGGTATTGGGTGAAAGTGTTGGTTTTCCAGTTCTTTCTTCACAATCAGTAATGGCAGTTGATTTGGTCTCAGGAGTAACACTATATGAAAAAGATCCATTAAAACCACTCTTTCCAGCATCAACTACTAAAATTGTTACTGCCCTTGTAGCAATGGACGTATATAACTTAGATGAAGTTATAACTGTAGGTAGGGTGAATGTTGTAGGCCAAAAGATGGGACTTGTTAGGGGTGAAACAATTACAATAGAGAATTTATTAAATGGACTTTTGATTTACTCCGCAAACGATGCAGCCGAAGTATTGGCTTCAAACTACCCAGAAGGTCGAGAAGAATTCATTAGTCTGATGAATCAAAAAGTTGAGTCTCTGGGGTTGATTAACACTTATTTTGCAAATCCGACAGGACTAGACAGTGCAGCACAATATTCAACTGTGAAAGATCTTGTTACTGTTTCAAAAGTTGCAATGAGAAACCCAGTTTTTTCAAGCATTGTTGGAACAAAAGAGAAAATAATAAAAAGTGAAGATGGAAAGTTTACCCACAGTGTTAAAAATATCAACGAACTATTAGGGGTTGTGGATGGTGTAAAGGGAGTTAAAACTGGTTGGACTGAAGTTGCCAGAGAAAACTTAGTTACTTACATAGAAAGAGATGGAAGAGTAATAATGATTGCAGTACTTGGTAGTCAAGATAGATTTGGTGAAACAGAAGAACTAATTGATTGGATTTTTAAAAACTATACCTGGGAAGAAGTGAAGTATAGTTATGGTGGATTATAATTTTTTTTATATACATATTAGATGTATGAAATTAAAATGAAATTGCTTGCCAAATGAACACAAACACATTATAATTCGGTCAACTTTTGTTTATATATTAATACTATGTTTGAACGAATTTATAATCTCGAGAAATATGTAGTAATGGAAATGGGTGA
Organism: Candidatus Microgenomates bacterium; assembly: GCA_016784385.1. Classification (GTDB taxonomy): domain Bacteria; phylum Patescibacteriota; class Microgenomatia; order UBA8517; family UBA8517; genus BS150m-G53. The sequence continues at coordinate 4,405 of JADHUT010000017.1, read as the reverse complement.
GGACTATACAAAGGAGATGTATCGTGAGGCTGCAGAAGCTACACCCGGTGTTGAAGTATCTTTTTTTAAGAGAAAAGCATCTGTTCAGCCAAAAATTCGGCTGCGAAATAGAACTGAGCCAATGGTTAGAATTTATGAGTCTTCAGGTAAAAGGAATCTTGATGATTTTTGGCAAAAATTAGGAGTTGTTGCTGAACAAAAAGTGTAGCCAAATCGGGTCTGTGTTTCAGTTATATTTTCACTCACCATAATAATCAGAGGTTACTGCAGGTACATAGCCGACAAAGTTTTTGTCTGTTGCTTCAAATACATAGATTGGTTGAAAAAAGTCAGTGGGAACGCCTGGGTCATAGTAAGCTAGGTAAACTCTTCTTATTTTTGTTTGGGTTTCAGGTTTTGCTGACCCAAAAGATGCAGTGAAATAGTTGCCATTTGTTAGCTCTGTCCATGCCTGGTCAGAAGTTTTGATTGGGTAAGTTGCGAGTTGTTCTTCATCAACTGGGAAGTAGTGAAATTCTCCTGCTATTACACTTCTTCCTCTGTCTCGTAGCCCACTAACAATAAACCATACATTTGCTTCATTGGGGGAAGATGTAAGAGATGGAAGATCATCATAACTTTTTCTAAACATATGGGTTTTTATCAGATTTGAGTCTGAAAGGGATGTTGCTGGAATAAGGCCAGAAGCTAGGTGCTTTAAAAATTCATAATTTGTAGGGCCTATTAAGTCAGCGGGAAATGAATCTGCGCTTTCTAAAAATGATTTTGCAGTGCTGCTGGCAATTTCTGGAGATGGAGGAGTTACTGCAAGTGGTGTGGGGTCTGCAATAAGATCGTAACTTATTGAAAATGCTCCTGTAATTATATCTGTTTTAAACTTTGATGGAGTTGTTTTGTGACTAAACTCAAAAGTAGAGTCATCAATTTGTACAGGTTCTTCATTATACCCAAGACTTCTTGCTTTTTGCTTTGTAAAGTCCAGGGAAAGCAAGTTGGCAGATAGTTTTGGCATGAAATATACTTTTGCTTGATCTGGCATTGTTGGCAGTCCACCTTCTGGTGTTTCTAAAACAAAGTTAAGAGATAGTTTTGCCCGCTCGGGAAAGGGCAAGCTTGGCAACTTTCCAAATGCAACTGTTGGTGCAGGTGCTTCTGGTGGGAAGAGTTTTTTGTATAGTGCAACCGTACTATCTAGAAAAATTCTCCCTACGATCAAAAAAACAATGAAATAAAGGGAATATCTAATGGATTTTCTTGCAGTTACAGAAGCTTGTGTGAGTGTTAGCATACCTTACAACTTTATCCCATGAAATGCTACAATTCAATTGCAAGGATGAAAATGTCAACAACTAAGGACAAAAGTACCAATTCAATTATTAGGACCAGATTCGCTCCAAGTCCAACTGGTTTTTTACACATTGGTGGTCTTCGTACTGCACTTTATTCATATGCACTAGCAAAACACAATGTAGGTGACTTTATTTTAAGAATTGAAGACACTGATCAAAAAAGACAAGTAGAAGGTGCCACAGAAGCTTTAAAGATCGTATTGGAAAAATTTGGGCTTTCATGGGATGAGTATTTTGTTCAATCAGAAAGGCAAGCCAGTGGAATTTATAAAAGTGCAGCTGAAAAATTAGTGGAAAGTGGCCATGCCTTCTATTGCAACTGTGATCCTAAGAATGCCAAGGAACAAGGGTACAGTAATCAGTTAAGAGATCCTTGTAGAGACAAAAACAATTCAAAAGGAGCTATAAAACTAAAAGTAGTGGATGGGGAAAGTATTAGTTTTTTTGACTTTGTTCATGCGAAGGAAATTGAGTGGGAGACAGACACAGTATATGACGCAACGCTTTTAAAATCTGATGGTTTTCCTACATACCACTTAGCAGTGGTAGTGGATGATTTGGATATGGATATCACCCATGTTTTGAGAGGCCATGATTGGCTGCCATCAACTCCAATTCACTTGCTTGTATATAAATTTTTGGGTGAAAATGTACCGAAAATAGGGCATTTAACTGACATATTGTCCTCTGAGACCGGTAAAAAGTTGAGTAAAAGACGAGACAGTGTTTTTGTGGAAGATTTTATAAAATTAGGTTACTTGCCAGAAGCACTACTCAATTTTGTAATGTTACTGGGTTGGGCGCCTAAAGATAATCAAGAACTTTACAGTTTGGAAGAATTTGTAAAAGTGTTTGACAAAGATGGTTTTCAAGATGCAAATCCAGTATTCAACGCAGACAAACTTGACTGGTTTAATTGTCAATACATAAAAGAACTTTCCATTGAAGAAGTTGTAAAACAAATAAAATTTCAAAATATAGATTTTGAAAAAGCAGAAAAAGATGTACAAGTAGAAATTGCAAAACTAGTACAAGAAAGAATTCATACTTTTTCTGAATTCAACGCATTAGCAGGATTTTTCTTTAATGAACCCAAGGTGGACACATCTCTTTTTGGTGAAAATTACAAAAAACATCTAAGTGTTGCAAAAGAAGTAATTGAAAAGCTTGATAAATGGGATTTGGACGAGCTAAATACTGCTTTAATGGAGAGAATAAAAAAGCATGAATTCAAGGTTGGTGACTTTTTCATGACCCTCAGGATTGCAATTACTGGCTCCAAGTCTACCCCTCCTATTAATGAATCAATGATTATTTTAGAAAAAGAGAAAACTTTGGAAAGATTGAAAAAAGTATCCTAAAAAAATGAAAACATCACCTGCCCAAACATATAGAAAAGCACAAAGAGAAACAATAACTGCAGAGTCTTTTAGAAACAAACTAAAACTGAAAAGTTTGGAATCTAAAAAAACTTTTCAAAAAAAATATCCTGAAGCGCAAAAATTTTTGAACGAAAAGGGAATTGAGCTTGGAAAAATTAGACAACATAGTGCAAAAATTATTGGAGCAGGTGCTCTTACCGGAACACTTCTACTGACTCCTCCTACTGGGGCAGGTCAACTTCCACAACCTGATCAAATTATAAAAAGTGTTACTTCTTCGGTGGAAGAAAAAGGATTTGATCTACCACAAAAACATTTAGTTGAAACAATGTCGGCAATACTGCCTGAAAATTTGAGGTCACTGAATAGATCTGAAGAAAAAAACCTCGAGAAGTTATTCCTAGACGTTACAGGGATTCCTGCAAGAGCAACCCTGGAGGGAGAACACTTAAATACTACATATGGACTCATTGGTGCTGAACAACACCTGAAAAGATATCCAGGAGACATTGTTGATTACCATGGTCCGTTTTTCAAAGAAGGAATAGCCCCAGGGCTTGGTGCATGGGGGCACTTTGCAAAGAGTAAGGCTCAATTAACACCGGAGCTAATTGAAACTGAAAAATGGTATGCAGTAGTACAAACTTTGTATCTTCATGATTGGAATACAAGACAACCCCACCTTCGTAATTGGTACAAATATAGAAAAGTAATGCTTGTTAACACCACTAATGGAAATGCAGTAGTGGCAGCTATTGCAGATGCAGGACCAGCAGCTTGGACAGGGAAAGTGTTTGGAGGAAGCCCTGAGGTTATGGAGTATCTGGGAGGGCCTCGTTACAAAAAAGGACCAGTAGTACTGTTTTTTGTAGATGATCCTGAAAATAAAGTTCCACTGGGTCCTGTAGAGTATAATAAACTAGATTTACCAGCAGGGTCGTTAATACAAGTATAATTATGTCAGTAATTTTTTATGATAGGTTAGTCGTTTTCAAAAGACTTGATAAAAGTCTAAAGAGTCTTGTGTCTTCTAATGATGAACTTCAGGAAATATGGCATATATTGGAGGAACTCACACATCACAGAATAATGGGATGTGTTTTGGACAAACTTCCACATACTCACCACAAGGAATTTTTGGAAAAATTTGAAAGTTCGCCACATGATGAAAAATTACTTGAGTATTTACAAGAAAAAATTGAAGATGATATGGAAGAAATAATAAAAAAAGAAGCAAAACTTCTGGCAAAAGAAATTGTTAGTGAGTTGAAACACAAAAAAAGTAATGCAAAATAACTTCAAGGGTCTAATTTTCACAAACCACGCCCTTCAAAGGTTAAAAGACAGAAACATCAAACAAGGTGATGCATGGGCTACTTGGAACAGACCAGACAAAAGCAGGTTTGCAAAGAACAAAGGTGCTTGGAGATATCTTCGTACATGGGATAATACACAAATTGAAGTTGTTGCTAAAAAAAATGAAAAAAATGAATGGATTGTTTTGTCTGTGTGGTCAAAGAAAGTTGTTCCAAAAAAGGCAAAAAAATCCATTTGGAAGAGGATTTTTGGTATAATTGAGTAAGTTTCAATGGGGGATCGGCTAACGGTAGGCCAAATGGTTCTGGTCCATTAAATCGGGGTTCGAGTCCCTGTCCCCCAGCAAGTCTGGACTGA
>JADHUT010000016.1 GCA_016784385.1 Candidatus Microgenomates bacterium | reverse complement strand
CCGACTGGAAGGAGGGCGACCGAAAGCCAAAGCGAGCCCCGCAGGGGCGAGCGAGCAATCACGGATTGATCGAAAACTGAGAGAATAACACTCATTTTTCTAACGAAAATTGAGTTCGAATTTTTCGATATAACTCCACACAAAGGGAATAGTTGGTTGCAGGAGTGCGAGCGCGGATACGGGCGCGCTCGGAAAAGACCGTATCAAAGAAGAAAGAAAAAAGAAAATGCAAAAATTTTGGAGGACATAATACAAAAAACAATAACGAATCAAAGATTCGATATGTTAGTTGTACCAACTACCATGAAATACATAGCATACTGCAGGAAGTCAACAGATGAAGCTGACAGGCAAGTTTTGTCCATTGAGTCTCAAACTGAGGAATTAAAGGAGTTTGCAAGAAAAGAAAATCTTGAAGTTATTGATTTTGTAACTGAGAGTAAGACTGCCAAGGTTCCAGGTCGAGAGAAGTTTAATGACGTTATTAAAAGGATAGAAAAAGGAGAAGTACAAGGTATAATTGCTTGGCATGCGGATAGACTTGCCAGAAATTCAATAGATGGGGGAAGAATAATATATTTACTAGATACAGGACAACTTCAAGATTTAAAATTCCCAACTTTATGGTTTGAAAATACTCCACAGGGAAAATTCATGCTTTCAATCGCTTTTTCTCAAAGTAAGTATTACGTTGACAACCTTTCTGAAAACATCAAAAGGGGTGTTAGACAGAAACTAAGACGTGGAGAGTGGCCTCTCAAGGCTCCCTTGGGCTATCTAAACGATCCCAAAACAAGAACCATAGAAGTTGACCCTGAAATTTCAAAAATTGTTAAAAAAGCCTTTCAGTTTTTCTTAAAAGGTAAGAGTTTTACCCAAGTTTCAAAACATATGATTAAGTTTGGGATAGAAAGAAAAAGTGGGAAGCCTCTAAAAATAAACCAGATTAGAAAAATGTTGTCTAATAAATTCTACGTTGGGATTTTTAAGTACGCTGGTGAGTATCACGAGGCTTCCCACAAAAAATTTATTTCAAGAAAGCTTTTCGATGCCACACAAAAGCGATTAAAACAGATTGAAAATCCAAGAAAAAGAAAGCATCATTTTCCTTTCATTGGTATGGCAAGATGTGGTGAATGTGGAAGTGCAATTACAGCTGAATCCCACACTAAGTATTATAAGGGAACAAATAGAACTGCAATTTATAATTATTACAGATGTACAAAAAAGTTGGGAATTTGCAAACAAAAAGGTATGTTTCCTCAAGCCAAATTTGAAAACCAACTTCGTGACAGAATTTCAGATGTAGCAATTCCTATCTCTTGGGGGAATAAGTGGTTAACTTGGCTTGAGGAAGATAGAGTTAATGAAACAAAACTTGCCAAGAAAAATTTAATAAAGGCAGAATTAGAAAAAAGAGATACAGAAGAAAAACTAAACAAACTCTTGGATGGTTATTTGGAAGAAGTTATTGACCCTGAAAGTTACAAGGGAAAGAAAAATAATCTCTTTGAACAAAAACAAGAACTGCAGGAAAAAATCGCGTTTTTAAAACAAGGACACGTTTCTTGGATCGAACCTTTTGAAGAATTCATAAAAGCAACGATTTCATGCGGAAAAATCGCGTGTGGGAAAAATAATTCCGACGAATTGGCATTTGTCGGAAAAAATGTCGGATCGAACTTCTTTCTTTCTGAATCTTACCTGACGGCGAAGTATAAAAAGGGCTTTGATACGGTCTTTTCCGAGCGCGCCCGTATCCGCGCTCGCACTCCTGCAACCAACTATTCCCTTTGTGTGGAGATGGAGGGAATCGAACCCTCGTCCGAAAAGTTTTTTCGAAAGATTTCTACAAGCTTATTTAACTTTTTTTATGTCCCCTAAACTTAGAAAGTTAACAAAACAGTTTAAGGTAAGGTTATTTAGTTTAAACAAATTAATCGACAACCTTCAATTAATAGTCGATCTCACCTGGTTTATGCCTATATGATTCGGGTAAGAAACAAATCAAAAGACATCTTTATTTATGCAAATGCATAATTCAAAGGGTAGCCTCCGGAGAGGTTGGCTTTGAGTGTAGCAAAAGCTAAAGAAGCGTTATTTTTAGTGACGCTTAATTTTTAAACCTAATCAAGACTTAGGCTCAAGGTCTGCTTGCAATCTTTCAAAGTACATTCCCGTCGAAACCGATCATCCCCGTAAATTTAATTGATTTTGAACTCTCGTTCAAACTCTCTTTGTGTGTCTTTTTTCTTTATGCTAGCCCTTTTTTCAAACTTTTTTTTGTGTTTTCCAAGTGCTAGTTCAAGCTTAAAAAGACGTCCTGCATTATACACTTTTACAGGCACGATTGTCAATTTTAGTTGCTTTGTTTTGGTGATAATGCTGGTAATTTCTTTTCTGTTTAGAAGTAGTTTTCTAGACCTTGTGGGAATGTATCCTTTGGGTGGGCTTGAAACTGGGATATTTGCGTTTATGAGAAATATTTCATTTTTTAATATTCTGACTGCAGCCGAGCTTATATCAATGTGGCCAGTTCTAATGGCTTTTGCTTCTGCACCCAAAAGAGCCAAACCTGCCTCATATCTATCGCTTACCAGCTCAAACTCAAAATTTGCCTTTTTATTTAATACGGCCATACTTAAGTAGTATATCAGGCAATGATACTAAATTTATTTTTTCCTAAAAAGTGCCTTCAGTGTGGGGTGGTTGGTGTTTATATCTGCGACAGTTGCTTAAAAAAAGTATCACCGGGTAGACTCGTTCAAAACCACTATTCAATATTCAAGTATGAGGGAGTTATTCGAAAGGCAATTTTAGCCCTAAAATACAAATATGCCACAGATATTGTCCATGAGCTTTCAAAAATTTGTGCAACAAAACTAAAAAGACAAAAAATAATTAAATCAAAGAGTATTACCCTCGTTCCAATTCCACTTCATAAAAAAAGAGAAAAACAAAGAGGCTTTAACCAAGTTGGCTTGATTGGAAAAGAAATTTCAAAACAAATGAACTGGAAATATATGCCAGATCTTCTTGTCAGATCCAAACCCACCACCCCTCAAGCAAGTTTGAAAGGTTCTGCTAGACAAACCAACCTTACTGGAGCCTTCAAGTTTAATCCAAAACATACAAAAAACACCACTCACAACATACTTCTTTTTGATGATGTATATACGACAGGGTCAACATTAAAAGAAGCCTTAAAAGTTTTGAGAGAGGAGGGATACAAAAACATTAAAACCCTTGCAATTGCAAGATAATTTGGCGGAGGGTACAGGAGTCGAACCTGTTAGGGATTACTCCCACTGGTTTTCAAAACCAGCGCATTGCCGTCCTGCCCACCCTCCATCATTATGTTCAATTTCAATCTGTGCGGTGGGGGTGGGATTTGAACCCACGTGAGCCTAAAGGCTCAGAGATTTAGCAAACCTCCGCAATGGACCGGACTATGCGACCCCACCAAACACTGCAATTATAGCAACTTTGTTGATATATAACCAACATCTTAGTAAAACCTGCGAATTTATTGGTACTCTGCCAGATTTGAGGTACAATATAACCACAAGTTATGGATCCTGCCAAAGAAGAAAAAGTCCAAGAAGAAGTTAAAAAAGTTGAGCCACAAGCCCAACAACCTAGTACTTTAAAAGAAAAAGAGACTGATTTGCTTGTGTGGACTGCTCCTGCAAGACCTTTTAAAAGGAGAGATAGACAGTTTTATGTAACCACCATTTCAATTGCATCACTTGTATCTTTGATTTTGTTTTTAGCAGAAGGGGCAATGCCAGTAATACTCATAATTTCTCTTATATTTCTTTATTACGTTCTCTCTACAGTAGAGCCTGAGACAATAGAGTATAAAATTACAAACAAGGGCATAAAAATAGCAAACAAAATTACTCCCTGGGAACAAATGGGAAGGTTTTGGTTTGGAAAAAGATATAGTAGCGAGCTATTGATTTTGGAAACATTTGTATTACCCGGAAGAATGGAGTTGGTAGTAGATTTAGCTCAAAAAGAACAAATAAAAAAAGTTCTTGCGAGTTATCTCACAGAAGAAGAGATATCTCCATCAAGACTGGACAGGGCAGTTGAATGGTTTTCAAAAAAAATGCCACAGTAAGTACCTTGCACCTGTAGCTTAATTGGATAGAGTTGATCCTTGCGGTGGATTAGATCCCAGTTCGAATCTGGGCAGGTGCACATAATTCAATTTGATTTTTTTGGAGGATGGGCAGGATGGCAATGCGCTGGTTTCGAAAACCAGTGGGAGAAATCCCTAATAGGTTCGATTCCTATATCCTCCGCATAATTTTTTTGTGGTAGAATACCAATATGAAAAATAGAGCCACAGAACAATTAATTGGAGGGGCAATTGTTTTTAAAGAAATACGAGGAAACAGGGTGCATTTTCTTTTGAGTAAAACAGAGGGTGGAGATTGGGAAATAATAAAGTCTATTGGTAGAAAGGGAGAATCTTCAGTCAGAGCTGCAATCAGATTAACAAAAGAACAAGGAAGTATGAATGTTACTGTAATTGAAGAAGCAAGTAGGGCTACAGGAGTTGGAACAATTAATGGCAAGTCAATGGTTTTTAAATACCTTTTCTATGTAATGGTTTTCAAAACTGGTGGAGAAATGATTGGTTTTGACACCGTTTCTTGGTTTGACTATGCAGCTGCTATTAGAAAATTGAAGCTCAAAAGAGAACAAGATGCACTCAGAAGCGCAAACAAACTAATTAAAGTTTGGAAAAGAGAGCAAAAAGAAATAGAAAAATCGCTTCAAGTTTAATTATTCATAATTTTTCAGATAGTTTGGTATACTTACATTTCGTTTGGTGGGGTGTCCGAGTGGTTTAAGGAGCATCATTGGAAATGATGTGGGCGCAAGTCCGCGCAGGTTCGAATCCTGTCCCCACCGCATGAATTTTATAGAATTTGTAAGGCTATTTCGTATTGGTGAATATGTAATATTTGACTTTGTAGCTGCTTTTTTAGGGATTTATTTGTTTTCTTCTTTGCTATCAAAAATACTACTCAAAATTAAAATTTATATCCCAAAACGAAACTGGTTATATTTGGTTTTACCTCTTGGTATTTTTACACATATTGTTGTCGGAAACATAACTCCTTTGACTAGAGATTTTTTAGATTTACAAGGACATTTTATTTTAAAAATATTTATTTTTGTGTTGTTAATTTTTGGTGCGAGAGGTGTAAATATAGGCAATAAAAAGGTATAAAAGTGAGGAACTTTAATGTTCCAGATCTTCAAATTTCAGATCACCTTCCCTTAATTTTGGAAATTGAGTTAAAAAGTTGACTGACTGTACATAATTATGTACAATTATAATTATGACAAAAACACTACCTATTACAAAAGCTAGAGCAGATTTACCGTTGTTGGTTAATAAAGCAAAAACTAGATTAGACGAGTATGTTATTACCGTAAACGGAATTCCAGCAGCAGCATTAATTTCTGCAGCAGAATATGAATCTTGGAAAGAAACAAATGAGATAACGTCTGATCCTGGTTTAATGAAAGCTATTAAAGAAGGAGAAGAAGATTTTAAGAAAGGTAGATTTATTACTTTTGAACAGCTTAAAAAAGATTTAAAACTCAATGTATAAACTTCTTGTTTCTTTTAAAGCAAGAAAAGAATTAAAAAAAATATCAATTTTTCATAAAAATGCAATTTTAGACACTTTACAAACACTGAAAGAAGATCCTTTTTTAGGAAAACCATTGACACGAAATATGTCAGGAAAGTTTTCATACAGAGTAGGTGTTTATAGAATTATTTATAGAATAAATAAAAAAGATAGATGGGTTAACATTCTTTCGGCAGGTCATAGGTCGGTTGTTTATGATTAAAGATTTTATAGGTTTGTGTTAAACTACGCACAGGATGGGAAGTCAGGTTGAAGAGGTAAAGAGCAAGGTTGATATTGTATCTTTGTTGTCTGAATATATTGACCTTAAAAAAGCAGGTAGAAACTACAAGGCAAATTGTCCTTTCCATGGTGAGAAAACACCTTCATTCATGGTTTCTCCTGAGCTTCAAATTTACAAGTGTTTTGGATGTTCTGAGAGTGGAGATATTTTTGAATTCTTGCAAAAACACGAAGGAATGGACTTTGGAGAAGCTCTAAAATACTTGGCTGACAAAGTTGGGGTTAAGCTTGCAACTTACTCTTCCACTAAATCTACCGAAAGAGAAAAAATAATTGCAATAAATCATTCAGTTTTAAACTTTTACAATTACATATTACACAAACACGCAAATGGCAAAAAGATACTAGAGTATCTTAAAAAAGACAGAGGGTTAGATGATGAAACAATAGAGAAATTTCAGCTGGGCTTTTCTCCGGATAGCCCTGGAATTTTATATAAATATTTAGTTGATAAAAAAGGATACAAGGCTGAAGATCTTAAAAAAGCTGGACTTTTTGTAGGAGGATTCAAAAACTATGACAGGTTCGGAGGCAGAGTGGTATTTCCTTTGATGGACCACAGAGACAATATTGTAGGGTTTTCCGGCCGTATTTTACCTTGGGTAAAACAAGACAGGGCAAAGTACATTAACTCTCCAGAAACTGCAGCTTACTCAAAATCAAAAATATTGTATGGCCTAAATATCGTTAAAGCTGATATCAGAAATGCCAAATCAGCTGTGGTAGTAGAAGGAGAGCTGGATATGATTTCTTCATACAAAAACGGTATTAAAAATGTTGTTGCTATCAAAGGCTCTGCATTGTCTGAGGAACAAATAAGATTAATCTCGCGGTTTTGTTCAAAAATTGTGTTTTGCTTGGACTCTGATTTCGCAGGAGACGCCGCAGCAAAGCGAGGAGTAATAATGGCAGAAAACCAGGGGATGGAAGTAAGAGTAGCTAGGCTTACTAACTTTAAAGACCCTGATGATGCTGCTCGGGGAAATATAGAAGAGTATAAAAAGGATCTTGATGAGGCAGTTGGTGTCTGGGATTTTTTGGTTGATAGTGTTTTTGAAAAAAATGATCTTTCTAGTACTGGAAAGGCAAAAATAAGTCGTGAGGTTGTTTCAATATTATCGCTTATATCAGACAGTATTGTTCAAGCACATTTTGTGGAAGTTGTTGCAAGAAGGCTTTCTGTACCTGCTGAATCGGTAGCGGCTCAACTTAACAAAGGAAAAACAGCAGAAGGTCAATCTGGAGGAGTTTTGCCTGAAAAACAACTTGTTGCTCAAAAACCAAGAAAACAGCTTTTGGAAGAACAATTAGTTGCTCTATTCTTGCTTTTTTCACCTGAAAAATTAAAAGACACGGAAACACTGAAGCTTTTTTCCACACCATTTGTCCAAAGGGTGATTGATGAAATCAAGAAGGTCGGAGATATAAAAAACTTAAAAGTAGGAGAATTTTTTAGTAATTTGCCAAAAGAGTTGCAAGGTAAATTTTCAGAACTTCTCCTGGTAGACTTGGAAGAGGATGAAATAAGCCTTGTTTTGAATGAACTCAAAATCTTGAAACTACGGCACTTACTAGAAACTTTGAGTGTTAAAATTGCACAGTCTGAAAGGAATGGAAATGATTCTGACCTTACCAGGCACCAAAAGAAATTTGCAAAAGTGGCCAAAAAACTTTCCGTTCTTGAGGATGGCCAGTAACAAGGTATAATTGCATCATGATAAGAAAACCAGTACTAGAATTAATTAAAAAAGGTCGTAGTCAAGGTTTCTTGACACAAGAAGATATTTTGGAAGTATTTTCAGACGCGGAAAAGAGATTAGAGGAGTTGGACGAACTGTATGACAAGTTGTTAGGAGAAGGTATAGACGTTTTTGAATCAGTTACTTCAGAGGATGGGGATGATGGATTTTCTTCAAAAGAAAAGCTTGATAAAGAAATTGAAATGTTAACCCGGCTTGAGGGGATTGAGTCCACTGATCCTGTTAGACAATATTTGCGAGAAATTGGAAGAGTTGATCTTTTGGTTGCTGAGGAAGAAATTGAGCTCGCTAAAAGGAACGAAAAGGGAGACAAAAGAGCAAAAGACAAATTAACTGAGAGTAATTTAAGACTTGTTGTTTCTATAGCCAAAAAGTACATAGGGAGAGGTCTTTCTTTACTGGATTTAATTCAAGAAGGAAACCAGGGATTAATTAGGGCAGTTGAAAAATATGATTGGAGGAAGGGATTTAAATTTTCCACTTACGCAACTTGGTGGATCAGGCAAGCCATAACAAGAGCCATAGCAGATCAGGCAAGAACAATTCGAATTCCTGTTCATATGGTTGAGACCATAAACAAGCTTTATAGAATTAGCAGGCGTCTTATGCAAGAGTTGGGTAGGGAACCTACTCCTGAGGAAATTGGTGTTGAAGTAGAACTAGAGCCAGACAGAGTAAGAGAAATATTCAAGCTAGCACAAGAGACAACTTCCCTTGCAGCTCCTGTTGGAGAAGACAAGGAAAGCGTGTTGGGAGATTTTATACCAGATGATGGACAACCTTCACCTGTTGATCAAGCTTCCAAGCAGCTTTTGAAAGGCCATCTAGATGAAGTATTAGCAACTCTTACTGACAGAGAGGCAAGAGTATTAAAGCTCCGCTTTGGACTCGAGGCATCAAAACAAATGACACTGGAAGAGGTAGGAAAAGTATTTGGAGTGACAAGAGAAAGAATAAGACAAATTGAAGCAAAAGCGCTTCGTAAACTGAAACACCCTTCAAGGAGACAAAAACTTCAGGATTATTTGGACTAATATCGGATAAGGTCAAAAGTTGACATATCCGATACGATATAGGTTCAACATTTTACTTTTTTTTGAAAAGATTTCCGTAAGTTGAGTTTTCATCTACAATATAAATTAATAAAAACATGAAAAAGTTAAAAAAATACCAAAATTTAAAACAGAAAAAGAAGAAAGACTTTTTTGGCAAAGAGTTGATTCAACTGGATATGTTGACTGGTCAAAAGCGGAAAAGTGGAAATTTCCGAATTTGAAGTTGAGAGTTTCTTAATACCTTTTGCCTTTGGGTTTGGGGATGAAACTTCTAATTTTTTTCATTTCAGCAGGAATTTGTTTGTAGGTGTATAAAATTTTGTCTATGTAATTTCCCAAGTCTCTATAAAGGTAAACATCTTTAAGTTCAATATCGTCTGCAGCCATTGAGTGGGAGATTTCTTCGTCTGTGGTTTTTACAGAAGTTCTTGCATGAATAACAACTGTTCCTACCATTGCTTGTTTGTACAACATATTTGGTGAGAATGTTTTTACTTTTACTGCTTCATCCCAAGACAAGGTTCTTATATTTGTAGCAAAAAATGTTGTTGGATCAAATCTGACAATTCTTCTGTCTGTAATGTAGCCAACATTTCTTTTTTCATAGCTTTTTATAAACTTGGTTCCAATTATAAAAATGGTTGCGCTTATCACAACCCCTAAAATATGCAGTAAATTAGCTTCCTTTGAAATGATTTCAGCCATCATAAAAAAAATGGCAAAAACAGCCACTGCTATGATGTAAACCTTGATTAAATTAAAAAGGGTGGCCAAAAAATGAGGTTTAACAACGTATAGTATTTTTTCGTTTTCTTGCTGCCCATAAAATTGCTTGCTAGTGTTAATCATTTATTAATTGGTATTATTGCATATCAATTCCAACTTCAATAGGGGGAGTAGTTAGCTCACTAGGGGGAAATTTTAGACTGTTGAGTTCGTTTTTTAGATCTGTCAGTTCCTTTTGAGTTTTGGTTTGTGGAATTTCTGGATCAGGACTATTTTGTGTTATGGAAGGTTTGTTGAGAGTATAGTTTTGTTGAACTTTTGGCCTTGAGACAGAGATTATTGTTCCGATTATCAAAATAAGAGCAAAAAAAAGTGTAAAACCAGATACTAAAATAATTATGATTTTGCGCAACTTAGGATCAGGTACTAATCCTGTCAATTTAAGATCAAATTTGTCATAAAAAGGCTTTATTTTTTCCAAAAATTTATTGCTGCCTTTAACCTGGGCAACGTCCTGTACTGGTATTTGATTGGGTGTTGGTGTTTGATTTGTGTTTTCCATTATCTTTTTTCTTCTATTACATTTTCCAGTTCAGACAAATATTGATTAATTTTAAGTAAAGACTCCTTTGCTGGAGTAAACCCTTCGAGAGAATCTTTAAAGGCCTTTTTTTGTGAATAGCTCTCAGAAGAACTGAGGCCTTCTAGGTTTAATAAAATCTCATCTTCAATTTTGTCCAAGTTATTTATTTCTCCTTCAATATCAGAAAACCATCTTTCAAAAAGGGAGGAATCGGCTCTTCCTAGCGCTACCAGCTCGTTGGATTCATCTTTTAGAGAATTATAAATGTCTAAGTGCTCACTCTCTTTTGTGGAAATGTCATCGTAACCAATACTCACAAGTGAATAATTAATTGCAGGAGTGGTACTCTCAGAGAGTCTGATATCTTCTTCGGTGGACTTACTAATTAAATCTTCAAGACTGTCCTCTTTCAAAAAATTATTTTTATGATTTTCAAACCATTTAAATTCCTCAGAAATTAAGGAGATTGCAGCAGTTTTTTCATCTGGGGACAATCCTTTTGATTCTAACAATCTGAGCCTGAGACTTGTTAGATAAGTTGTTATTAAATTGTTTCTTTCTAAAAGCAGGTCGTAAAGGGAAATTCTTGCCTCTTCTTTTAAAGAAAGTGTTTGGTTTTTAAGAAAAGAATCTTTCTTTTTGTTAAAGTCGGTTAAGGCTGAGTTGTATTTGTCTTTAGTGAAAGTGTAGTCTGAGTAGCTTTTTTGGTAATTGAATTCTTGGGCAAAAACAGACAAAGGTTTTGGGTTTAGTGTCCAAATGGAAAAGTTTAAAACCATAGCAAAGCTGACCCAGACTAAATAGGGGAGCAATAAAATTCCGGAGATTTTTTCGATTTTCCAAAATAGTTTTATTACATAAATAATAAATGTCCACAAAACAACAATTTCAAAAAAAGCTATCTGGGGATTTTTAAAGCCAAAAAATATAATTGACCAAAGAGAGTTTAACGCTAAGTGAATCCCAAAAATTTTTATTGCAAATATGGCCTCACTTTTTTTCTTTCCTAGTAGAGTTGACTTTTTTAACCAGATTTTATAAAGAGAAATGCCCATAAGAGTATATAGTAGGGTCCAAACAGGCCCAAATAACCAAGAGGGAGGATTAAATGATGGTTTTACAAGCCCAACATACCAAGTAGGAATTGCAGGAGTTGTAAAAAATGCTCCAATAATTCCAGCAAGCTGACAAATAGCAATTGATAAGATCAATATTTTTATATTTTTAACTTTCACTTGAGTTAATAATATCAGAAGCAGCGTGTTATATACCAGCGAAATGGTTTTTCATTTTTTTACTATTTGAGCTTAGTTCCGCACCAAGGTCCACAGAAACGACCGTGTGGCCCTTTTTTTCCAAAAACCAGAGACAAGCCCATGGCAATAAATATCACAGGCCAGAAAAGTTCCAAACTTGCTGAAATGTAGCCAAGCTGTTGACCTAAAGACAAAAGACCAACTGTCAAAAAAATAATTCCTAAAAACATAAATTACTCCACCTCCTTTACAAAATTAAGCATACCAGTTTTTCTGAGAAAGTTTAAATATTTTTTTTAGAGTATCATATGCGTTGCAAAGGTGATATAATCAAAAGCAATGGGAAATTACGGAAGAGACGACAGAGGAGGAAATAGAGGCGGAGGACGTTCTTTTGGTGGAAGAAGTGGTGGTGGAGGAAGAAGCTTTGATAGAGGTGGTGGAAATAGAGGCGGGGATCGTGAAATGCATAGTACAACCTGTAGCGATTGTGGTAAAGATTGCCAAGTTCCATTTCGACCAACAAGCGGTAAACCAGTGTTTTGCTCAAGCTGTTTTGAAAACAAGGGAGACAGAAGGTCAGATTCTCCAAGACCACAAAGAGATAGTTTTAGGCCACAAAGCTCTGGACCAGACAATTCTCAGATTGAGGCTATTAATGCAAAGTTAGAAAAAATACTAGCGATTTTAGAATCAAAGCCTTCTAAGGTTGTTGTTCCTGTGGAAGTTGTAAAGAAAGTTAAAGAGATAAAATCAGACAAAAAGATTGAAAAGAAAATCAAGAAAGCAAAAATTTCTAAAGTAAAAAAGACTCCTGCAAAAAAGAAATAATTTTCTTTATTAATTAATCCAAAGCAAGATAATTCTGCCAGTTTTGTGTACTTTTTTTTAAAAAAGTGTTCTCGAAGACACAAAAAAACCCTGCGTAAAGCAAGGTTTTTTTATTTAAACTCCTAAATGATATTATGCGAGTTTTACGTTTTTTGCGCTTGGACCTTTTTCACCGTCCACAACTTCAAATGTAACGACTGCTCCTACTTGAAGTTCGTCAAAAGTTATGCCAACTAAGTCTGTTGAGTGAAAAAAAAGATCTTTGTCTTCTCCATCTCGAGAAATAAACCCAAATCCTTTGTCTGTCTTTGTTTTAATTGTACCTTTCATATATATATCCTCCTTTCTACTGCTATATTATAACAGTTTTTCACGCAAATAACCGAATGTTGGTAATAAATACAGTTTTGTTGGTAAAAAGTTATGACTGTGGTTTGGAAGATTGATTAAATAAGCTGGCCACACAAGTGCTTTCAAAAAACCTACTACTCCCGCTCCAAAAGTAGTTCCACCTTTACAGTGTTCTATGCAGACTTTGTAGCCATCAGTTTTCTTCATCTGATTTTGTTATATCAGAAAATCTCCTGTTTTAAAGATGAAGTTTTAAACCAGAAAAGATTTATTTGTAATATGGGATAATTATTGAACTTAATGATAATTAATTTTCTTGGATTTTAGTTTAGACTGCAAGATATGAAAACTGTATTTGATAGTTAATATGTAAATTACCTTTAATATGACAGGCACAAATACATTGATACTTGACAAAAAGTAGGTCGTTCTGGTATAGTAGGATTACATAAATATTTTACATATGTACAGACAAATATCCGACAAAATAAAGAATCAAGTTGCAAATAACAATAAGGTCGTAGTTTTGCTTGGTGCTCGCCAAACAGGCAAGACAACATTGCTTAAAAATACTTTCCCAGAAGCGGTTTATATTAATCTTGAAAAAAGTGATTATGTTGAGTCTTTTAACTCCAGAGATCTTGAAAAGATAAAATCAATAATTAAACAAGAGAGTAAAAATGACAACAACTTGTTAATTCTTGATGAAGCACAAAGACTGGATGATCCGGGAATTATTGCAAAATTGATCCACGACGAACTAAAAGAAGTAAAACTAATAATCAGTGGTTCATCTTCACTAGAGATTGCCAATAAGGCCAGCGAAAGCTTAGCTGGGAGAAAGTATTTAATTGAAATGTATCCATTAACATTTGAAGAAAAATTAATTCAAACCAAAAAGATAGATGAAATTATTAAAAAAGAAGATTTAAAGATGGGTAAAACAAGAACTGATGTATTTAAAGATAACATTTTGGAATCAATGCGATACGGCATGTATCCTGATTTATTAAACACAAAAGACAAAGAAGATTATTTATTAGAATTAATTGATAGTACTATTTTGAAAGATGTTTTTTACTTGAATTTGGTTAAGAATACAAAAAATTTACAAGCAATTTTAAAATTACTTGCATATCAAATTGGTCAACAAGTGAATATATCAGATTTATCTAATAGGGTTGGAATAGCAAGACCTACAGTAATTGAGTATTTAGAGATTCTCAAAAAAATTTATGTTATTTATACATTGCCCCCATTTACTAAAAGAAGGAGGGATGAAATTGGTAAAACAGAAAAAATATATTTTTGGGATTTGGGCATCAGAAATGCGATTATCAATGATTTTTCACCAGTAGAATTTAGACGTGATTATGGAAATATTTTTGAAAATTTTGTAATTAATGAGCTTCAAAAGATAAATAAATATAATAATCTTAGATATAATTTTTATTATTGGAGAACGAAATGGGGAAGTGAGGTTGATCTTGTTTTGCATAAAGACGAAGCAATAATTGCTTCTGAAATAAAGACTCGTTCAGGAAAAATAACGTCTGCATTTACAGAAACATACCCCGAATCACACACCCAGCTCATTACAGTTGAAAACCTGAATAGGTTGTTGGTTTAAGAATCTGGCTTGCAGGATAAGGAAGCCTTGGCACCGCTACAAGTTGTGGGAATTACTGACAGTGAACATGACAAATATCGGCAATTGCTCCGACAACAATTGGCAGACATAGACGGAAGACTCTCAATGTTGCAAGACGCAGAAGATAACTACTATATTACGGCTAAATATGTACTAGAAATATCAAGTCGTGCTTACGAACTTTTCAAAAGTTCAGAAGTTGAAGAAAGAAGGCAATTAATCAAGCTTGTACTATCGAACACTAGGATAGAAGGCAAAAAAGTCCGATTTGAAGCCCAAAAACCGTTTCTACAGATCCTCGATTTCGCTGATCGTCAAGCTTGGCTC
>JADHUT010000015.1 GCA_016784385.1 Candidatus Microgenomates bacterium | reverse complement strand
GATTCTCTTGCAAATACAGAAGCAAGTCTAATAGCTTGCCCTAGTTCGTGTTTATCTACTGAAACTTTGTAAAGCGCTTTGCCTGGAATTATTTTTTCAAAATCAGGAAACTCCCCTTCTATTACCCTACTTGAAAAAATACTATCCTCTACTCCAAATAATACTTGATTGTCTTTTTCATTGTATGAAAATTCAATATTTCCCTCTCCCGTTGATTTAATAATTTCAGAAAGAACAGCCCTTGGAACAATTAGTTTGTCTATATCGACCTTATTACCAACCCCCATGCTTACCTGGGACAACCTAAAGCCGTCGGTTGCCACTAAATGAAGTGTGTTACCACTAAACTTAAAAAGCACCCCGGTAAGAACAGGTCTTGTCTCATCACTACTTACTGCAAACTGACATTTAGACAAAGAATCTATAAATAATTTTCTGTCTAATGTAACTAGATTGCTTTTTGAAACAATGGACGGAACCTTAGGAAAGTCTGAAGTATTCATACCGGCTATAGTTGACCTGAAACTTCCACTTTCTATAGTTATTCTCTCTTTTCTAACCTCTAAAGAAACGTTACCTGCAGACAATCCTGAAATAATATCAGTTATTACTCTTCCTGGTACTGTAATTTCACCTTCCTTGTCCACCTTTGCTCCAATTGAAGTAGAAACTGAAGTCTCCAAGTTTGTTGAAGTTAGTATTAGTTTAGATTTGGTAGCAACGAGCTTGATGTTGCCTAATATCGGTAGTTGTGCTTTTGGGCTAATAAAGTGTGAACATAAGTTCAATGAGTTTTTCAGATTTTCTTGAATTACTGATAATTTCATTAGTGTCTTTTTATCATATATTAACTAGTAGTACTAGTAGTAGGTACAGTGGATATGTGGAAAGCTTTCAAGTTTGGAGGCTGATATTCGTTGTTTTTTCTGTCCATAACCCGGTGGATAAATTTGTGGAAAACTATTGGCAAATTGTGGATAAGTGGAAAACTTTATTTTTTTATCCTCAAAGTGTTTTTTTTATCCCCTTGATATCCTCTCTTATGTCCCCACTCTCTGAGGCTAGTTGTGTTATCTTTTCCACACCATGCATAACAGTAGTGTGATCCCTGCCTCCAACAAGTCTTCCTATTTCTTGGAAAGGTAAGTCTAGTTGGGTTTTTAATATATACATTAAAATTTGTCTTGGTCTAACGATTGGTCTTTTTCTGGACGCTCCCAATAGTTCTCTTTTTCCAAGAGAGAAGTATTTAGACACCATGGCAACTACTTCTGTTGGATTTGCTTTTATTTCATGACCATTGCTTGGGTCTTGGCTTTTCCCAAGTAAGTTTTGTATATATTCATGGGTGATCTCAGTTCCTTTGAAGTTTGCTTGGGAAAATAGTTTCACTAAAAAACCTTGTATTTCTCTTGCAGAGTCAATGTTTCCTGCAATTAGTTGTACCATTTCAGATTCTAGTTTTAATCCTCGCTCCTCCGCTTTGATTTGAACTATTGCGCAACGAAGTTCAAAATCCGGGTTTGTTATATCTACTATTAATCCTGCTTCAAAACGAGACTTGAGCCTATCTTCAAGTTTTGCAATTTCAGAAGGTGGTTTGTCTGAAGTTAGTATTACTTGGCCTCCAGCAGAAGTAACTGCGTTGAATGTATGAAAAAATTCTTCTTGTGCAGTATCTTTTCCTCCAATAAATTGGATGTCGTCTATTAGTAGTGCATCAATGCTTCTATACTTTTTTCTGACCTGTGGGGTTGTTTTATTCCTAATCCCCTCGACTATGTCATTGGTGAAATCTTCCGCCGTACAAGCCACTATTTTACTGTCAATGTTAGCCTCCAGGATACAACGACCTACAGAATGCATTAAGTGGGTTTTTCCAACCCCTACCCCACCCCATATAAACAAAGGGTTGTATGCTTGACCGGGATTTTTAAAAACTGCCTCAGCCGCTGCATGTGCAAATTGGTTAGAGCTAGATACTGCAAAGTTTTCAAAAGTGAAACCCATTCTGAGCCTTGCTCTCTTAATGGCCTCATTAAAAACTAATTTGTCTATTTTTGGTTGGTCAAAAAGAGGAGAAGGTGTTTTGTCTACATTTTCTTTTGTGACAGATGAAGACTTAACAATAAAACTAATGTCTACCGGCTTTTCCAATATTCTAGACAAAGTATCCTGAACTATTCCAAAGTACCTGCTTTCTACTTGGTTTTTAATATAAACAGAATTACATCCAATTTGTGCAACTGCCCTACCTTGATTTTCTTTTAAATCAGCAAGGTGGGTGTTTGCTAGATATGTTTTGTAAGTGGCATCTGAGACAGACACACGAAGCGATTCCAGAGTGTCTTTCCATGTTTTGTTTTTATCTATATTATCCATATATCATTAGTCGAAAGCCGCGAGCAGAGGAGCTGTCATCTTAAAAAAGTTATCCACAATAATCAATAGTCATTTTGTAGTAAATCTGATATAATTACCCCATGGCAACAAAAAGAACATATCAACCAAGCAAAAAGAAAAGAATAAGTAAGTTCGGATTCAGAAAAAGAAACAGTACAAAATCTGGGAAAGCTTTACTTAAAAGAAGAATAAAAAAAGGAAGAAAGAAGCTAACAGCTAGTGACTAATTTGCCCTTTTAATTATTCAGTTATATGTTACCGTCAAAATATAGACTCAAAAAAAGATCTTCGTTTGCTCGTGTTGAACTCCAGGGTAATATTTCTCAGTTCCCCTCATTTGGTATGGGTACTATAGAAAGGAAGGATCTGGAACCAACTTTATTTGGTTTTGTGATTTCTACTAAAATTTCAAAACTAGCAGTAACTAGAAATAAAATAAAAAGAATACTAAGTGACGCTGTCAGGGTTAATTATGAGAGTATAAAACCAGGGTATGATGTTGTTTTTTTAGTAAAACCAATTGCTGCAAAAAAGGAGAGTGGGGTATTAACGAGTGAAGTAATGCAAGCCCTTCAAAAAACAAATCTTCTCAAGTAATTTTTAAAAAATGATAAAACTGTATCAAAAACATATTTCACCTGTGATAAAGTACTTGTTTGGTGGTAATTGTAGATTTGTACCAACCTGTAGTGAATATGCAGGTCAGGCTTTCAATAAACACAATTTTTTTAAGGCTCTTTTTTTATCTACCAAAAGAGTGTTAAAATGTAATCCGTTCACAAAAGGTGGATATGATCCGCTCAAGTGAATTTTTTTTACTACTAAACAAAACAATGAATCCATTTCAAATAATACTAATTCAACCACTAACCAACGGACTTATTCTTTTTTATAAAGTACTAGGATCCAATATGGGCTTTGCTATTATTGGGTTTTCATTAGTGCTTCGGTTGGTTTTGAATCCATTAACAAAACCATATATGAATTCAATGAAAAAGATGAAAGAGGTAGAACCACTTCTGACAAAGCTAAAGAAAAAATACAAGAACGACAAGCAAGGAATGATGAAGGCTCAAAGTGAGCTATATAAACAAAAAGGTATTAATCCTGGCGCTGGGTGTTTACCTTATATATTACAAATTGTAGTGCTGATAGCATTGTTTAATGTATTTAATCAAGTGCTTTCCAGTAATGGAGATACTATTTCAAAAATTAATGAGCTTTTGTATGAACCACTAAGGTTTGTAGGAGAGACAACTTTAAATACTAAATTTTTATACCTCAATGTTACAAAACCTGACACATTTGCAATACCAGGAGTTGGTTTCCCAATTCCAGGCCCAATATTAATACTTGCCGGACTTGTTCAGTTTTTGTCAGCAAAGATGAATATGAAAGTGGTTGAGCAAGAGAAAAAAATAGCCAAAAAGACCGTAGGAGGGGCTGACGATATGGCAGCATCCATGCAATCTTCGATGATATACACTTTTCCTGCAATGACCATTCTTTTTGGAATTAGATTTCCATCAGGGCTTGCGCTGTATTGGTTGCTCTTCTCTATTTTTCAAATGTGGCAACAATATAATAGTATTGGGTGGGGAGGACTTGCCCCTTGGGTGAATAAATTGCGCCGATTGTCGTAAACGACTTGGTCTGGTAAAATCAGCAAAATAATATGGCAACAAAGAAAATTGACAACAAAAAGGTTCTACAAGGATTAGCCGAAGAGCTAATGGGTCTTGCCGGAGTTTCTGTCGAGGTTGAAGTTGTTGAGATAGAAGAGGATTCATATGAAGTTAATTTAAAAACAGAGGGAGAGACAGGTCTTTTGATTGGTTTTAGGGGGGAAAACATAAATTCAATTCAAACCGTTTTAACCCTTATGTTTAAAGGAAAAACTGACAAGTGGGTTAGAGTGCTTGTAAACATTGGTGATTACAGACAAAAACAGGAGGACAAAATTAAAAGTTTGGCAGACCAGACTATTGAAAGAGCCATAGAAACAAAGCAGCCTCAGCCAATTTATAATCTGACCCCGGGCCAAAGAAGAATCGTTCATATGTATATAGCAGAAAACAAGAAAGTAGAATCAGTGTCAGAAGGAGAAGGGGACGAGAGATATCTAATAGTTAAAACTAAGTGACCATATTATTTTCGCTTTTTTCATTGTGACAAAATTATTTACATTTTTATCATTTTTACTTCCATTCCAACTTTCTATTCATTTTAATAAATTCGCCCCTCTTGTTTTTGGATTCAGTATAGATTATTTAATCCCTGCTATTTTCATAACCGACATTGTTGTACTGCTATTAATAATTTATTGGTTTATAAAAAAGAGACCAAAATTTGGTAAATTTAGTAAAAGAAGAATTGTAATTACCGCGGGGATAATATCTTTTGTGATAATTAATACCGCGACCTCAACACACCTTGTTCCAACCGTTTTTAAGTGGTTTAAGTTTTTGGAGTTGTTTTTGTTGGCAATGATTATAAAGTCCAATAAAGAAATCAAAGTTTTTGACCATTTCATCAAACCTCTTTCATTCTCTGTTTTTATAGTTTGTCTTTTGGCAATATCTCAGTTTATAAACAAAGGTTCTCTAGGGGGGGCATTTTATTTATTGGGGGAGAGAGCTTTGAGATTTAGTTCTCCTGGAATTTCTCCACACCCTTATTCTACTTTTTCCCACCCAAATTCACTAGCGGGCTTTTTGTTTGTCTTTTCTGTGTTTCTTCTTTACTTCAAAAGCAAATTCTCTGATGTGTTTTCAAAAAACTTTTTTTATCTTTTGCTGTCCCTAATAGTGTGTGTTTTGTTTTTAGTAAATTCACTAAATGTTTTCGTTTCAGCACTCCTTTTGTTTTTTGTTTTCAAGTTTAAAGTAAACAAAAGAAAAGTTGTCGCGTTTCTTTTAGTTGCAACGATTGCGACCCTTTATATAAAAAGCGGTAGGGTAGTTACCAGCAGTGTTGTAGCGAGGATAAAGTTGGCAAATGCATCAGTCGAGATCTTTAAAACAAGTCCTTTGTTTGGAGTTGGTTTAAACAACTTCATTCCAAAACTGGTGAGTACTAATATTGGTTTTGAAAACTCCTGGCAATTGCAACCAGTTCACAACAACTTTCTTCTGGTGTTGGCAGAGACTGGGGTGCTGGGACTGTTTGGGGTGTTGGCCTATTTGTTTTCTCCATACTTAACGTTCTTTGTTTTACCAATTTTATTTACTGGAACGTTTGACCACTACTGGCTTACACTTCAACAAAATATGTTGTTGTTGACAATGATAATTGGATTTACTTTTGGTAATATAAAACAATGGCGCAAAATTTAAAAATATATTGTGATGGTGGATCTCGTGGAAATCCTGGTCCTGCCGCTTCAGCTTTTGTGGTGACGGAAAAAGGTAAAGTTATTGGAGAGGGCTCTAACTATTTAGGGACTAACACCAATAACGTTGCAGAATACAACTCGGTGCTACTTGCAATGATCTGGTTGGAGAAGTTTTCAAGGAAGAATAAATTGTCTAGGGTTTTGTTTAACCTTGATTCGCAATTAATACAGAGACAACTAACAGGAGTTTATAAAGTAAAAAACCAAATACTGAAAGAGTATTTTACAAAAATTATATCTTTGCAGAATTCATTTGATTTTAAAGTAATTTTTGAGTGGTCGTATCGAGACAAAAATAAACTTGCTGATGAGTTGGTTAATGTAACACTAGACAAGTCGCTTCAACGGGAAACCGACTAATTTCCACAGCTCTCAACGGGAAAAGAGATTTTGAGTTTATGGAACGAAATTGCATTGAAGCGGAAATGCTAATATTATTACACTATGTCAGACTACTTGCCCACAGTTGGAATTTTCTCAGAAGACTCATATTTATTTGATACACTGTCCACTCATTTCAAGAACAAAGATTTTCGTGTCAAAAAAAATCCACAAAAATTGGAGGGTGTTGATTATTTAATAGTGAATTTGTCAAGGAGATTAACACTGGATAAATATTCTGAATTCTTGTCTCACGTTGATTCTAAGTGTTTGGTTATATTGTCACAATCAAAAAAAGATGTAGCGACGACAGTTCTTGGTATTAATCCAAGAGTTAGTGTAGGAATACTAAGCGGTAAAACAGACAAAGTTTACGATTACTCAAAAGCAATAGCAAAAGACTTGTTGTCGTTTGGCCACAGCGGCAAAAGTTTTGTTTTAAAGGGGGTGGAGTTGAAGGATATTTTTCCCAAGCCAAAGAAGGTGAAATCCAAACAAGATAGCGCAGCATTAGTATTACCAAAAAAAACGACTGCTAAGATAGTTGGTCCGAGAGGAAAAATTAAAAATATTCGTTTTTCTAAAGTATCTTTTAAAAAGGCAACTTTGGTATTGGTTGGTTTAATACTAGTCTTTTTGCTGCCGGCTTTGTTTCTTTTTGTCTCAGTTTCTTCTTTGTATTTTGGAGTTAAAGCAATGCCATCAAAAAATCTTCTCTCAACTAGACTAATTCAAGTCTCTCAAAAATCTTCGTTGATTGTCAAGAATTTAAATTTTGGAATTCCTATGTATTCTGAAACGGCAGATATTGTTTTGCAATCAGTACGAGTTGTCAGAAATGTCCAGCAAGTTTTGAGTGAAGCAAGTATTTTGGCCAGTAATATCACTGGAAACAAAATATATAACATGGAAGAGGTTTCCACAAAACTTTCAGCAGAACTCGATGGTTTGTATATTAACCTGGGATTTTTAAAAGGAATAATAGACACAGTTAATAGTTTCCCGGCTAAGTTGGTAAGGGAAAGACTGGTAGAGCAAAATATAAATGTGGGTGAGTATGCAGACAAGATATATTCAGTAAAGGAGATTGCCTCAAACTTAAATAGTTTGTTGGGAGGAGTTTCTCAAAAAAAGTATATGGTTCTTTTTCAGAACAATATGGAACTTCGACCAACTGGAGGGTTTATTGGGTCATATGCAATTGTTACTCTTGACGGTGGAAGAATGTCGGATATTATTGTGTCAGATGTATATTCCGCCGACGGTCAGCTAAAAGGCCATGTAGAGCCACCAGCTCCTATTGCCAAGTACTTAGGGGAGGGAGGGTGGTATATGAGAGATGCTAATTGGAACCCTGATTTTCCTTCTTCGGCCACTAAAATAGAATGGTTTTTAGACAAAGAAATTGATGTACAAGTTGACGGGGTTATAGCAATTGATCTTCAATTTGTACAGAGTTTATTGGAGGTAACAGGTCCAATTGTTTTGTCTGATTTTGGAAAGACTATAACAAGCGAAAATTTATATGTAACAACCCAAGCTGAAGTTGAAAATAATTTTTTCCCCGGTTCTACAAAGAAAGCGAGCTTTTTAACTTCATTATCAAAGCAGCTTGTGTTGGAGTTGCAAAACCTAGACCCCTCTAAAGAATCTTTGAGTTTGATTAAAGTTTACGATAATTTGGAAAGGGGACACATACAACTATTTGTTCATGATACGAACAGTCAAAATTCAATTAATTCTCTTGGATACGATGGTTCAGTTGAAGTAGATACTTATTGTGGACCTAGATGTTTTTGGGACAAGTATTACCTTGTTGACGCCAATTTGGGTGTTAACAAAGCAAACTATTACATACAAAGAGTCCAGGATCTTTTTATATCAGTAGAAAAAGATAGTATAGTCCATGAGCTTTTAGTTACCTACACAAACAAAGCAGGACAAGCTCTAGGTAACCAAGGCAAGTACAAAAGCTTCACTAGGTTAGTAGTTCCACAGTCGGCAAGTATAGGGAATGTAAGACTTTATAGTGAAGGTGGAGGACTTAGGGATTTAGAGTATGAAATTGAAGACATTGAAGGAAGAAGAGAGATAGGATTTTTACTTGAGATACTCCCCGGTAAAAGCGATCGTCTTCAAGTTTCATGGAGCTTGCCAACAGATTCGTTGAGAGCTGGTGGGGAATATAGACTTGATGTAAACAAACAGTCAGGAACAGACATGGATCCATTGTCTGTCACTTTTAAACCATCTAGCCTGGAGTTTGTGACAGGCATTCCAACCCCCATCTTGACTAGAGAAGGTGGCTACCTATATAATACAAACCTGCGAACAGATTTTTCTACAAAAGTCTTTTTCAAATAAGAGTAACTTTTAAAAAAATAACTTTTTCAAAAAAATACATGGCAAGTATAAAACGAATAACATTCAATGAGTAACATTAAACTCAAATCTGAGAAGAGAACAGTCTTCGGCCGAAAGGTTAAAAAATTAAGAGAAGCAGGTAAAGTCCCTGCGAACATCTTTGGAAAAAAAGTTAAGTCCAACGCAATTACCGTAGATTTGAAAGAATTCAAAAAAGTATACTCAGAAGCAGGTGAAACTCAAATTATTGACCTTTCAGGAAAACCAGTTTTGGTGAGTAACATGACAAAGGATCCAGTGAGTGAAGATATATTACATATCGATTTTAGACAAGTTGATTTGACTGAAAAAATTTCTGCTGCAGTTCCGATTGTAATTGAAGGTGAGTCTCCTGCAGAAAAGCAAGGACTTGGAACAGTTGTTTCTCAAATAGATGAAGTAGAAGTTGAAGCACTTCCAACAGACTTACCTGAAAAAATTGTAGTTGATGTATCCATACTTCTCGAAGTCGATCAGGCCATTTATATAAAAGATCTGAAAGTTTCTTCAAAGGTAGAAATTAAGGAGGATGCTGATGCAATAATAGTAAAAGTTGAACCACTACAAAAGGAAGAGGAAGTAGTAGTTGCAGTTCCTGCAGAAGGTGTTGAAGGAGCGGAAGCAATTGAAGGAGAGGCTCCTGCAGAGGGAGAAAAACCTGAAGATAAAGAAGAAGCAAAAATAGAGGATAAAAAGGAATAATCTTCAATTAGAAGTTTTTAATGATTGGCATCAATTCTGTTTGCAAACTCACGAAAAGTTATTGACGAAGTAAGGTTACCTAGCAAAAATTCTATTTCAGCCAGTTTATACCATCCGTCGTAGTAAGTTGGGTTAGTAGATAAAAACTCTTCCCAGTATAATTTTTCTTCAACCAATTCCCGTTCATTTACTTCATTTTGAACACCTAATACACCGGAAATTTTGTTAGTAACGCTTTCTAAGTTATATATGGAAAGAAGCAGCAAGAGAACTACACTTACAATATAAAAAAGATTAATTAGTTCTTTGTTTTTGTTTATTTTTTTCTTGCTCTTTTTTGAAGGGGGCATACATAAACATTAGAGGAAATAAGGACCAATCGCAATAGAAGTTAGGCCTTTGGCCATGAAGCCGTTATCAGGTTCTTTTCTTTGAGATCAGGAGTTTGCTGCCAAATGGCTTCTGTCACAAAAGGAGCAAATGGATGGAGAAGTTTTAAAATTATCAAGTAGGTATACCGTAGTGTATAGAGCACCGCTTTATCCTTTTCCTTTGCCCTATCCTTTGTACCTTCAATGTATTTGTCTGCAAATTCATGCCATGCAAATTCATAAATGGACTCAAGTGCGGAGTTGAGTCTGAACTTATTTAAGTTTGTGGTTACTGATTTTATCAAGACATCTAATTTTTCTAATAGTTTCTCGTCTTCCTTTCCCAAATTCTTTGGTTTGTCGAAGGAAATATTTTTTGTGTCTTCAAATACAAATTGGATATATCTTCCTATGTTCCAGATTTTATTGGTGAAATTTCTGTAGCCAATTACTTTTGCCTCAGAATAATTTTGATCATTACCAGCACCTGATCCTGCAATTAAAGACATCCTCAGGGCATCTGTCCCAAATTTTTCTGCGACATCAAGCGGGTTAACTACATTGCCTTTACTCTTGCTCATTTTTTGACCCTTAGAATCTCTAATCATTCCATGCAGGTAAACAGTTTTGAACGGAACCTTGCCAGTTGAATACAGCCCTAACATAATCATTCTTGCAACCCAAAAGAACAATATGTCGTACCCCGTTTCCATAACGCTTGTTGGATAGAAAGTTTTGTAATCCTTACCTTCTGGGTAATTAAGTGTGGCAAATGGCCACTGTCCAGAAGAAAACCATGTGTCAAAAGTGTCAGTGTCTTGAGTTAGTTTTGTGTGTTTGCAAGAAGAACAAGTTTTCGGAACAGCACCTTGTGTAATTGTCCACTCACTACATTTATCACATTTATATGCAGGTATTTGGATACCCCAAACAATTTGTCTTGATATATTCCAATCACGAATATTGCTTAACCAGTGGAAGTAAGTTTTTTCAAATCTTTTTGGAAGTATTTTAATGTCCCCCTTTTTAACTACATCAATTGCATCTTTGGCCAAACCATCCATTTTAATGTACCACTGTGGCAAGGGGAGTGGTTCAAGATTATTTCCACATTTATAACAAGTTCCTACTGAGTGCGTGTAATCGACTTCTTTTTCGAAAAGACCCATTTGCTTTAGATCCTGCAAAACATTCTCTCTTGCAGCAACCACCTTTAACCCCTCATATTTACCTGACTCCTTAGTCATCTTGCCGTCAAAACCAATTACCTGGATAAGTGGGAGATTGTGCTTTTTGGATAGATTAAAATCATTTTCATCGTGTGCTGGTGTAATTTTTAAAGCACCTGTGCCAAATTCCTTTTCAACATAGCTGTCAGCAATAATTAGCATCTCTCGTTTATTGAGAGGATTTATGGCAGTTTTTCCTATTAGAGTCTTGTACTTTTTGTCAGTTGGGTTAACTGCAATTGCAACGTCGCCCGGGATAGTTTCAGGTCGCACGGTTGCTATGGTTATAGATTTGCCAGGGTCTTGCTTTAATGGAAACTTTATAAAATACAGTTTATCTGTTTTTTCAATGTGGTTTACTTCTAGATCTGAAAATGCCGTACCATGCTTGGTGCAATAATTAACAAGTCTGTCGTTGCGAAAAACTAGTCCATCGTCAAAAAGCCTTTTAAATGTCTTGTGGACTGTTTTTACGATATCTTCGTCTAGTGTGAATTTGAGTCTACTCCAATCAAGAGAGAAGCCTAGTTTTCGCAACTGGTTTTCCATGGTTCCACGATTACTTTCTACAAACTTCCATATATTTTTGAAAAGAGTAATTTGGTCAAAATCAAAGCGACTTTTTCCTTCTTTTGATAAATGTTTTTCGTATACCACTTGTGTTTCAAAACCTGCATGATCAGCACCAGGTAGCCAGAGAGTAGGATCACCTGCCATCCTGTGGTATCTGACTAAAACGTCCTCAATTGAATACATAGCATGACCATAGTGCAGAGGTGCATTAGCATTTGGTGGGGGAAGGATTATTGTAAAGGGTTTTCCTTTTGCTTTTAAATTTGGTTTGAATGAATCAGAACTTTCCCATAAAGAATATATTTTGTCTTCATGTTGTTTTGAATTGTAAGTTTTGTCCATGCCTAATATTGTATCACTACAGTTTGAGTTTTGCAGAAAGGGTAGCTACTATAATGGTAGTGGAAAATGGATTGCCTAAATTAAAAGTAATTGAAGTAGAAAGTATAGACGGTCCTGAAGCTCAAAAAATTAAGAAAGAAAAACCATTTCTCTTCTCTTCTTTTCCTGATGCTGATACACCAAGTATTGTTGTTTGTGATGATAGAAGTAGAGAAAATTGCTCGAATTGTTCATATGGTACTCCAGAGTATCCCTGCTCTAAATCTTTAGCAAACAGGTCTTAAATATTTAGTTTTGGGTTACGATCTACAGAAGAATAATCTGAATATTTTTTGAGTAATTCATCTCTACTTAAATCTCTATTTTTCAAAAAAGCAGTTATCCCGATCATTGCAGCATTATCACCCATCAACTTTTTGGAATAGGGGATATGTAGTTTTAAATTATATCTTTTGCAAAGTGCACGCAGCATTTTTCTTATCTCCACGTTGTTTGAAACACCTCCACCAAAAAGAAGATTTTTAATCTCCGGAGCATCATTCTTTTCTATTTGGTACTCCAACACCTTTTCAATGTGTTTGAATGCAGCATGTTGGAATGTATGGGCAAGGTTTTCTATGTCTTCTTTGTTTGGATTATTAACAGACTCGTAAAGTCTTACAAATGCAGACTTAAGTCCTGAGTAAGAGAATCTATTTTTGTCACTGTCACCAATAAGGGGGATTGGCAGGGTGAATCTATCATTACTCCCCCTTTTTGCAAATTTTTCTAGTATTTCTGCACCAGGGTATCCGAATCCGAGTTGCCTAGCAGCCTTGTCCAAGGCTTCTCCTAAGGCGTCATCTACGCTCTCCGCCAGTATCTCGTAGTTTCCAATGTTTTTTATCAGGCAAAGTAGTGTAGTGCCACCTGACAATACAAGTCCAAAAGAGGGGAATAGATCTAAATTTACTCTCTCTTTCTTGTTTTTCGACTTGCCCAAAGGGGAAAGTAGGTGAGCCTCAACATGGTTAACTGGAATTAGTGGTAGAGAGTGTTTTTTGCCCAATTCTTTTGCTTTGTTAACCCCCACGCCCAAGGCTATAGAGAGGCCGGGTCCTACAGTTACTGCTATTGCATCAATACCTTTCAAATTTTTATGTTTTGTGCCTAGAGCTTTTTTTAAGACCCAGTCAATTCTCTCTTCATGTGCCCTTTGCGCCAGGCTAGGCATGACACCCCCGAACTTTGCATGAAGTGATGCTTGTGACCAAATTATGTTAGAATCGACTTGAACATTCCTGGTTACCGCTACAGCTGTCTCGTCACAGGAGGTGTCTATGGCTAATATGTTCATAATACCCCCCAACTTATCACCCTATCGTTAATATGTCCTGATTTAGCCGAAGAATATACGAACTTGACCCATATAACTACAGCGTCTTCTGTGTATTTATGAATCTGATCTTCTACTTTGTCTGCCCATTCAATTGCAATTACACTTTTGTCATTAAGTAGCCCCTTTGTTCCCAAAGATACTAGTTCTTGTTGTGGTTTTATCATTCTCCAGGTATCAATGTGGGTTAAGGGGCCATAAGTATTAAGAAGGTCGTAAGTAGGGGAGGTTACTTTTTCGTCTATTCCCATGGCTCGTGCCAATCCTTTTACAAAAACAGTTTTACCTGTTCCCATTTTACCCTCTAGTGCGAAAATAATGGCTCTTTTCCCTGAGAAATTCTCGTATTTTTGCCAGAGTTCTTTGGCAATATTTTGAGTGTTTTCAGGCGATCTAGAAAGCAGTTCATTTTTGTCTTTTAAGACAATATCACCTTGTCGCAAGATTGCTGGGTCATCAAGTGTTGTGTCTATTACAGTAGAGGGCTCGTTGTGGGGTAGTTCACCCACGTCAACAATTAAGTCAATTAGTTTTTTTTGTTTTTCTGTAATGTTTTTTAGGATATCCTCCACTTTATATGGTTTTTTTTTGTATGAGGCATTAGCACTAGTTGCAGTCAGCGGTTTACCCAATTTCCTAATTACGTCTATTACTAATTTGTAGTCAGGAATCCTAATCCCCAGTGTATTGTCTTCAGATTCTACCCCCCTTGCAACCTTCCCTTTTCCTTTAGAAATGATAGTTATTGGTCCTGGAAGAAATTGTCTGTATAGTTTTTTAGCAACACTATTTAAATGCACAAATTTTGAAGCCATAACCGGGTCTGTTACGGCAATAGAATATGGCTTTCCAAGAGGACGCTTTTTATACTCGTTAAGTTTTTGAGTGGCTTTGAAGTTGGTAGCATCAACCATTGCACCGTAAAGAGTTTCTGTGGGGAGTATAACCAAACCACCAGAGGAAAGAACATTAACAATTTGTTGGATATTCACATCCTTTAATTTAACCAATTTCATTTTTAGGATTGTCTTGTTTGAAGTGTATATATTCTTTTTTTATAGATCTTACTATCACGAATAATGCAGTGCCCAGAAGTAGCCACCCTATGATTCCAATATTTCTAGCTAGCTTTTCAATATTTTCTCTCTCATAACCTGCAAAGTATCCCAAAACTGTTATTAAAGAAGTCCAACCCACTGATGCCATGAAGGAGTAAAAAAGAAATTTTCTGCGTGAATATTTTTCCTTCCCTGCAACGTATGCAACCCAAAATCTGGTCAGGTTTGCCATCATTGAAGTGGTTAAAATAGAACCGCCGTGCTCTTTAAGAAGAGATTTTGCAAAC
>JADHUT010000014.1 GCA_016784385.1 Candidatus Microgenomates bacterium | reverse complement strand
AAAACAATTCTCCAGCAAACTAGCTCAATATCTGCTATTCTACAATCAACAAAGAGTACATCTCTCACTAAACAACATGACACCCCTCAACTATCTTATACAGGAAGGAGGAATGTCTAAAATGTATCGAGCGCGTACAATAAGTAGATTTAAGCCACTAAATAGAGTAAAATCAAAGAATCTACCGGCCCATTAGCCGCATGTAAAGCGGCTTTTTTGTTGGAAAACACTATGAATTTAAGAAATGTAGCTATTATTGCCCACGTTGACCACGGTAAAACAACACTCGTGGACGCTTTGCTGCGCCAAAGTAAAACTATTGTTAAAAAGGAAGTTGATGAGAAAGATCTCATAATGGACAGTAATGAACTGGAAAGAGAGCGTGGTATTACAATTTTTTCAAAAAATGCTTCAGTCGTTTTCAAAGATACAAAAATTAACATAATCGATACCCCTGGCCATGCTGACTTTGGTGGTGAAGTTGAACGAGTTTTGTCCATGGCTGATGGAGCCTTGCTTTTGGTTGATGCCAAAGAAGGACCAATGCCTCAAACCAGGTTTGTTTTAAAAAAAGCGCTTGAGTTGGGACTTAAAATAATTGTGATTGTAAATAAAA
The DNA here is from genome assembly GCA_016784385.1 of Candidatus Microgenomates bacterium. Lineage (GTDB taxonomy): Bacteria > Patescibacteriota > Microgenomatia > UBA8517 > UBA8517 > BS150m-G53. The sequence goes on along the minus strand of JADHUT010000014.1, from coordinate 14,027 downwards.
TTGATAAAAAGGATGCACGGCCCCATTTTGTAGTAGATAGGACATTTGATTTGTTTATAGATCTTGGAGCTGATGAATCTTCAGCTTACTTTCCAACACTTTTCGCATCAGGACGTGACGGATTGGCTGGAAAAATCGCAGATTTATCTAAAATGGACAGTATAATTCCCGTATTTGATGCTATTTTGACGCATATCCCGGAGCCAATTTGTGATCCCAACAAACCTCTTCAAATGCTAGTTTCAACACTGGGCAAAGACAACTTCAAAGGAAAAATTGCAACTGGGAAAATTTTGAATGGAAAGATAGAAAAAGGACAAGATGTTGCACATATAAACAGAGAGGGTAAGGTTAATATTTGCAGAATTACTTCTATTTCAACATTTGTGGGTTTAACCAAAGTGGAAATGGAAAAAGCGGTTGCAGGGGATATAGTTTCAGTTTCTGGAATTGCCGATATTACAATTGGAGAAACCATTGCAGACCCAGATAATCCAAAAGCTCTTCCACTTCTTTCTATAGAAGAACCAACAGTAAAAATGGTATTTATGGTAAATGATTCACCTTTTGGAGGAGTTGATGGCGAATTTAAAACTTCAAGTCAAATTGCAAAAAGACTATATAAAGAACTAGAAACTGATGTGGCTTTGAAGGTTAGCGACAATATTGATGGAACCTGGACAGTACAAGGCAGGGGAGAGCTTCACCTGGCAATACTAATAGAGAGAATGAGAAGGGAGGGGTATGAATTTGCAGTATCACGACCACAAGTTATTACAAAAATAGTTGATGGAGTTAAACTTACCCCCTTTGAAAAAGTTTTCATTGAAACTCCAGAAGAGTACTCAGGAGTAATTATTCAAAAAATGGGCAAAAGACATGCCAACTTGGATAACATGAGCAGACTAGATGGGAACACCAATATGGAATTCACAGTTTCTACAAAGGAGCTCATAGGATTTAGATCTGAATTTATAGTAGACACAAAGGGGTTGGGGATAATTAACTCTGCTTTTTTTGAGTTTCTACCGGATGATGGGTTTGTAAGGACCAGAGAAAGGGGTTCACTTGTCGCCCACCAAACAGGTGAAACCAGACTGTATGGATTAACAAACGTTCAAGACAGGGGTCAACTCTTTGTAGGCCCTGCACAAAGGGTATATGAAGGTCAAGTTGTGGGGCAAGGTGCCAGAAGTGGAGACATTTGGGTTAATGTTTGCAAAGAAAAACAACTTTCAAATATGAGATCTAAGGGTGACGGAGTTTCTGTCCATTTTAATTCTCCAAAGACAATGAATCTGGATGAAGCTTTAGAGTATATCAATGACACTGAACTAGTTGAGGTAACTCCAAAACATGTTCGCATTAGAAAAATTCACTTGACAGAACTTGATGAAAAAAGAGCAAGAAGAAAATAAGCAAAGTATTTGATATACTACAAATAAGAAAAACATGAGCAAGAAAATTAAAAAGGAAGAAGTGGTGTTGAAAGACTGGGATCACAAAAAACTAGGACGTGAACTTGATTTATTTACCTTTTCTGATGTCGTTGGCAAAGGTCTTCCTCTTTGGACACCAAAAGGTGCTGCAATTAGGCGTGAAATTGAAAGATTTGTGGTTGATGAAGAAATAAAACATGGTTATGACCATGTTTACACACCCGACATTGCAAAACTGGACCTGTACAAAAAATCAGGCCATTATCCATATTACAAAGAAAGTATGTATTCACCTATCGATGTGGATGGTGAACAGTTTATGCTTCGCCCAATGACTTGCCCTCATCACTATGAACTTTTCTTAGATAGACCAAGAAGTTACAAAGAGCTGCCAATCAGATATGCAGAGCTAGCAAAGTTGTATAGATTCGAAAAATCAGGAGAGTTAATGGGATTGCAGCGTGTTAGATCATTTTGCTTGGCAGATGCCCATATTATTTGTACAAAAGATCAAACAAAGCAGGAAATTAATTCAGTTTTGGATTTAATTGAACACATGGCCAGTGTATTGGGCCTTAAAAAAGGAATTGACTACAGCTATAGATTGTCGCTAGGTGACAGAAATGATGAAAAGAAATATTTCAAAGATGATAAATCCTGGGACTTTGCTGAAAATATTCTAAGATCAGTTTTGAAAAACCGAAAATCAAAATTTTCCGAAGTTGAGGGTGATGCTGCCTTTTACGGCCCTAAAATTGATATACAGATAGTAAATGCAAATGGAAAAGAAGATACAGCATTTACAGTTCAATACGACTTTGTAATGTCAAAGCGGTTTGATCTAAACTACATAAACAAAGAGGGTGGAAAGTCAGAAGCTGTTGTTATACATAGATCTTCAATCGGAGCAATCGAGAGAACAATTGCATTTTTGATTGAAAAACACAAAGGAAGTTTCCCTACATGGTTGAGCCCAATTCAAGTTAAAGTGTTACCAGTAACACAACGAAATGAAAAGTATGCAGACAAAATAACCAAGTTGCTAAAAAATGAAGGCATTAGAGTAGAAGTAGATCACAGAAATGAAACTTTGCAGGCAAAAATCAGAGATGCCCAGGTCGAAAGGGCTTCATATATGCTAATAGTTGGAGACAAAGAAGAAAAGGCCAAAACTGTGGCCGCAAGAGAGAGATCAGGAAAAAATATGGGCCCATTTACAATTGAGGAATTTATTAGTAAAATCAAAGCTGAAATTGAAAGCAAGAAGCTAAATTGAAAAAACAACATCTTTTTTGGCCCAGCAACGAACAAATCAGATCTGCCACGCTGCGAGTGATAGATGCTGAAGATAAGCAAGTTGGTGTTATAAGCAAAGCAGAAGCTTTGGGTTTAGCTAAAAAGGCAGGATTGGACCTTGTGGAGATTGCAGGTAAAGCCAATCCACCAGTTGCAAAGATAGTTGATTACGGAAAACATAAATATAGGGAAGAGAAAAAACTAAAAGAGAGTCTTAAAAAGAGTAAAACGGGAGAACTAAAGGAAATTAGATTTAGTCCTTTTATAGGGGAAGCTGATTACCAAACAAGGATGAAAAGGGTTGGAAAGTTTTTGAAAGAGAAAAATAAAATAAGATTAGTAGTAGTTTTTAAAGGTAGGCAAATGGGATCAAAACAATTTGGTTACAATTTGTTTAGAAAAATATTAATAGAACTTGGAGAAGGAATAAATGCTGACATGGAACCTAAATTTTTAGGTAGAAAGTTGGAAATGGTAATTTCTCCAACAAGTAAATATCATGAAAAAGACAAAAGTAAAAAAGAAATCAAAGAAACTAGTAACAACAAGGATTAAAGTTACTAAAAATGGAAAAGTTCTTCGTAGGCGTGCATTCAAAAGGCATCTCAATGCAGGAAAAAGTAAAAAAAGATTGAGAAGGCTTAGCAGAATGGTTGAAGTGAAAAAGCCAATGGCAAAGAGACTTCGTAAGTTTTTAGGCAAAGTCCGAAGAACAAAAGGAAAGGTTGAGTACGTAAAAAAATAATATGGCAAGAGTAAAATCACTGGCAGCAAAAAAACACAAAAAAATTAAAAAACTTGCAAAAGGGTTTGTTGCAGCACGTAGAAAAAGATTTGGTGCAGCAAATGAAGCTGTTATGCATGCAGGAGCATATGCATATCATGGTCGAAAACTAAAAAAGAGAGATCTGAGATCTCTTTGGATAGTAAGACTATCAGCTGCAGCCAAGGCCAATGGAACTTCATATTCAAGATTTATTAAAGCTTTAAAGGAAGCTAAAATAGAAATGGACAGAAAAGTTCTTTCCCATATTGCAGCCACAGACAGTGCAACTTTTTCAAAAATTGTTGCAAAAACAAAAAAGTTTACTTCCCAATAACGGAGAGGTTAACTAACGTTTTATTTAACCTCCTAGAAAAGGAGGTTTTTTAATGTAAAATAAAATATATGAAGGAAACACTAATCAATTTAAAAAACCAAGCAATAGCACAAATCGGTGACACAAGCACTCAAGAAGAGTTGGAAACAATCCGACAAGAAATGTTTGGTAGGTCTGGAAAAATCACAAAAATTACCCGGGAACTTAAAAATGTAAACAAGGAAGAAAGAAAAGAAATTGGAATTCTTCTTAATGACATTAAAAATACGCTGCAAAATGTTATATCCACAAAATCCAATAATTTAAAAAATTCCACCCGAACCTGGTTTGATGTAACAATACCAGGCAAAAAACCTAAGATTGGACATCTTCATTTAGTAACCCAAGCAATTGATGAGATAAGTAAAACTTTTGAGAACGTCGGGTTCGTTAGAGCCCGATACCCTGAAGTTGAATGGGACTGGTTCGCTTTTGAATCTCTAAATATGCCAAGTGACCACGCTGCCAGAGATGAATGGGAAACCTTTTTTGTCGACACACCCAAGCACCCTAAATTTGGTTCAATGGTACTAACTCCTCATACATCTAGTGGTCAAGTTAGAGAAATGATGAGAGTAGGGAGTCCTCCTATTAGAATGATAAACATTGCCAAGTGCTATAGAAGGCAAATTGATGTAAGTCATTATCCAATGTTTCATCAATTTGAGGGGTTAGTAATCGATAAAGGTATCTCCATAGTTAATTTAAAGGGAACTTTGGACTATTTTGCAAAAAACTTTTTTGGAGAGAATCGAAAAACAAGACTGCGTCCATACAACTTTCAATTCACAGAACCATCATTTGAGGTAGATATTAGTTGTGATATTTGTTCTGGAAATGGATGTAAGCTATGTAAAGAAGGTTGGTTGGAACTAGGTGGAGCTGGTATGGTTCACCCTGATGTATTGAAAGCCGGCAAGATTGACCCAAAAGTTTATACTGGCTTTGCATTCGGATGGGGGGTTGAGCGAACTTTTATGATGAAGGCGGGCTTAAATATCCCAGACATTCGACTAATGTATAGTTCTGACTTAAGAATACTAACGCAATATTAGGAATAAAAGGCAATATTAAATATGGATATACTAATTTCAGACAAATGGTTGAGAAACTGGCTAACAACAAAAGCCACACCAAAACAACTTGAAAGTTGTCTTTCTTTGTGTGGTCCTTCTGTTGAAAAAATAGAAAAGGTAAATGGTGATTTGGTGTATCACATTGAAATAACCACAAACAGAGTGGACTCTGCTTCTGTATATGGTATAGCAAGAGAAGCTGCTGCAATACTGCCTAGATTTAAAATACCAGCCAAGCTGAGGCCAATGGCTGACAAACCAAAGCAGAAGTTTGTTAAAAAGGTAAGCTACCTGAATGCAAAAGTAGATCCAAGTCTTTGTTCCAGATTCACAGCGGTACTCATTAAAAATGTAAAAATTGCCGACTCTCCAAAATGGCTACAAGAAAACCTAAAAGCAGTAGGAGAGAGGCCTATTAATAATATTGTAGACATTAGCAACTTCGTCATGCATGAGGTGGGCCAACCTGTGCATACTTTCGACTACGACAAGATCAAAAACAAAAAAATGATACTACGCAATTCTAAAAAAGGTGAGAGTATAACTACACTGGATGGAAAACAACACAAACTTCCAGGTGGTGACATTGTAATTGAGGACGGAAGTGACAAATTAATTGACCTTTGTGGAATTATGGGTGGAAACGCTTCTGCAGTTGACGGGTCAACTAAAAACGTTTTACTCTTCGTCCAAACTTACAACCCATCAAAAATAAGAACTACTTCCATGAAGCTTGCACAAAGAACTGGTGCAGCAGTACTTTTTGAAAAAGGACTTAGTACTCAGCTTGTTTCAACAGGGATAACTAGAGCCATTGAGCTTTTTGGGCAAATTCCAGGGAGTGTTGTTAAAAACAACATACTAGACATCTATCCAAATCCGAAAAAGATCAAATATGTCACACTAACTTCTGACTTCATAGAAAAACTATTAGGGATAAAGATAAAAAATAAGGATATCACCAAATACCTAAATTCACTTGATTTCAAAGCTAGTTGGAAGGGAAAGGATTTGACAGTTGTAATTCCTCCACACAGATCACTTGATGTTACCATTGCTGAAGATGTTGTAGAAGAAATTGCCAGGATATATGGATACCACAATTTACCAAGTGAGTTAATGGCTGGCAGTCTTCCTGAAAAAAATCCACTAAACACATTCACTTTTGAAAGGGAAATAAAAACTATACTTAAAGAACTAAAGGCTGTGGAAACATACACACTTTCTTTGGTAGCCAAAAAGTTTGAGGAGGAAAATGCACTAAAGCTTAGAAATCCGCTCGGCAAAGATGGTGAATATTTAAGGACTTCTTTGATGCCCTCTTTGTTGGCAGCTGCAAACACAAACACAGGCCACCACGGACCGCTTCAAATATTTGAAATGGCAAATGTATATATCCCCAGAAAAAATGACCTTCCAAAAGAAAAGTTGATTCTTGCTGGAGTATTTGAAAACTACAATTTCCGAACTGCTAAAGGTATTATCGAGAAATTGCTTAACTTACTCAATATTGCCTACAAGACAAAAATTGAAGGGGTTAAAAACTACAAGCCATCACAGAGATTGGTTTTTGAAAATGGGGCAATAGCTTTTGGTGAATTTGGCAACCTGGAGAATGGATTTGCCTACTATCAATTTGATGTTGAAAAATTGCACAAATTTGCAAATAATATAAAAACATTTATCCAACCTTCCCAATACCCACCACAAATCGAGGATATTACTTTAGTGCTACCGGGAAAAACTAAGGTTGGAGAATTGATTAAATCCATGAAGCAATCCAGCGGGTTGGTTAGTAAAATTGAACTAACTGATATATATAAAGATTCATATACATTTAACATTTGGTATCAAAATCCACAAAAAACCTTGAACGACAAAGAAGTAAAAACTATCAGAGAAAAGTTGCTTGGTGTGGCCAAATCAAAACACGGAGCTATACAAAAAGATTAAGGTTCAACGGTTGGATCAGGTGAAGGAGAAGAATCATAATCCCAAGGCACATTAATCCCTACTGTAATTGTCCTTTCAGATTGATTGTTATTCTCATCTTTTGCTACTGCTTTTATTTTGTGCACCCCATCTGAAATTTCAGCGGCTTGATATTCATATGGAGGACCATCAAAGTTTCTAACACTAATGCCATCAATATATAGTTCAACTCTTGTAATATTTCCTGTAGATTGTGGTCTAATTCTAACAATGAACTCGCTCGAATTTATACGGTCTCGATCACTTGGATTATTAAACTCAACATTTACAGTATTAGAGCTCCCACAGTAATCTCCAGGGGGGTGATATCGATCGTCTTGCTTCCCTGAAGTCCAAGACAAGATTCCTTCCTGCCACTTGTTTGATTGACCTGAACCAGCAGTTGGGTCTTCTTCTTTGAAAACGAAATACTCTTTTTCGTCATAACTTCCTCCAGCAATATCGGATGGAGTTGCAAGTTTTCCGTCACTTTTACAGACCTTCAATTTTACATGGACAGTGTCTTCCCCTGGTTCTTGACCTTTTATGAAAAATTCAGACCTACCGGCAAATCCATCATGTTCTCTGTAACCCGACACTCTGTCAACTGAAGCTGTGATTATTTTGTCTGTAGCTTCAAAAGAAACAGCTGGAAGACCAGACAAAGCTTCCATAACTACTCTTCTCCAAATAGGGGAGGCACCTGAAATTCCTGATGCGACATTTAACATTGAAGAATTGTCATTATTTCCCACCCAAACACCAACTACTCTTTGTGGTGTTCCACCAATAGTCCAATTGTCTCTTTTGTCATTTGTAGTTCCAGTCTTTACTGCAACTTGTCTACCTGGAATGTTAAGTGCGGAATTTGGTCCAAACACTTCTGTTCTTGCACTGTTGTCGGACAAAATGTGTGAAATTAAAAATGCTACTTCTTCAGAAAGTACTCTTTTACCTAATTTTGGTTTTGTCTCTTCCAAAACTTTTCCATTTGCATCTTCTACTTTTAAAATTGAGAGTGGTTCTACTTTTTTTCCTCCATTGAAAAAAGCGCCGTATGCAGAAGTTATTTCCAATAATTTTACTTCACCACCACCTAGGGTTAGTGACAATCCCACTCTTGCTAGAGTTTCTTTTGTTGGGGGGAGTGACTCTATCCCAAGATCGAATGCCGTTTCCAACACATCTTTTATTCCAACCAAAGCCAGCAGTTTCACTGCAGGGACGTTTATGGAATTTCCCAGTGTGTAGCGAAGTTGCATTGGACCTCTATACTCTCCATCATAGTTAACAGGTTTGTAATCAGGTTGCCCCTCACCGCCAGGAAACACTGTTTCCACGTCCATAATCATTGTAGATGGAGTGTAACCTTCTTTGAACGCTGTAGCGTATGTAATTGGTTTAAAAGAACTCCCGGGTTGCCTTGATGCTACTGTTACATTTACCTGACCATCATAGTCAGGATCGTCAAAACGCTTGGAACCTACCATTGCCAGTATTTCACCAGTTTGGCTATCCAACACAACTGTTCCTCCATTTGTTATTCTCTGACTTTCTACTTTTGCAATTTCTTCTGCAACAATTTTTTGTGCTTCTTCTTGAAGATCAAGATCTAAAGTGGTTGTCACTTGTAGCCCCCCCAACTCAACAACACTAGCGCCATATCTCTCCTCTAAAATCTTTTGTACATATTGGACAAAGTGGGGAGCTTTAAAAGAAGCTCCTTTTTCTTGAAATTTAACATCAACAAGCTCTGATTTTGCAGCCTCTTCTTGCTCTTTTGTTATATAACCATCTTCTTCCATCCTTCGAAGAACATCGGAGGCTCTACCTATATACGCATCAGGAGTTGTTGAATAAGGAGAATACGCAGATGGTCTTTGGGGAAGTCCTGCCAGTATTGCAGATTCTACTAAATTTAGATCTTTTGCCTTTTTACCAAAATATGTTTCTGTGGCAGCTTCTACTCCCCAAGCAGTTCCTCCATATGGGGCTTCATTGAGATACATTTGTAATATCTCATCTTTTGAATACTTTCTCTCTATTTGAACGGCCAAAATAAACTCACGAAGTTTTCTAAAGATTGTTCGTTCAGAACTTAGGAGAACGTTTTTAACCAGCTGCTGAGTTAGGGTAGATCCCCCCTGGGCATAACCACGAGTGAAAATTCTAGATAAACCTCGAAGCATTCCAAGAGGATCAAATCCACTGTGTTTATAAAAATTTTTGTCTTCAATTGCAATTGTGGCTTGCTTTAAATAAAGAGGAATATCATCAGATTCTACAGGAGTTCTTCTTTGATCTGCATAAATGTCATACAACACCAACCCATTTCTGTCTAAGATTTTGGTTGAAAATCCTTCGCGCCTAACTATTTTATCAGGAGAGGGAAGATTAAAAGCAAAGAGGGGGAGTATTACAAAAAGAAGTAAAAAGCCTGCAATCACTGCCATGAAGCCATACTTTGCTAAAGCGACCAAACGTCTACTTTTTTCTACCCCTGCCACTCTAGCTGTTCTTTGTTGTCTTCTTCTTCTGGTTTTCCAAGTTGCTGCCATATTTATCTACCTTTCATTCTAGCAAATTGAATGATATAAAACCAAACTTTGACCAATCCCTTTTAAAGATTTAGAATAAGTGTACGGGCAAATGATAAAAAATAAAACAGATAACAGCATTGAGAGCGTATTAACCAGGGGAGTGGAACAAGTGTTACCTGGTAAAAAAGCGCTGGCTAGTTTAATGACAAAACGAAAAATTAAACTGTATCAAGGCTTTGACCCGTCTGCACCGTCCTTGCACCTTGGAAACTTTGTGGGGCTCATGAAACTTCGTGCTTTTCAAAAACTAGGCCACAAGGTTATTTTTTTGGTAGGCGACTTCACTGGAATGATTGGAGATCCTACAGACAAACTGGCAACAAGAACAAAACTAACAAGAGAACAGGTTTTAGAAAATGCTAAGGCCTGGAAAAAACAAGTTGGACTAGTTCTTGATACCAAGGGTACTAACCCAGTTGAATTTATTTTCAATTCTTCTTGGAATGACAAAGTTTCATTTAAAGATTTAATAGAAATTACTTCAAATATTACTCATTCACAAATGATAGAGAGAGATATGTTTAGAGAAAGAATCAAAAACAATAAAGACATTTGGTTTCATGAACTTCTTTATCCAATAGCTCAAGGGTACGACTCTGTACACATGGAAGTTGATTTGGAGGTTGGAGGCAACGACCAACTATTTAATATGATAGTGGGGAGAAAACTATTAAAAGCCATGAAAGGAAAAGAGAAATTTGTAATGACAACCAAACTTCTAGTTGATAAAGATGGTAACAAGGTCGGTAAAACTACAGGAAATGCTTTGTTTTTAGATTCCACCCCAAATGACTTTTATGCCGGTATCATGAGTTTTCCAGATGAAGTAATTTACCTTGGCTTTGAACTTTTAACTGAAGTTGATTTGACCGGGCTTAAAGAACAAATTAGAACTGATCCAATGAAGTTGAAAAAACAATTAGCTTTTGGAGTAGTTAGTTTTTTATGGGGGAAAGAGAAAGCAAGTAAAGCTTCAGGTGCATTCGAAAAAACTTTTCAAAAAGGCGGAATTCCTAAAGACATTAAAATTATAAAAGTAGCAGATAAAACATTACCACTTTTAGATTTAGTTTTTGCAAGCAAGCTTGTTTCATCAAGATCTGAGGCTAAAAGGCTTATAAAACAGAACGCCATAGACGTTAACTTAAAAACTGTCACAAACACTACAAAGGAAATAGAAATTGGTAAAAAGGGAGTAGTTCTAAGAATTGGAAAAACAAAATTTGTAAAACTGCAAACTAAATAGTCAATTAGGGGGTATTTTATTAGCAAGTACTGATATAATAACTAATAAATCACAACATCTAACAACACTAATTAAAAATGATTAACAAAAAACAAAAGAAAGTATTCACTGTTTTAGCACTTATCGCAGGAGTTGCTCTGTTGATAGGCTCGTTTCTACCGTTTCTTGCATACTTTTGATTATTAGTTTATTGGGCAGATACTTTATACTACAGTAATGAAACTAACCGACCCAGTTTCCTCTATTCCACTAGTTGGTCCCTCATATCAAAAAAAACTGGCAAAGCTGGAAATACACACCGTCTCTGATCTTCTTCTTCATGTTCCCAATCGATACCTTGATTTTTCTAAAACAAGCAAAATCAAAGACGTTCGAGCAGGAGAGGCAATTACTATTTCGGGAGTTGTTAATTCAATTGTAAACCAAACTACAAAAAAGGGGCGTCGTATGCAGATTGGTCAAATTGAAGATGAAACAGGCAAAATTACAGTGCTTTGGTTCAACCAACCTTTCCTGGTTAGAGCTCTCTATCCTGGAACCACTATTTCTCTTTCGGGTAAGTTGTCCTGGTTTGCAGGAAGGCCAGCTCTAGTTTCACCTGAATTTGAAATAACAAAAAAAGGAACTCCCACTACACACACCGGAAATATTACAGGGGTGTATTCTGAAACTTCTGGGCTTTCTTCTAAATGGTTGCGATCTAGAGTAAAAATGGTACTTAAAAGTACTGATTTGAGTAAACTTGAATTCTTGCCTGGTGAAATTTTAAAAAAACACAATCTTGTAAAAGTAGACAAGGCACTACTGGACATTCATTTTCCAAAAAGTGAAAAAGACAGTGAAAGAGCCTTAAAAAGGCTTGCCTTTAACGAGCTGTTGTTTTTACATATAGATAGTATTACCAAAAAGAAAAAGTGGCAAAAAACTACTCCTTCATACAAGATTAAGGCTAAGGTAAATGAAATTGAAGAGTTTAAAAAATCTCTCCCTTTCAAACTAACCAAATCCCAAATTCTAGTTATTGATGAAATACTAGCTGACTTTAAAAAAAGTTATCCCATGAACAGACTCCTGCAGGGGGACGTGGGTTCTGGAAAAACAGTCGTTGCAGCACTAGCCAGCTACTTGATTTTTAAAAATGGATACAAAACCGTGTTTATGGCACCAACACAAATTCTTGCAAAACAGCATTTCAACTCATTGAATGAATTGTTTAAAAATTTTGGAATTAAGGTTGAGTTGGTAACGTCGGGAAGCAAAAAAGCCGTAAGTAAATTGTCTGATGTACTAATCGGAACACATGCACTGATTCATCGAAGTGTCGATATGAGCAAAGTTGGGCTAGTAGTAATTGATGAACAGCATAAATTTGGAGTAGAACAAAGAAGTCACCTTCTGAAAAACAATGTATCACCACACGTTTTGACAATGACCGCCACACCAATTCCAAGAACAATTGCCTTAACTCTTTACAACGACTTGGAGCTTTCAATATTAAAAGAGATTCCAAAAGGCAGGCAAATTGTTACTACTTGGCTGGTTCCTCCTAAAAAAAGAAACGGGGCACACTCTTGGATCGATTCAGAAATAACAAAAAAAGGATCACAAGCTTTCATAATTTGCCCACTCATTGATGAGTCTGAAGCAGAAACATTTAAAGATGTTAAATCAGTGATCGTGGAGTACGAAAAACTAAAAAATGTGTTTAAATCAAAAAATGTAGGACTTTTGCATGGAAGAATGAAAGAAGCTGAAAAACACGAAGTTTTGCAAAAATTCAAAGATAGGAGTATTGACATACTAGTGTCCACTCCTGTAGTTGAGGTGGGGATAGATATCCCCAATGCCACAATGATGGTAATTGAAGACGCAAAAAGGTTTGGCCTGGCACAACTCCATCAGTTGCGAGGAAGAGTGGGTAGGGGAAAGAAAAAATCGTATTGCATACTGTTTTCAGACAAAAAGACAGAAAGATTGCTCGCAATGACCAAAACACACAGTGGATTTGAGTTGTCAGAACTAGATTTAAAGCTCAGGGGGCCAGGAGAGGTGTTTGGGTTAAAACAAAGCGGATTTAGAGAGCTCAAAATTGCTTCATGGACTGATACAAAGCTAATTAAGCAGACTTCTGTGGTTGCAAAGGAGGTTCTGAATAACCCGCTCCGCGGTGAAAAAAACTGGTTTAAAAACAAGGAATGACATTTTCTTATTAACTTGTTATAATTACACACATGGCAGCAGTACCAAAGAAAAAACATAGTCACGGAAGAACAACTAGAAGAAGATCAACCTTCAAGGCTTCTATTTCTGCTCTTTCCAAGTGTCCATCTTGCGGTAAACTTAAAGAGCCTCATAAATCATGCCCATCTTGTGGAGCATACAAATCTTAATTCCTAAAACTTCATTAATTTCACTATTCTCAAGTCTCTTTGCCGTATATAAACTCATAGTTATTAAATAATTATACAATTTGAGTAATGCTATAGTATGATATAGAATTAGCCATGTCTCTTACTTACTACACTGTTTTGCTTTATGCTCTTTTCAGGTCTATGCGAGGTGTGGTTAGAGTTAAGAAATCACTTAATTGGATTGCTGAAAATTCAAAATCCTTATACACAAAAAATGCTTCAAACAAAAAAATTAATTTATATTTTTTAATTCCTGTATTAAAGGAGCAAGAAATTATTAAACAAACATTCAATGTTTTTACTAAATTGAAGGGCAACTTTAAAATTGTTTTTATTACGACCAAAAAGGAAGATTCTGAGCGGAAAAAACAATTAGCTATTTTGAAATCCAAGAAAAATCAGATTCTTAATCCCAGGTCTTTGAATAAATTTTTAAATCTTACTCATGGAATCTTTCCAAAATCAGAAGCCACACATCTTTATCAAAAAACCTGGAAAGATATCGTGGGTGGATTCAATAATTTACTTAGTACAGAAGATATTCTAAAGAAATTATTATTAAAATCTTCCAAATCTATAAAAGGTAAGGTTTTAATCTATCGTTATCCAAAAGAAGATGGCAACATGGCAAACCAACTAAATTTTGCCCTTAAGAAAATTGCTGAGACAGAAGATCTGGATTCTACATATACTGCAATTTATAATGCAGATTCTGTTGTGTCTGTAAATTTACCCATTCTTATAAAAAACTACATTAGAAAAAATAGCAAAGCTTTAGTTATTCAACAATCTGCCTTATTTTTGTCTAATTACGATTCTTTAGGAAATTCAATTCAAGGGTTATTTCTT
>JADHUT010000013.1 GCA_016784385.1 Candidatus Microgenomates bacterium | reverse complement strand
AAAACAATTCTCCAGCAAACTAGCTCAATATCTGCTATTCTACAATCAACAAAGAGTACATCTCTCACTAAACAACATGACACCCCTCAACTATCTTATACAGGAAGGAGGAATGTCTAAAATGTATCGAGCGCGTACAGTATATTGACATTTGTGGCAGAAAGGGTAGAATTTAAAGCCTGTTATTTAATATTATGAATATTTTTTTCAACAATATAGTATTTTCAAGTCTTATTTTTAAGTCTTAATTGTTGGGAGATATATAATATAAATCTCTCTCCAAACACACGAGGGAGATAATTTTTTTTGAAAAATATATGAGTAATAATCAAATACAACTAACAAAGGCAGGTTTAGAAGCTCTTAAAAAAGAGTTAGTGGAGTTAGTGGAGACAAAAAGGCCAAAGACAGTGGAAAGACTATCTCATGCACGTTCACAGGGAGATTTGAAAGAAAACAGTGATTATCAAAACGCCAAAGAAGAACTGGGATTTTTGGATGGAAAAATTGAAGAGTTGGCACATGTCATAAAAACTGCACAGGTAGTTAGTGTTAGTAAAAATGGTGACGTTGGAGTAGGAACTAAAGTAACTGTAAAAATAAATGGAGCAGAGCAGACATTTGAAATTGTTGGAGATTGGGAAGCTGATCCAATAAATAAAAAAATCAGCCATACTTCTCCACTTGGCACTGCTTTGTCTGGCAAGAAAAAAGGAGAACAGGTTGAAGTTGAAGCTCCTGCAGGGAAAATCCTTTACGAAATTGTGGATGTTAACTAGTTCCTCTTCAAAAATTGTTGTAGTCAGGGTAGAATAACCTCATGAGTAAAACTACTGTTACTGTAGAAGATGATAGACTGCAAAAACTAGATCAACTACAAAAAGCTGGAATAAACCCATACCCATCTTCATTAAAAAACAAAAGAAATAAAATTTCAGATGCCCTGCGTAGTGAAGGCAAGAAAGTTTCAATTGCTGGTCGTGCGATAGGATGGCGTGGTCATGGAAATGTCATTTTTGCAGATATTGTGGATGAAAGTGGTCAGATGCAAGCTTTTTTTCAAAAGAAAAATTTATCTAATAACTTCAAAAGTTTAAGACTCATAGATGTTGGAGATTTCTTGGAAGTAGCTGGAGAAGTTATAAAAACCACAGCCGGTGAAATTTCAGTTGATGTTGTTGATTTTCAATTATTAACAAAAACAATTAGACCCCTTCCTTCTAAATGGTATGGATTGAAAGATGAAGAAAGTCGTTACAGAAAAAGATATTTAGATTTATTACTCAATGATGATCTTAAGGACATTTTTAGAAAAAAGGCAATTTTTTGGCAGTCCATGCGTGAATTTTTGATTGAAAAAGAATTTTTAGAAGTGGAGACCCCAGTTTTAGAAAATACCCCAGGAGGAGCTGATGCAAATCCCTTTGTCACACACCACAATGCACTGGACGTGGATCTTTACCTTCGTATCTCAATGGGAGAGTTGTGGCAAAAAAGATTGATGGTTGGTGGGTTCGAAAAAACCTTTGAAATAGGTAGGCAATTTAGAAATGAAGGAATAAGCAGGGAGCACTTGCAAGACTATACACAAATGGAATTTTACTGGGGATATGCAAATTATATAGATTCCATGGGACTGGTGGAGGAAATGTATAAATATGTGGCTCAAAAAACTTTTGGAAAGTTGAAATTCAAAATAAACGGCATGGAGGTTGATTTGGGTGGAAAATGGAAGAGTATTGACTACAGAGATACTGTCTTTGAAAAGACCGGTGTTGATATTTCAAAAATTGATGAAAAGGGTCTAAGGGATGAGCTTAAAAGTAAAAAAATTAAATTCAATAAAACTGACGAAAAAGGAAGACTTATTGATTTACTGTGGAAATCCATAAGAAAACAAATTGTAGGACCGGTATTTTTGACAGGTCATCCTGTTGAAGTTTCTCCACTGGCCAAAAGAATGGCTGATAATCCTGATTTTGTAGAGAGGTATCAAGTAATTATTGCTGGAAGTGAAATGGGTAATGGATATTCTGAACTAAACGATCCAATTGACCAAAGCCAGCGATTTGCTGGACAACAAGACATGAGAGACAAGGGAGATGTTGAAGCACAAATGCATGACGAGGATTTTGTGGAGGCTTTGGAATATGGAATGCCTCCTGTTTCTGGCTTTGGAGTTAGTGAAAGACTGTTTTCATTTTTGGCAAATAAGTCTATTCGTGAGACTGTACTTTTCCCCTTGCTAAGACCCGTTAATTAGTTTAGTATATTTTTTACGGCAAAGACAAATTACAGAAATTAATTATGAATAAAGATCAAATTAGATTTGAAATAGACCAACTCAGAAAAGACAAGATTCTGTTTGCGGTGGAATCAGTTGCACTTTCAATTTTGGCTCTTTTAGTGTTTATTGCTGCACCTTCTGTGTTTCCTGAAATCATCAATCCTTATCTACCATCTTCTCTAAAGATATTACAAGGTGTAGTACTACTACCTTTGGTATTTTGGATATTCACTTTAGTAGGAAACCTTATTCGTTTGAAAAAAATTCTTAAACTTCAAAAAACTCTTTCTGGTAAGAAAAAATAAGCAATGACTAGAGACGAGGCATACACCCTTGTTACTTCATGGACCAAAAACAAAAATTTAGTGAAACATATGTTGGCGGTTGAAACTGCAATGGGTGCGCTGGCCAAACATTTTGACGGTGATGTGAAAGAGTGGAAGACATTGGGTCTAATCCATGATGCAGATTATGAAAAATATCCAGATAAGCATCCGTTAGTGCTAGTAGAAGAGCTAGAAAAGATAAAAGAAGGTCAAAAAATTATTGATGCAGTAAAATCTCATGCATGGGAATATCAAAAAAATTCTCCAGAGCCAAAAACAAAAATGGAGTGGAGTTTGTATTGTTGTGATGAATTAACAGGATTCATAGTTGCGGTAACTTTGGTTAGACCTGAGAAAAAACTATCTGCGGTGACAGTTGAAAATATTTTGAAAAAATGGCCTGAAAAGGCATTTGCAAAGGGAGTTCACAGAGAACAAATTGAGTATTGTGATGAGAAGTTGGGAATAAAACTACCTGATTTCATTCAAATAGTACTTTCTTCAATGCAGCAAATTGCCGAGGAGTTAGGTTTGTAGTACAATCCTAATCATGCTTGACATTAAATTTATTCGAGAAAATAAGGACCAAGTCAAAAAAGCTACTTCAGACAAGCAATTAGATCCTTCCTTGGTTGAAAATGCGTTAGGTCTAGACGAGAAACGAAGAGATCTAATGAAAGAAGTTGAGGGTTTGAGAACCTTGAGAAATACATATGCAAGTGAAAAAAACATAGAAAAAGGAAAAGAAACAAAAAAAAGTCTTCAGAAAATTGAGCCAAAATTAAAAGAAATTGAAAAGCAGCTTTTGGAGCTTTTGTATAAAATTCCAAATGTTGTGTCTGAGGATACTCCAGTGGGGAAAGATGAGTCAGAAAATAAAGTAGTTAGAAAGTGGGGAGAAAAACCAAAATTTGATTTTACTCCCAAAGATCATTTAGAACTAGGCATTGCTTTAGGAATTATTGACACTGAAATGGCAGCAAAGGTATCGGGCGCTAGGTTTAACTATCTGAAAGGTGATGCGGTGTTACTCCAAAATGCTCTTCATCAATTTGCCCTCAGTGTATTAACTGATGAAAAGAAATTAAAAGAAATTAGTGAGAGTGTTGAAAAAGGGTATAGTTCAAAACCTTTTATCCCTGTAATACCTCCACTATTTATAAATCCTGATGTGTATACAAAGATGGCAAGACTTTCTCCTGAAACTGAAATTGAGAGGTATGCAATACCACGGGACAATCAATACTTAATAGGAAGTGCAGAGCACACACTAGGTCCTTTGCATATGGACCAGACTTTAAATGAAAAGCAAATGCCCTTGCGTTATTTTGCTTTTACACCAGCCTTTAGAAGAGAAGCGGGGAGTTATGGAAAAGACACAAGAGGAATACTACGCCAACACCAATTTGACAAATTAGAAATGGAATCATTTACAACGCCTGAAAACGGAGAAAAAGAACAAAATTTCTTTGTAGCTATTCAAGAGTATTTGATGGCTGAGCTCAAAATTCCATATCAAGTAGTTGCAATTTGTACAGGAGATATAGGAGGGCCTGACTACCGACAAATTGATCTTGATAGCTGGATGCCAGGACAAGACAAATACAGAGAAACACACACATCTGACTACATGACTGACTATCAGTCAAGAAGACTGAATTCAAAAGTAAAAATAAAAGATGAAACAGAGTTTGTACATATGAACGATGCAACTGCATTTGCAATGGGAAGAACAATAATTGCAATTATGGAAAATTATCAAAAAGAGGATGGATCTATAGAAATTCCAAAAGTATTACAAAAGTGGATGGGAAAGAGTGAAATATTGTCAAAAGCGTAATATAGGTCTATAATGTTATTTCTTGTATGAGTGAAAATTATCGTTCAAAAGGTATTCTTAAAGTAAAGGTTGGGGCGTTTATGGAGGAATTTGCGCTTATAATTAAAAATAAAATTACGGAAGCTGATGCTAAAAAAGTTAAGTCAAATCAGATACGACTTGATGCAGGCGTAGATACTGTTAACCTTGGACAGGTTGATTCCGACAGAGCTTCCTGGAGAAGCTAAACAATTAATTTTTAATATAATACTTCTTATTTTTCAATTTTTCAGGTAGAAAGCTTTCATTATTGTACATTTTGTAGTTTTTTCCATACCCTTGGTCTTTCATGAATTTGTTTACTGGATTTCTAACTTTTAGTGGAATAGGGAGATTCCCGTATTTTTTGACGTCCGAAAGTGCTTCAAAATATGCATCATTTACATTTCTACTTTTTTTTGCATTTGCAAGGTATGCAACACCGTGAGCTAGGTTTATTTGGCATTCTGGATATCCTATTGTTTCACACGCCCTAAATACATCGTTAGCAACCACAAGTGCAGTGGGTTGAGCCATACCAATGTCTTCAGATGCAAAAATAACCATTCTTCTGGCAATATATAGTGGGTCTTGTCCCACAGCAACCATTCTGGCCAGATAGTAAAGTGCCGCGTCTATATCAGATGCTCTCATTGACTTGATGAATGCTGAAATTGTGTCGTAGTAGGCATCTCCTTTTTTGTCAAAACCAAGCATCTTTTTTTGCAAAGCGTCTTCAATGTTTTTAGTGGTTAGTGTTTTTGTATTTGTTAGTTGTGCTGCAATTTCAAGGGTGTTAATAAGTACTCTGACGTCCCCACCACTTGAATCAAACAGGAAAGTTTTAGCCTTGTTGTTTATTTCTTTTTTGAGATATAAACACGTTTTTTTTGTAATTTTGTTGAGATGTTCAACTTCGAGTTGTTTTAGTGTCAAGACTCTTGTTCTTGACAGTAGTGGAGATATTACTTCGAATGATGGATTTTCAGTAGTTGCTCCTATAAACAACACTTTTCCATTTTCTATATGAGGCAGAAGTCTTGCTTGTTGAGCTTTGTTGAATCTATGTATTTCATCTATGAACAGAATTGGGTTATCAGAACTTGCTACAATACTTTCAATTTCTTTTGCAGATGCACTCACTGCAGTAAGCTCAAAGAAAGACCTTTTCAGCTTTCCGGCAATAATTCTTGCTAGTGTTGTTTTACCACACCCAGGAGGCCCCCAGAGGATGAGAGAAGGTAGATTGGTTTCAGTGTTACTGAATAGTTTGGAAACAATGCCATCTTTACCAACCAAGTGTTCTTGGCCCACAAAACCTTTCAAGGTGGTTGGTCTTAGTTTGTCAGCCAAAGGTTGCATAAAATCAGTATAACCCCAAAGTTAATGCGAATACAACTAGTTTATTTGATTTTTGGGAGGCTCGTACTTGTCAGCTATTTTTTTAAGTATTTCACCAATGTTTTGTTCTATTACTTGATCGGCTATCATTGCGATTGTTTCCATGTGACAATATTTTTTTATTACGAAAGTGTCTATAGCGGTTTGTGATATTGCTGGTTTTTCTTGTTTTGTCATTTTGGTATTGTAATACAATACAACCATGTTGGGAAACAAAATACTTGAAACAACAAAATCAAGCTTCAATAAAGATATAAAAGTAGTGAGTACTTTTGGTGTTGGAACTTATATCCAAGCAGGTGGAATAACCCAATCGGGTGGAGTAGTTAAGACAATTTGGAAAACAGCATTAAAAAATATTGGCAAAGAAAAGGTAAAAAGCTGTTTGATATTAGGTCTTGGTGGTGGCACAGTTGCGGGTTTGGTGAGAAAAAAATATCCACTAGCAAAAATTACTGGAGTAGAAATTGATCCAGTGATGGTAGCTCTAGGTAAAAAATATTTAGGTTTAGAAAGGCATGGGGTTGATATAAAAATTGCTGATGCAAGAAAGTTTAAACTTAAAAAGTATGATTTAGTGATTGTTGATACTTATCTGGGTGATGAGTATGTAAATCTGCTGGGTTCAGACCTTTCTAAATCAGGTGTGATTGTATTTAATCGTCTGTTCTATGGTGATAAAAAGAAAGCTGCCTTAGAGTTTGAAAAAAAGCTAAAAGAAATTTTTTCTAGCGTTGAGGTTGTTAAGCCTCCAGCAAATATAATTTTTATCTGTAGAAAGTAAAAGTTAATAGGTTAAAACCAATTACATTTGCAATAATTGCCAAAAATATTACTGAGCTTATAATTCCTGAAAATACTCTTGCCACAATTGATCTTCCAAAAACAATATCAATTCCAGCAAATATTATCAAAACAGGCCAGAAAGGAAGTAGGTTTTCCCAGATATTCCAGGGGAGAAACCCAAAATTATTAGAGAGAAGAAGACTTCCTGTTGTGATTAAAAATACTGCTTGAAACATTTATTTTTTCTTGGACAACATAGTAAATCCGAGTGCAATTAAAGCCAGTGGCCAAAATTTCCACAAAAAATCAAATTTATAGAATCCAAAATTTTGCATCAAGAGAGATGATCCTATTACAATTATAATTATTCCCAGTAAAACCCTAGGCTCTTTGCCTGCAATCTCTTGAGATTTAGTTTTTAGTTCTTCAACATTTTCTTGTATGTATTCTTCAGAAGGTTTGCCAAGTTTTGATTTTGAGGGGATAACAATCCATAAGATGATATATATAAAAACTCCTCCACCTCCAAAAACAGACATCAAAACAAACATGATACGGATAAATACTGGATCAGTAGAAAAAAAATCTCCCAAACCACCTGCTACTCCTGCGATTGTCCTGTCTTTTTCACTTCTGTATAGTTTTTGTAGTTTACTTTTTACCATTGTTTGAAATGATAGCACAAATTACGAGTACATCAAAAACTTTTCTCTCTTAATACCGATTTAATCTTATTTGCTATTCTTTCTGTGTTGTCTGTATATTCAACTATAATAACAGGAATGTGGGGGAATTTTTTTTTGTGATATTCTGCTCCTGTTTTTGAGCTTTTAATTTGAATTCCTAGTTCATCTCCTGCGCGTGTTTGAATCACTCTATCAATTCCCTCCGTTCTATCTTTTTTGGGGTCATACCAAAAAGCATCTATTGTTCCTTGTTCTAGTAATAGTTCAAGAGACATATCTGCTTTTTTTTCACTTTCTTCACCTTTTCTCTCTCGTGACCTTCTGGCCGATTTTTTTATTTGATTCCAATTTTCCATATGCTATGCTTATAGCTCTCAATTTTTGTTAGAATAATAACACATGTTTAAAAAATTATTTGGTTTTTTGGATTTAAATAAAAAAGAAGTTGAAAGATTGGACAAAATTGCCCAAGAAATAAATAATCTTGAACCAAAATACAAAAATCTCAAAATAACCGATTTAAAAAAATATACCGAGAAATTCAAAAAACAGGTTGAGGGTGGCAAATCTTTGGAAAACTTATTACCTGATGCATACTCACTAGTCAGACAAGCGTCATTTTTGACTTTAGGGCAGCGTCATTACGATGTACAAATAATGTCTGCAATTGCACTTTTTGAGGGAAAAGTAGTAGAACAAAAAACAGGTGAAGGAAAAACTCTTTCAGCAGTTCCAGCGCTATACCTTCGTGCCCTAACTGGAAAAGGATCTCATTTGGTTACAGTTAACGATTACTTGGCTCGTGTTGGTGCTGGTTGGAATGGTCCAATATTCGACAATTTAGGACTAACTGTTGGTGTTTTGGTCCAAGAAGGAAAGTCTTATATATATGACCCTGGCTTTACTGATGATTCACATGGTGACGAGCGATTGGCTCATTTAAAACCTGCAACAAGAAAACAAGCGTATGGGGCTGACATAACATATGGAACCAATAATGAATTTGGCTTTGACTATCTTAGAGACAACATGGTTCAAGCTGAGTCAGAAATGGCACAAAGGGGTCATTATTTTTCTATTGTTGATGAAGTTGATTCTATTTTAATTGATGAAGCAAGAACTCCACTGATTATTTCAGCTCCTGATACGGAACCAACTAAAAAATACTATGAATTTGCAAAACTTATAGCAAAGTTGAGTGAGGAGACTGATTTTAAAATTGATGAAAAATCAAAAAGTGCAACTCTGACAGAGAGTGGAATTACAAAAGTAGAAAAGATATTGGGAGTTGATAATTTATATGAAAAAGATTTCAGAAGTATTCACCACATTGAAAATGCACTGAGGGCAAGAAGTATTTATCTGAAAGACCGAGATTATGTCGTAAAAGATGGAAGTGTCACAATAGTTGATGAATTCACGGGGAGACTAATGGTGGGAAGGAGATGGAGTGATGGACTCCATCAATCAGTAGAAGCCAAAGAAGGAGTTGTTATTCAACAAGAAAGCAAAACCCTAGCAACAATCTCATTTCAGAACTATTTTAGATTATATGAACACCTTTCTGGAATGACAGGAACCGCAGCAACTGAAGCTGAAGAGTTTAAAAAAATATATGATTTAGATGTTGTCGCAGTTCCAACCAATCAACCCCTTGTCAGAAAAGATCTACCAGACTCTATTTATAAAAATATAAATGCAAAATACACAGCAATTGTTGAAGAAATTGCAGACAAACATAAAAAAGGGCAACCAGTGTTAGTGGGAACTACATCGATTGAAAAAAATGAAATTATTGCGCAGTATTTGAAGCGTAAAAAAGTGCCTCATAATGTACTAAATGCCAAAAAACACGAAAAAGAAGCCTTTATTATTGCAGATGCGGGAAAGCCAGGAGCAGTAACAGTTGCCACTAATATGGCAGGGCGTGGTGTTGACATAATTTTAGGAGGAGCCGATGGAAAGCAAAGAAAGCAAGTTATAAAAGCTGGTGGGCTGCATGTTGTGGGAACTGAGAGACATGAAAGTAGACGTATTGACAATCAGCTTAGAGGGCGTGCAGGAAGACAAGGTGATGCAGGATCTTCTAGATTTTTTCTCTCTTTAGAAGACGATCTAATGAGAATTTTCGGAGGAGAACAAATAAAGGGTTTGATGGACAAACTTTCTATTCCAGATGATCAACCGATTGAAAATTCTCTTGTTAGTAAAGCCATAGAACAATCACAAGTAAAAGTGGAAGGATTCCATTTTGACACAAGAAAGAGATTGGTTGAATTTGATGATGTTGCAAACCAACAAAGAGAGATTGTCTACAAACTCAGAAGAAAAGTTTTGAGTGGAGATAATCTGAAAGATGAAATATTGGACAAATTAACAACAAGGATGGAACAAATTGCAGATTTGGAAGATAAAGAAATGCTCTTGGGTGAGTTTTTAGAAATTGTTCCTTTTGATGATAAATCTATGAAGAATTTTAAAACAGAGATGAAAAAACACGATGAGCCAGAGAAACTTAAGCAAGTATTAACAAAAGTAGTTACAGATGCACATTCCTCAAGAGAAAAACAAGTTGGAGTGGATGTTATGAGAAGAATTGAAAAATATGCATACCTGGGTTCAATAGACCATCTTTGGATAGATCACATTGATACGGTTGATGATTTAAGAGAAGCGGTGGGCTTGAGGGCTTACGGTCAAAGAGATCCTTTGGTTGAATTTAAGGCAGAGGCATATGGGATGTTTGAAACACTACTATCTAGAATTGACCAGGAGCTAAACAGAAGAATATTTAGAGTTGGAGTACACCAAAGACCAAGTGAGATTCCATTAGACTTGGCTCGCGAAAATATTGACAAAACTGACATGACTGGATTGTCAGGAAATGCAGACACAACTGCAGTTTCAGGAGAACCAGCCTTCGCCAAGGCTTCGTCCGGTAAACCAGCATTCAAACAAGCAAAATCAAAAAAAATTGGAAGGAACGACCCATGCTGGTGCGGAAGCGGAAAAAAATATAAAAAATGTCATTATCCACAATTGGGTTAATTTTGGCCTAGTTTTTTTCTGGCGTTACCTTTTTTGTCAATTTTAAAACCTCTTTTTTTTATCATTTTTAAAATTTTTCCTTCTGACCCTGGTTTGGGAGTTAGGGTTCCTCCAATTTCAGTACAATTTTGTTCATTGGCCCAATTTAATCCTTCTTCCAATAATTCATTTCCCAAATTGTTATTCTCAAAACCAGTTTTTACCCCAATATAACCAACAAGTGCCCTACCATCTCTTTTGGAGAGGATAATTGACCCGACTTCTTGACCATTTTTTTGTGCAGTAATTTCAACACCAGTTTTACTTAGAGGTTTTTCTTTAAATATTATCTCCATAATTTTGTATTATCCCACGTTTGTAAATATTTTTTTACTGGATTAATTTCTTTCATTAACAAGAATAAAGATGTTCGATTGTTTTTCTTTACTTGCTTTGGGGTGGTTTTGTGTTAGTATTTATTTCTGGAGAAATTTTGACTCCACATTAATAAACACTATGGAAGAAGACAAACAAGAAGAAACACCAAAAACAAATAAATTTGAATTTTTAAATTATATTGGATACGCAGTAGTAATTGGTGCAGTTGCTTATGGTGTATTTTTTTTCCTAAGTTCACAAGATACAGACACATTCACTGCTCAAAACCCTGTTGCAGTAAGTGATCAAATAGTGCAAGATAGTGAAATGGTAGATGAAAAGGCGGTAACAGAACTAGTAATTGAAGACTTGGAAGTGGGGACCGGGGCGGAAGCAGTTGCTGGTAAATCTGTAACTGTTCATTACGCAGGAACCCTAACTGATGGAACTAAATTTGATTCATCTGTAGATAGAAATGAACCATTTGTTTTCAATCTTGGTGCAGGGCAAGTAATTGCAGGTTGGGACCAGGGATTTAATGGCATGAAAGTTGGAGGAAAAAGAAAACTAACAATTCCGGCCTCTCTGGGTTACGGTGATGCAGGAGCCCCTCCAGTAATTCCAGGCGGTGCCACATTAATTTTTGAGGTTGAACTTCTTGAAGTAAATTAATTCTCATAGTACAATCAGTTCATATATGGAAGGTATAGTATTCATTAACATTTTAGTTGTCCTTCTTATTGCTTCTATTAAACAAATCAATGAATATGAGAGAGGTTTGAAATTCATGCTTGGTAAGTTTTCTGGAATACTAGAACCTGGTTGGAAGATAGTTATTCCTGTTATCCAAAGCTACAAAAAAATTGATATCAGAACCAAAGCAGTGGATGTCCCTGATCAGGAAGCAATTACAAAAGACAATGTATCAGCTCGCATTTCAGCAGTTATTTATTACAAAGTGAAAGACGCTAAAAAAGCAATTTTAGAAGTAGAAGATTTTCATTACGCAATTCACCAATTAGCACAAACCACAATGAGAAACGTAATAGGTGAAGTGGAACTGGATGAACTACTTGCAAGTCGTGACAAAGTTGCAGACAGAATAAAAGAAATAATTGAAGAGGCCAGTAACTCTTGGGGACTTTCAGTTTCTGCGGTTGAGCTTAAAGACATTATTTTGCCTGAGAATATGAAAAGAACAATGGCAAAACAAGCGGAAGCAGAAAGAGAAAAGAGAGCCACCATTATCAATTCACAAGGAGAAGTATTGGCTGCACAAAATCTAAAAAAGGCAGCTGGTATCATGGGCTCTACTCCAGGAGCACTGCACTTGAGAACTCTAAATTCAATAAATGATATTTCCTCAGATCAAAGCAACACTATCGTATTTGCAACTCCAATTGAAGCCTTACGCGCTTTGGAAGGTTTTACTAAAAAGGGTAAAAAATAATTTCCGTTATGGAGTTTAAAATTTTAAACAAAGATCCATTAAATATTCTTTCTTCGACAAGCTATGTTGTTCAAAATTCAAATCAAGTTTCTATAGATGAGCAAAACATTAAAAAGACGGTCAGAGTAGTTCAAGACTTTCTTTTGAAAAATAAAGATCTTTCTGAAGCAGGGGTAACTGTTTCAGAAAATATCGATGTTGACATTCAATTGTCATTGATTATCGATTCAATAAACTTTTGTTTTTGGGCAGAAAAAGACAAAGAAAAATGGATGGTCGAGTGGCCAAAGGGTGCAAAAACAGGAGGATGGTACTCCCTTTTAAACTCTTTCAAAAGAGCAGCTTCGAATGGAATCGATTTGTCTGATACCACAACTCTTTCTAATCTTTCTATTGAACAAGTAAGTAAAATATTTCTGGGCACCAATAATATTCAGATACCTCTTATAAAACAAAGACATGGTAATTTGAAAGAAACAGGGAGTGTCTTAAATGATATGTTTGATGGAAAAGTACAAAACCTCCTCGAAGAATCTGAATATGATGCAATCAAATTGGTAAGATTGGTGTATAAAAATTTTAAATCTTTTCAAGACAAAACTAAATACAAAAGTAAAGATGTGTTCTTTTATAAGAGAGCTCAAATAGTCGCACAGGATATAAACTTATTGCTTCAGAAAAAAGGTAAAGCATTGAGAAATATTGATCAATTGACAGCTTTTGCAGATTACAAATTACCTCAGATTTTTCGAAATCTTGGGTTAATAAAGTATTCAAAAGATTTAGCAGATAAAATAGATAATTATGTTCTAATAAAAAAAGATTCTGAGGAGGAAACCGAAATTAGGTCCGCAACAATTTGGGCAGTTGAATTAATTAGACAGGAACTAGAGGGAGATTACTTAACAAGTGATATTGACAATGCGATTTGGCTGATTAGCCAAGATAAAAGTGGGGAAATCCAACCTTACCATAGAACGAATACAATTTATTACTAGTTACATTTTTTTGTGTTATTATTAATTAATGCCAACAAAGCCTGCAACAAAGACAAAAAAGACTGAAGCTCCAAAGAAGGTTGAGCCTCCCAAAAAAGTTGTGGTTGTAGAAGAAGTTGTTGAAACTCTAAAAGAAGAGGTAAAACCAGTTGAAGGAAAGACAGAATCTGTAGAACCTGTAAAACCTGTTGTGGTTGAGGAAGATGAAACCCCAGAGCCAGAAAAACAAGAACCTGAAAAAGAAGAGTCAGACACTGATACTTCCGCGGTTGAAGAAGCGGAGGAAGTTGTTGAGGTTGATGAGTCTGAAGATATTGAAGAAGAAAAACCAAAAACAGGCAAACTTCTTTGGATAATTATTCCAACAACACTTTTGGTCGGGGCATTGGCTGGTGGAATTATCACCTACTTTTCCGGAGTATCTAAAATTGATTCAGGTGATAAACCAACTCCCATAGCAACAATATCACCTGATTCTGAGACAACTGCCTCCCCAGAACCAGAAGGTGTATTAAAAAGGGATGGCTTGAAAGTGCAGGTGTTAAATGGAAGTGGTGTGGCAGGAGCTGCAGGAAAAGCACAAACTTTGTTGCAAGACTTGGGGTACTTGAAAGTTGCAGTTGGAAATGCTGGTTCATCTGACTTTACTACAACTGAAATTTCTATAAAGGCTGACAAGAATGAATACTTGGAAATGTTGATTGAAGATTTGTCTGATAGTTATTCGGTGGATTCAAAAACAGCAACACTTTCTGCAACATCAGATTATGATGCTGTGGTAACATTGGGCTCTAAATGAAATTACCACCTCTCCCAGTTTTTTTTCCAGATGCCACTCGTGCAGTGGTTAGGTCCTTGGATACTGCTGACATAGAAAGCACTAAAACCAAGGGGATTTTAGTCAACACTTTTCATCTTTATAAAGAAGTAGGAATTGAAAGAATCAAAAAAGCAGGAGGGATAAAGTCTTTTATGGATTGGGGTGGGAGTGTAATTTCAGATTCAGGGGGATTCCAAGTAGGAAGTTTGGTTAAAAAAAATCCCAAATTGGGGTCAGTTACAAATAAAGGAGTTTTATTTAAACTTGATGGCAGAAGAATACTTTTAACTCCTGAAAAATCGATGAGATTTCAGATGAACTTAGGTGTCGATATGGTAGTTGTGCTGGATGACTTTACTGATCCCTTAGCAGATCATAAAATTGCTCAGGATTCTGTAGAACGAACAATTTTGTGGGCAAAAAGAAGTAGAGTGGAGTTTGATAAAATTTGCAAAGAAAAAAAACTATCCCCCAAAGATAGACCACTTATTTTGGGTGTAGTTCAAGGTGGAAAGTATCAAGATTTAAGAAAGTTCTGTGCCGAAGAATTGGTCAAAATAGGCTTTGATGGTTTCGGGTATGGTGGTTGGCCAATACTTGCAAATGGTGAATTTGATTATGAAACTGCAACAACGATTGCCAATAGTGCCCCCAAGGGTTATTTGTTGTACGGTCTTGGGATTGGTAAACCAGATGAAATAGTTAAAATGTCTAAAATGGGATATAATATTTTTGATTGTGTTCTTCCAACTCGTGACGGGCGACACAAAAGATTGTATGTTTACAACGCTGATTCAATTAATGACATTGATATAAACAAGGACAAATTTTATTCTTACTATGTTCCAGACAAGAAAAAATACACAGAAGACTACAGTCCTGTAAGCAAGGCTTGTGATTGTTTGCTTTGTAGCAGATATTCAAGGGCTTATTTACGCCATTTATTTAAAACTGGAGATTTTACTGCTGGGCGACTTGCAACAATACACAATCTTCGTTTTTACTCAATTCTCATGGACAAAATAAAAAAAAGCTTGACATAGATAGTTAGTTATGGGTATACTGCCGAGCAACATGGAACAATCTGGAAATCCAACACCAATAGTACAAGAGATGCCAACTTCAGTAGGGGCTGTTGGTCAACCACAAAAGAAAAAAGGTGGGAACAAATGGCTATTTATATTTTTGGGACTTTTGATATTAGGTGGTGCCGGAATATTTTTCTTTAGTAGCACAGCAGGTGATGCAAAACCAACACCAACTCCTTCTTTTGGAGTGCTGCCTGTTGATGATTTCACACCAGAACCAGTAGCTACTCCAACAGCGGAACCTGTAGACAAAGAGAGTGTTACAATCGAAATACAAAACGGTACAGGAATTGCAGGAGAAGCAGGATATTTACAAGGCAAGTTGAAAGCTTTAGATTTCACAAAGATTGAAGCTGGGAATGCTAGTTCTACTGATCATTCAGATACCACAGTAACTTTTAAAAAAGGAACATCAACTACCCTTCAAGATGAAATCAAAAAAGAATTAGACGGTATTTACAAAAAAGTTGTGGTTAAAACTTCTTCTACACAAGACTCTGATGTTGTAATAATTACAGGACTAAGGTCAGGCCAAACTGCAAAACCAGAATCAACAACAGCTCCAAATGCTACAACAAGTGCAAGTTCAACTCCAACTTCTTTACCAACCCCTGAAAACTAATTATTTCATTTACATAGGGTATAATAA
>JADHUT010000012.1 GCA_016784385.1 Candidatus Microgenomates bacterium | reverse complement strand
CACCTGTACAAAACTGAGTTGCTTCCACAGTTCCATCACTAACTGCAGTGGCATACAAAGAAAGACCGTCTGAAATGTATACATCACCAATTACATGGAGTGGAGCACTTGGCCCCGTCGTCCCGATGCCGACGTTGCCACCACCTTCGACTTCAAAGAGGGGAGTTCCGGTGTTGTTGAGGATTTGGAAGGCTGTGGCGGTGGTGTCTGTGCCTAGTTGCATCTGAGTGTTACCAGTAGCAAAGGTGTTGTCAAATACTGTGTTGGTTCCACCATGGGCTATGGTGAAGTCACTACTAGTACCTAGAGCTAGTGCAACTGAGTCATTGAGGATTAGATTGCCTGTCATAGTATCTCCACCCTTTTCCACCCAAATGTCACTAGATCCCCCTGCACCTAGTCCTAGTCCTGTGACTGCTTGAGCTGGAGTAACTGGGTTGTAGTTGGTGCCATCTGCCATCAAGAAGTAGTTAGCAGTGTTGGTGTTCATGAATAGGTCGTCTCCTGTAATGGTCAAGTCTCCTGCCATTGTTGTGTTGCCTAGTGCATTTACACTAAATACAGAAGCAGGGGAGATACCGGCCTGAAAATCCAAAAAATTATAGCCATCGGCTGCGGAAGCTACAGTACCACCGTATAGTGCACCTGAAGTTATGTTGGCATTGGTTGCATTCACAAATCCATTTGCAGATGCTCCAGCTGCAGCACCTTCAAAAGTAAGATTCAGTGTTCCAGTACCATCTGGATTGATAGTGATAATACCATTTGTTGTGTTAGGTGTTGTGAGGGTTAGAGCAACTCCTTCTACTGCAAAAGTCCCACTTGTGGATTGTAGTGTAGGGGATGCTGCTGCAATTACAACATTACCACTTGAGTCTATGTAGGGAATAGTTGAAGCGCCAGTGCCTGTTGGAAAACCTTGCAAGGTTTCAGAATTAAGAGCATATGCAACTGTTGCGATTTGAATCCTTGGTGTGGCTTCTGCATCTGCTCCAACTGTAACTCCAACCCATACATCAGAATTTTCACTAAAAACTGATGATGCAATAGCACCACCACAGCTTGATCCGAAAAGTGTTGAAAAAATACCATCACTGTCAGGAGTAATTGCACAGGTTCCAGAGTCCCAAAGAGTGGTTCCTGCAGTACTTGCGTCATATAGCTTAAATACTAAGTTTGTGGAAGTTGTTATTGGATTACTCAGGTTATCAGTTAGCCTTCCTTGAAAAGAAAGATATCTGTTTGGTGACACTGCAGTTGCAGGATAAGCAAGAGAAGTTCCAGGATTTTTAAATACCTGATCATATACAGCGTAGCCAGAAACTGCACAGAAAATAAAAAGAATTGCCAGATGTAAATAATTAGCAATTGGATATGTATGGTATCTTTTGTACCAGTTAGGTCGAGAGAAGAATATCTTGTGTGTTTGTTTTTGCAACCTTTCTTTTTGATCCAACTTTGAAAGAATCCAGGATTGAAGTACTGCGTAGGGAGCATTTTTTGGCAGGGCGAGTTTTTTAGGGAATTTTGCACCCTTGTATTCGTAGTATTTTTTGAGAGAAGACAGGAGGCGAAGGTATGCAGCTTTAGATAACCCAAGCTGATGCTCATTTAAAAATTCTTTAACGCCACCCTCAGTTCTCTCTTGCCACAAAAGAAATTTATTTGTGTCAGAGAGATACATTTTTCTGGTATTTTTTGATACCTTTTGGGTTAGTAAGTACCTGTCGAACTTCTCGATTTTTGAAAGGGCTTGTTTCTGGTTGTCAGGCAGACTTTGAACTTCATTCATGAAATCAGAGGTCCTCATGTTTAGAGCAATCAGAAATTTAGAGAATCTCCTTAGTGTAGATAATCTGCGGTTGGTGGTAGCTTTGGAAGAGTTCGAAAGGGAAAGGGAGGTATATTCCTTAACTGTTTCTGGGGAAATATTATCAACATCTTTTACAAAACCCAGAAAGTTAGCTATGTCTGATTTGTAAAACTTGAGAGAGCTAAGAGAAATACCTGACATTGACAGGTGTTTTAAGAAACTTGTAATTAAAATTATATTGTTATTCATTCTGTATGGATATTCATTTACCGCATCCTTTTATTTAGCCTCAGATTATACTTATTATACGCTATATACTAATATTAATATAACCATGGAGCGTGTCAAGAGGCTAATGTGTATGAAAAGTAATTACACTCTTAATTAGTTAAGTAACATTTTTCACAAGACAAATAACTTATTTTCCGCAAGCATTTTACGCATATTTCTTCAGATTTCTATCACTGTATGGTACTTATAATTACTAAATATTGTTTTATAGGCTTAAATATGTTATGCCTACATAGTGTTATGCGGAGAAATGCGGTAAATATATATGAGTGTTTTTAACCGTAATTCATGTGCGGAAATTTGAATTTCTTAGGTACAAATTTGCTCTATTTGTGTCATTTATTTCACAGCCTTTTAAATCCGTATTTAGCAGACATGTCAGTGGAGTGATAGAGAGATTGTAAGATATAAATTGTCCGAAATTACGTGGTATTGTTTTTTTGAGCGACTTGTTAGATCATTAAGTATATGAATGAAAAGTTAAATTATCGAAAAGATAGAACAGGCTTATACTTTTCCATTTTTGCAGTCCTTTTATTAATTCTTTTTTTGATTTTAAGTATTTATTTGGTAAAACTCAAAACTGATGTTACACCAAGTGCTAAGGGACCAAGTATCGGAAGCATTATATCACTTGAGAACTCGTATATTTTCGCGTCACCTGTTAGGGCTTCTGTTGGTGGAGAATTAATTCGTATTACTGTATTTGTTTTAGATCAAGAAGGAAATGGAATTTTTGATAGACAGGTGGAACTAGGTAATCAAGATAGTGGACTAGACATAAAGGGTTTGCAAAGTTTAACCGATGAAACAGGAAAAGCAATTTTTGATGTTGCCTCTAGTGTAGGTGGTGTTTATTTTTTGGAAACAAGTGTTGATGGGGAACTATTGCCCCAAAGAGTAAAAATAACTTTTGATTAATTATATATAATATTATGGAAACTTCTGCTCCTGATGTAACAAACTCAGTATTCATCTCTTCACCGCGACCCACCCCCACACTTTCTCCTGCCGGGCCTCCAGAAGTTCCACCATATTTTCCTTTCATAACCCCAATACCGACAGCACCTGCTTATATACCTCCTATTGAACTCGGACCCAAAAGATTTGTTGGAAAACCCCTTGTTATTTATGGGTATGGACCTGCAAATGCGAAAGTTGGTTTAAATGGAATTGGAGTTTCAGAAAGTACCACATCTGATCGTACTGGTTATTTTGTTTTTACGCGTGTTTATTCATATTCTTCTGTCTATCCAGAGCTTTGTCTTCAGGCCGTGGATATTGAAAATCGAGTTACCCAGCCAAGTTGTATTCCAGGGTTGCCTGAAAGTGCTGATATGCCTTCTGCTGTGGGTCCGGTACTGCTTTCACCCACCATATCGGTTGACTACAACAATGTGCTTGTAGGGGATGAGGTAAAAGCACAAGGGTATACCATACCAAATTCAAGTATGGATATTTTTATGTACAGAGAAAACAAAGCTCAATTGTCATTAGTAAATGAAGCATATGCATACACTATTCCAAAATATCAAATAGAATCAGATGATAGGGGAGAATTTGAATTTTCTCTTCCGACCCAATCGGCAGTTAGTTACAAACTATATGCTTCAAGTATATATGGAGATAATCCATCAACAAAAAGTAACACTTTGACTTTTTCTGTTTTGACAGAAGCCCAAAGTGGTTATAGATACATAAAACAGTCTTTTTTTGGAAACAATCTAGTGTGGTTTGTTTTACTGGAGATAATACTAGTCATCTTTTTGGTTAGAGCCATCTTAAAACCTGCCTCGCGGGCAGACAGGCCTATTTCAAAGCCTCGTAAGCATGGCAAAAAGAAGATGAAATTATTTTAAAGATTACTTTTTTGGCAATTGGTCTTTGAATTTGTTTTTCAAAGCCTCTACCTCAGAAATTTCTTTTTCTAGCTTTGTTTCTAGTGCAACCTGCTTTGCTTTTAGTCTTTTGTTTACCAAAAATATTCCAAGTATGATTATTGTGATTGTCAAAATTATTGCCAATATCAAAAGTACCGGTACTACCCAAACTGTTTGAGAAGCATTGGCTACTTTTCCAGTTTCACCATATGTGGTTTTTAGGTCAACAGTGTATTTACCAAACATCCAGGTGCCTCCAAGCTTTTCTTCATAACCCCTCTTGGTGTCAGGGAAGATGTTTTTGTCTTCTATGATCACTTGATCAACCTTTTTGTTGAACCAATTTGTTAAGGTCAAAGCTCCTGTTGGAGTAATGTGATAGTCACCTTTATTGAATATCTCAAATGAAATTGGAACTGGACCAAATTGCATAAATACTGGTACATTAAATACATCCACAAAAGCAGATTCAGTTATTGGTCCCTTAACTCTGATATATAGTAATCCAACAATACGTGATGTTGTTGAAGAGGCTTGCTGATCTATTTGGATGTTATTTGAAATTTGTCCGTCTGATTCAAAATAAATTGCAACATAGCGACCACCTGGTTTAGCCGTCTTTGGTACTGATACTTTGTAATTAACTTTAACTACATCACCTGCTGCAATTGAAGCTTTCTCATATGGCAATTTAACCCAGGAAGCACCTGAGTATTGATTTGAAAGAGGGTAGTCAATGTTATCTAAAAGTACAGGCTTTCCTTCTTTTCCTGTAACTATGAAATCAACTACATTTATCGAACCTGCAATGGATGTTGTCGATTCATTGAAGAATTTGATTATGAAATTCTCAGACTCTCCAGGATCAAGATTAACCTGAGTTCTTGCTGGAGCAACTACAAGAGGAATACTAGACTGAGCTAAAGCGTCTCTGGAAGACAAAAGAACAAATAAAGATGAAACTAACAGAAGAGTGATTATTGTGGCAGTTTTTTTAATATTCATGATTTTAAAAGGTTGCAACAGCAGTATATTTTATTTTGTTATAGTAATATCCAGCTGGTTGTGTATTTGTAATGTCAATTCTAAAGCAAACCGCAGCAGAACTTCCTGAGACCTGTGCTGCATTTGTCATAATAGCTTGTCTTGTCTCACCTGCAGCTATATCTGCAATCTGTTTTGCATTAAAAACTCCCGCTGTGTCATTCCATTCAAAGACTGCATCAGTTCCACTTTGATCATCCAGTGAATAACCAAGTCCTTCATAGCCAGCAGGATCTGCAGTCCAGTCTTTAAGTAGCGACTCGGAACAGGTTGTTCCATCACAAGTTGTGTCTTGTATACAATTTACCGCTTCTCCGCCGTTTCCCGCACAAGCAACACCATCTTTACCCATTTGATCATTTTCTTCAATGTAAACACTGTATCCAGCATCTGCATTTGTAGAGACAGTAACTAGTTGTTGTGTGTTATGAGTTCCTGCTGCATAAGTTGGAGCCAGTGTTCCCCAGGGGATAGATGTAGCTGTTGTATCTGGCATAGTTGCAGTTCTTGTTATGTTGCAGTATGTATCGGTTGCGTCGGCGTTAACTGCTCCTATTGTTAATGATAATATTTCATCAACAGTTGCAGACACCAAAACTCCTTCAACAGGAGCAACTAAAACATCAGAAGTATCAAGTGTGGCATCTGTACCATCTCTACTTGTAATATCAATTGAATAATTGTCTGCCACACCTCTAGTGTAGCCATCAATCACAGCAGGATTAATTATTCCTGGAGCTGCATCAATTGTTATTGTTATGGCACTAGAAGCTGCACAAGCTGTTGTTGCTCTACTAATTAGAATTAAATGATCTGCTGATGATGTACCTGGTGTTACTGAGGTTACTGTCCAGTTAACATCAGTACAACCCGTAACTGTGATATCCCCAGTGGCAATTGCTCCAATATCAAATCCATTAACAGCTGCAGTCGCTGCTGTATCTGGTATTCCATCGCTTGTTTTTCCTGTTGTGTTTAATGCTGGAATGGTAACTAAAATGTCTCCGTTGGAAGGTATTGCTGTTGTGGTAGTGAACGCAAGTGTTAATGTCCCAGACTGGGAGGCTACTACAAAATCATTGGTTGTTAGTGTGTCTGCCAAAGCTGCAGTTGTGTTAAATGTGGTTGTATTAACAATGTTTGCAACTGTATAAGTAGTATTTCCAATACAGCCTGATTCTGCTGAATTTACAAAACAGATTGTGTCATTTGGGAAAAGATGATTGGTTTCATCATCACCACTGGCTGTATCTATCACTACAGTGGAAGAGGCAGCAGTACCTGTTGCCACACTGGCTTTGTATGAAAAACGAGAGTTTGAAAGAGTTGCGGAAGCAGCTGTAAAGTTTGCAGACCTTGTTGTTTTAGGTTTAATAAATTGAAAATAGATTGCAGTTAACCCAACAAACAAGGCTGTCACAACAATAATTAACTTTTTCATAATTACATTAACTATGCCTTCTTCTACGCCTTCTTGTCAACAGTAGTACAAAAAAAGAAAGAACCAAAACAATTGTCAGGCTAAAAGGAAAGACAAAAGTGGTTGTTTTTTGATTATAAATTTGAGGATCTTCATCTATACTAAATTCCAGTACTGCATCAACTTTTCCTAAAAATGGTTTTTTGTCTAATGTACATGGAATTAAATTTTCATTGTTTATACAAGTTATATTTCTGGTGTATCCTGAAATTACATTCTGGGGAGCAAGATTTAATGCTCCATTTTCACCCAAAAGAATCTTTCCTATAGGTTTCCAGAAAGAATTACCAGTGTTTTTAAGTACGATTGAGTAATTAAGTTTCCCGAAAAATGAGTCCGCTATAATAGGCGCATTAAATTGCACTATTTCTGCAGATTTTATTGGGTTACCGTCCAAATTGACAGAAAGTAAAATATTTGAAGCAATTTTTGCGGTATAAAGTGAAGAATTGTCTACTAATAGATCAGTTGGGGAATCAGTTTCAAAAACCAAACTAAGATAGTAATCTATTTCTGCAGTATCTTTTGGTGGTGAAAAAAGTACTGAAAAACTTTTACTGTTCCCAGAATCCAGCGAAAAAGAATTTGGATTGTATTTAACCCACTGGGGAGCTGGAATACTCGTAAGTGTTACGTTTCCAAACTCATCTTTAGGAGTAAAAACTACAATTTTTGGAGTAAGAATAGTGCTTCCACTTTGGTTTGATATGTTAAATTCTGTTTTATATTCTTTGCCCGGCATAATCATTATTTCAAATATTGGGGGAGAGATGGAAAGAGATATGGCGTCTTGTGCAAAGGCGGGTTTTGAAAAAATAAGCAAACTTACAAGAAAAAGTAATGTGGCAGAAATTGTTTTTGTTTTCTTTTTCATATTTTTTAGTATCCAGGAACAGCCACAAAGGTTATTATGTTTTGGTAAGTTCCACCAGGCTGAACGTCTGAGACATTAACTTTATACTTAATAGTCGAAGATCTTGCACTTCCTACGTTTACAGAACTCATTACGGTTTCTGGTGTTTCTGCCAAAGACAGGTCTGAGAATTGTTTGTAGTATGTTCCGTCAGTAAAGCCGGCTGGAACATCATCTCCACTCATGTTGTATCCAAACCCATATATAGAAGCAGAACTCCAGACAGTTGCGGTTGATTCATCACAATCTGCCCCATCACAGGTAGTATCTGCAATAGTATTTCCTCCAGTAAAGGTTTTTAAAGGGTTATTTTCAGCAGCGGTAACAGAGTATCCACTGGCCCCACCAGCAGAAACAGTTAAGGTGGAGGTGTCAGTGGAAGGGGTGTCAGGTGTTAAGGTTCCAAATGCAATTTGTATGTCAGAAACAGAAAAAGAAAAAGGAATGATTGAGTGAATGTATTGAAAACCTGATTTAACACGGTATCCGGCAGAAGAAAAAAGTCCAGGTGCACCTTGGCCTAAGGTAGAGTCAAGTAGGTAGTTGCTGGAAGAGGGGATTCCTGCACCTGAGTTAAAGTTTGGGAATTGAATAGTAAAATTGTCAGAATTAATACGAGCCTGTGCAAGAACATCTCCAACAACACTAAGTACTAAAAAAACAACAATACCTAATATTTTATATTTTTTCATTTTTTTCCTTTTGGAGTTCTTCCTCAAGAAGTTCTTCTTCGTCGCGGAGTATTTCTACAGTAGTTTGTGCACTTCTTAGTTTTATAACTAAAGTGACAATTATTGCCAGGGATACAAAGAAATAAACAAGTATAAAAAAAGAATATCCAAACACTTCAACCCAGGCAATTACAAGAGCAGAGGTAACCACCAAGGTGGCAATATCAACCCACTTGCGGACTCTCAGAAACGTAGCGTTATTCCTTAAAAAAATATGTGAAGAAACATACAAGATTATAATAATTGCAAGTATCCAAAGCATATAAATTCAGTTTAGCACAAAAGAATTTCGTGCCAAGCTTTGTTTAGCACAAAAGAATTTCGTGCCAAGCTTTGTTTATTTTAAGTTGAATTAAAACTCAAATAAAACATGGTGGTATAATAATCGAATGAAAGTATATAACCACAAAAAAATAGAGAAATACTGGCAGGACAAGTGGGAGAGTGATGGTTTGTACACTCCTGATGTAAAAAATTCAAAAAAACCTTTCTACAACCTTTGGATGTTTCCATACCCTTCTGGCGAAGGGCTCCATGCTGGACATGCATTTGCATCCACTGGCAGTGATATTTACGGTCGGTTCCAAAAAATGAATGGTATGGATGTATTTCAGCCGTTTGGATATGATTCTTTTGGAATACATGCTGAAAATTACGCAATAAAAATAAATGAAAATCCTAGAGAGGTTATAAAAAGGACAACCAAGAACTACGAAAGACAGATGAGGTCCTTGGGTCATGGATACGATTGGAGCAGAACAGTGACCACTTCTGACCCAGATTATTACAAATGGACACAGTGGTTGTTTTTGAAAATGTGGGAGAGGGGATTGGCATACAAGAAAAAGGCTGCAGTTAACTTTTGCCCAAGCTGCAAGACGGTACTTGCAGATGAGCAGGTAATGACACCAAAGGCAGCTGGCAAAGACCCAAAAGACAAAAACGGAAAAGTACTTAAAAACAGTGATGACTTAAAAGTGTGTGAGCGTTGTGGAACAGTGGTTGAAAAGAAAAATTTAAATCAATGGTTTTTCAAAATTACAGACTATGCAGACAGATTACTATCTGGGCTTGAAAAGATTGATTGGAGCGAGAGAGTTTCGATTGCTCAGAGAAATTGGATTGGCAAATCAAAAGGTATGATTATTAAGTTTGAGTCTGAGATGGGGGAGTTGGAAGTATTCACTACAAGACCAGATACACTAAATGCAGTAACTTTTCTTGCTACTTCAAAACTATACAAAGAAGGAGAAATAATAAAGGAAAAAATTGGTAAATTTAGTGGAAAGCATGTAACAGATCCCTTGACCGGTCGAAAGATTCCCATTTGGGATACAAACTATGTAGCCCCAGGATATGGAACAGGAATCATAATGGGAGTTCCAACACACGATGAAAGAGATATGGAGTTTGCTACAAAGTATGGTATTGATATAGTTAAAAAAGATCCAGACAAAAAATTGTGGGACACAATTGAAAAAAAGAAGTGGGGAAAAAAGCATACCAACTTCCACCTCCGTGACTGGTTGGTTAGTAGACAGCGATATTGGGGAGCACCAATACCAATGATAAATTGCCCTAAATGCGGATGGGTTCCAGTTGCAGAGGCAGACTTACCTGTCAAGCTACCAGAAATTAAAGACTACAAACCAGAAGGAACAGGCAAAGGTCCCCTTGCAAACCATGAAGAGTTTTACAAAGTAAAATGTCCCAAGTGTGGTGGAGGCGCGGAAAGAGAAACTGATGTTATGGACACATTTGTAGATAGTTCTTGGTACTTCTTGCGTTATCCTTCAGTCGGTGCAGAAAGTTCTAAAAGTAAAGCCTTTGATCCGGCGATAACCAAGAATATGTTGCCTGTGGATCTTTACTTTGGAGGAGCAGAACATTCAGTATTGCACCTTATGTATGCCAGGTTTGTAAACATGGTTATGTATGACCTGGGGCTGTTGGACCACCCCGCCCAAGGCGGGCCAGCCTCGGGCTGGGATGAACCATTTCCAAAGTTTTTTGCTCACGGCCTTATGATTAAAGATGGAGCAAAGATGAGTAAGAGTAGGGGGAATGTGGTGAACCCTGATAAATATGTAGAAAAGTATGGTGCTGATACACTCCGGCTTTATTTGATGTTCATGGGCCCAATGGATGGATACCCTGATTTTAGAGATAGTGGTATAGAAGGAATGGATAGATTCTTAAGAAGAGTGTGGAAAATTTTCACCGGGAACAGGGATATTCATATCAAACCAAATCAAGTTGATAGTCCTAAGGTGCTATCGAAACTGCATCAAACTATTCAAAAAGTCACCAAAGACATACAAGAATTTAAATATAACACCGCAATCGCATCATTGATGGAATTGGTGAATGTTTTGTATAAAGAGGGCAAGTTTACAAACACCACAAAAGAAGTTTTGGTGAAGCTGATTGCGCCGTTTGCACCACATATGGCTGAAGAAATATGGCAAGAAGTACTAGATCAAAGCGATTCAATCCATATACAAACATGGCCAAAGTGGAAAGAGGAATATTTAAAAGAAAGAGAAGCAATAATAATTGTTCAAGTAAATGGAAAATTTAGGGGACAGTTTGTAGTTGACGCAAAAGAGTCTACAGATCAGAAAAAAATGGTGTCTATTGCAAAGAGGGATAAAAAAGTTGCAAAATGGTTAAAAGGTGCAAAACCTAAAAAAGAAATATTCATTGCTGGTAAATTGGTTAACTTCGTCGTTTGATCAAAAACTTCTTGTTCTTTTTCTAATAGGCTTCTCTTTACTTGGTTTTGGAGTGTTGTCTATGAAAAATGGGGGATTATCCAAAAGTAGTTCTGTCGAGGTGTTAGAGTCCACTACAGAAAGCGGAGAGGATGGTTTAGAGTTGGTTGTGGAAATTGCGGGAGCTGTTGAAAAACCAGGGGTCTACCATTTAGCAAAAACTTCTCGAGTTGAAGATTTGTTAATAGCAGCTGGTGGAATTTCAGCTAACGCTGACAGAATTTGGGTGGAAAAAACAATTAATAGGGCCGCAAAATTGATAGATGGACAAAAGCTTTATATACCAGACGAGGACTATCAAACAGACGTCTTGGGTGATAAATCGGAGGGGGGTATCAAAGTAGATCAGGGCACTTCTGGCAGTCGGAGTAACCAACTGATAAACATCAACACAGCGTCCCTTAAAGAGCTTGATTCACTACCTGGAATTGGCCCCGTTTATGGCCAAAACATCATTGAACAAAGACCTTACTCAAGTGTCTCTGATTTGTCATCAAAAGGCGTTTTAAAGCCGGCGACTTTTGAAAAGATAAAAGATTTAGTGGCAGTGTATTAATGGCAAAAATTATTTTGGTTATTCAATATATTGGTTTTCTTTTTATTGTTTTAGTTATAGTTTTTCGTTATTTTTCAACGATGCCAACTTTTAAAGAAGGGGACTTGGTGAAAATCTCAACCACTGTTTTGTCAGAACCGATTGCATACGAAAATACTCAATACGTAAAATTAATGGGACTTAAAATTTACTTACCAAAGTATCCAGAAATTGTTTATGGTGACAGTGTTGTTGTAGTCGGAAGAGTTAACGAGGGAAAATTAGATAATCCACAACTACTCAGTGTTGGACAAACCAACAACAAAATATACAAATTAAGAGAAAAATTGATTGGGTTTTACAAATCAAGTATTCCAGAACCACACTCATCACTAGTTGCAGGTACTGTTTTGGGCTCAAAAAGCATGCCAAGTGGTTTTTGGGAAACACTGAAAAATACTGGAACCGCCCATGTGGTAGTGGCATCCGGCACTAATGTTGCAATGGTTGCAGGTTTTCTAATGGGAATTACTACTAATTTTTTAAAAAGAAAAAAAGCGATTGTTGTAACTTTACTTGGAATTTCTGTATATGTGGTGTTGTCTGGTTTTGATGCACCTATTGTTAGAGCTGCAATTATGGGGGCAGTAGTGTTTAGTGCACAGAGTTTTGGGAGGCTAGTTTCTGCCTGGAGAGCACTAGCTTTATCAATTATTGTAATGCTTATAATAAAACCCATATGGTTGACCGATTTAGGGTTTATACTGTCAGTACTGGCCACCTCAGGGCTTATGTTTTTTCAGAAAGGAATTGATAACAGGCTCAAATTTATCCCCGCATTCTTCCGTGAAGGCCTTACCACCTCACTTGCAGCCCAGGTTTTTGTAGCTCCAGTGATATATGCAACTTTTGGGCAATTCAATATTGCCTCTCCAATTATTAATGCTCTTATACTTTGGACAATTCCATATATCATGATAATTGGAGGGTTTAGTGGGATAGTGGGGCTAATCATACCTAAGCTGGGCATGATTATCTTGCAACTTGTAATACCTTTAACATGGTTTTTTCAAAATATATTGTTATTATTTTAAGTCTAATTGCATCAGGTGTGTGGATCTCTGTGTTTCAGACTCCAAACTCAGCTCTGCAGATTATTGCCTGTGATGTGGGGCAAGGTGACAGCATACTCATACAACACAAAAATGATCAAATACTTATAGATGGGGGACCCAGTAAAGACGTTTTAGACTGTTTGGGTAGGCACATGCCATACTGGGACCATGAGATTGAGCTGATAATACTGACCCATCCTGAGAAAGACCACTACGGGGGACTTATAGAAGTTTTAAAAACTTACCAGGCTCAAACATTCCTCACAAATGATCTTTCTAACCTCAAGTTTAGCAGTGAGGGGGTGAGTGTGCTAAGAAAAAGCATAGGGGGTAGTAGTGCAAGGGTAATACACCCTACCACAGGTACAAAGATGAGGTTGGGTTTGATATATTTAGACATAGTTCACCCAACAGAAGGTTTTAGAGACGTCAATACAAATAATTATTCTATAGTAACTCTACTCACGTACAACGATTTCAAGGCTATTTTCACTGGAGATATTGAAAATATGGTGTCAGACACAATTGCAGATAATTGGGAAATGGGGACTGTTGACTATATCAAAATACCTCACCACGGTTCCAAGAATGGTATATCGGAGAGCTTACTTCAAGCAACTATGCCTAAAACAGCTGTAATATCAGTAGGAGAAAAAAATTCATATGGACATCCCCATAAAGAGGTGTTGGATATCATAAATTTATATTCAGGTGAGATTTTAAGAACAGATAAACAGGGGGATGTGGTAGTGGAGGTGGATTTGTAATAAATCCTTGACAAAAATGTACAAATTTGTTATTATTTCTATACAAATATGAAAAAGAGATTGCTTTTTTACGAATTGATCAAACACTTGGATACTAAAGAAGCCCTTGTAATTACTGGTATGCGTCAGGTTGGCAAAACCACGCTTATAAAACAGATTTTTGAGGAATTGGGAGATACCCCTAAACTTTGGTTTGATTTTGACAACCCTTTAGATCAAAAAACTTTTGAGGATATTGATTACAACAATATTTACAAAAGGCTTAAAAATATGGCTAATTCTTCCAAAATAACTGTTTTTTTGGATGAGATTCAAAATTTTCCAGAAATCACTAAGGTAATTAAGTATCTAATTGATCACCACAAGGTAAAATTTATAGTTACAGGTTCTAGTAACTACTATATGAGAAATCTCTTTCCAGAAAGCTTGTCTGGTAGAAAGTTTTTGTTTAACCTTGCGCCTTTAAGTTTTTCTGAATATTTGTATTTAAAAGAACAAATCTCTTTTTCTGAGGCTGGAGGGGTCATGAAATTGGAAAAATCTATAAGAAATTCAAATATTTTTTTACATAAAAAATTTGAAGAGGAATATTCTATTTATATTAAATACGGAGGGTTTCCGGGTGTTATAGTCGCTGAGGGGAATGAACGGAAAAAATTAATATTAAAAAATATATTCAAGTCATTTTTTGAAAAAGATATAAAAGTTTTGGCCGATTATTCTGATGTCAAAGAACTCAGAGATTTACTTCTCCTTCTGGTTCCTCGTGTTGGGTCAATGTTGGATATTACAAAGATTTCATCTGAGCTGGGCATAGTTAGATCAAAAGTATATAGATACATGGAGTATTTAGAAGGAATTTTTGTAATTAAATTATTACCTAAATATTCAAAAAGCATAGATAGGGCAGTTGCTGGGGGTAAAAAGGTTTATTTTTCAGACACGGGGTTACTAAATACCATAGGAAATGTTAATGACGGCCAGGCTTTTGAAAACACGCTAGTAAACCAACTTTCTCCATATGGAGAACTATCTTTTTACAACAAAAGAAACAAATCTGAAATAGATATAATAGTTGATAAGAAAATTGCTTTTGAGGCTAAACTAAAAGGATCGGAACATGATGTTAGGTCCTTAAAGAAAAATTGTGAAAAATTGGGAATTAAGAAGTATTTTGTGGTTTCAAAAGACATAACAGGAGAAAATAAAAATATTATTTCTCCACAAGTTTTTTAGAACAAAGGTGTATTATAACATAATAGTCAAATGTATAAAAACAAAATAATTAAATTACTGCAACAGGCAAGTGGAGAGAAAGATGTTTCACTGGACATACCTACAAATTCTTCATTTGGAGATTATTCAACAAACGTTGCAATGGTGCTTGGTAAGAAAAAAGGGATTAATCCAGAAAAACTTGCAAAGAAAATTGTTGGTAAATTAAATGAAAATAAAGAGAGTAAGATTTTGTTTGCAGACATCAAAATTGAAGGTCCTGGTTTTATTAACCTCTATTTAAAAGATGATGTGTTAGTTGATAGTTTGAAACAGATAAGTAAAGA
Source organism: Candidatus Microgenomates bacterium (assembly GCA_016784385.1). Lineage (GTDB taxonomy): Bacteria > Patescibacteriota > Microgenomatia > UBA8517 > UBA8517 > BS150m-G53. The sequence continues at coordinate 1,143 of JADHUT010000012.1, read as the reverse complement.
GAAAAATAAATTTGGTTCTTCTGATTTTGGGAGTGGTAAACTGGTAGTTGTAGACTACTCAGCCCCAAATATTGCAAAACCATTTGGGATAGGACATTTGCGTTCCACTGTGATAGGTCAAGCCATTTACAACCTATTTGCCTTTTCCGGCTACAGGGTAATTGGAGACAATCATCTGGGGGATTGGGGAACACAGTTCGGAAAACTTTTGTACATGATTGATAAAAATGGTGGAATAACCGACTCCGTCGACAAAGATTTTGATATAGAAAAATTGGAAAAGTTGTATGTGCAGTTTCATGTCCTTGAGGCAGAGGATTCAAGTTTGTCTGGTTTGGCTAGAGCATGGTTTAAAAAACTTGAAAACGGAGACAAAAAGGCCCGGGATATCTGGCAGAAGTGTGTAGATGTATCTATGGCTGAATTTGATAGTATTTACAAGCTGTTGGAGGTGAAACTAGATTATGCGTATGGTGAAAGTTTCTATCAAGACTTAATGGACAAAATGCTGCAGAGTAATTCACTTCTAAAACACATTTCAACAGGAGAGGACGGAAAAAGTAAGATTATTAACCTGGAAAAGTTTGTAATTAATACTCCCTTGATGTTTTTAAAAAGTGATGGAGCAACTACATATGCTACGCGTGACCTGGCAACCATTAAATTTAGGATGCAAAAATGGAATCCAGAAATTATCGTATATGAGGTTGGTGCAGAACAAACACTCCACTTTAGACAACTATTTGCAGCTGCAAAATTAATTGGGCTAGTAAATGATGATGTAAAGCTAATTCATACTGGGCATGGATTATATCTGGCACCTGACGGGAAGAAATTTTCCACAAGAAAGGGAAGTACTGTAAAACTAGAAGAAGTTTTGAATGAAGCTATTATTAAAGCAAAGGAGTTGGGAAGCACAGACGGTAAAACTGCACAAATGGTAGGCATTGGGGCAATTAAATACTTTGATCTAAGCCACGGGGTTTCTAGTAATGTAGTTTTTGATTGGAAAAAAGTACTAAACATGGAAGGCAATAGTGGACCATACATACAATACAGCGTTGCAAGAACAAACTCAGTTATTAAAAAAGCTAAGGATGAAAAACAAAAGCCCCAAAAAGAAGTAATTATGGAAAAAGAAGA
>JADHUT010000011.1 GCA_016784385.1 Candidatus Microgenomates bacterium | reverse complement strand
AATGAGTGTTGTTAAAACTAAAGGTTCCACTTGGCTCGAACCGTTTGAAAACTGCACAACAACACTTTTCCACGCACAAAAAATCGCGTCTGAAGAAAAAAATTTCCAAAAACTTGCGGTTTTTGTAAAAAGTGCCTGCTCGAACTTAATTCTTTCCGACCAAAACTTAAAATATAACTACAATTTGGGCTATTCTACGGCGTATTCCGCGTGTGCCAGTTTGCGGGCTGGCACAGTTTTGCCTACTCAGTCCATGTGTGTGACCCCACAGGGAATCGAACCCTGATTTCTAGGTTGAGAACCTAGTGTCCTAGCCGTTAGACGATGGGGCCTTAAGGTAAGTATTATAGCAGAAATCAGCTGTTTTTAACTATTTTTTAGCCTTTTTAGATGAGTTTTTGGCTCCCAACTTTTTTTTGAGAGGCCAAGAAGTAAGGGCTACTTTTAATACATCTTCAATGTTGTCAGCAAACACAAATTTAATGTCTTTGACAACATTTTTAGGAACATCAACAATGTCGTTTTTATTTTGTTTAGGCAGTATTATAGTTTTAAGCCCAGCTCTGTGGCCTGCAATCACTTTTTCTTTTACTCCACCAATTTGGGTGACTCTTCCTCTCAAAGTAATCTCCCCTGTCATCCCCACAGCTTTTTTTGTTTTTGTGTTGGTTAATGCTGAAACAAGGGCTGTAGTGATAGCAGTTCCAGCAGAAGGACCATCTTTGGGAACTGCTCCTTCAGGAACATGGATATGGACATCTGTTTTTTGGGCAAATTTAGGATCAAGCCCTAATAGTTTGTATTGTGATCTAACCCAAGTAAACGATGCTTGTGCAGACTCTTTCATGACATCTCCAAGTTGCCCAGTTAAGGTCAACTTTCCTTTACCTGGCATTAAAGATACTTCGACAAATAGAATCTCTCCACCAACCGAGGTAACTGCAAGTCCTGTGGAAATTCCCACTTCATTTTTCTTTTCAGCCAAAGTTGAGCTAAATTTTCTTGGTCCCAAGAATTTTGCAATAGTTGATTCAGTTACTTTTTTTGGAAATCTTTTCTTTTCTGCCACTTTTCTTGCAATTTTTCGGCAAACTGCAGCCAAATTTCTCTCTAATTCCCTCACTCCTGCTTCTCTTGTATATTTTCCAACAATTTGTTTTACAGCTCTGTCTTCAATCTTTATTTTTTTGCTTTGTAGTCCATGAAGTCTAAGTTGCCTTGGCCAAAGAAATTTTTTGGCAATTCGGAAGCGCTCATCTTCTGTATAACCTGAAAACCTAATTACTTCCATTCTATCTTTAAGAGCTGAAGGAATAGTATCCAATACATTTCCAGTAGCTATAAACATTACACTTGAAAGATCAAATGGAACTTCTAAATAATGATCAGAAAACTCTCTGTTTTGCTCAGGGTCCAATGCCTCCAAAAGAGCCGAGCTAGGATCTCCCCTGAAATCAGCACCAACTTTATCAACTTCATCCAACATAAATACAGGGTTTTTGGTTCCTGCATTTTTAATCCCCTGAATTATTCGTCCAGGGAGAGCACCAACATAAGTTCTTCTGTGTCCTCGTATTTCTGCTTCATCTCTAATTCCCCCCAGAGAAATCCTTATAAACTCACGATTTAGGGATTTTGCTATTGCTTTTCCTATAGAGGTTTTACCAACTCCTGGAGGGCCAATAAAACAAAGAATGGTAGGTTGAGTATCTCCCACATCTTTGCTCTTTTTTTGGTGTGAGAGCATTTGCATGACAGAAAGATATTCCAACACCCTCTCTTTAGTTTTTTTCAAGCCATGATGTTTTTCATCCAATATTTTTGCAGCGTTTTTAATAGACACATTATTGGGGCTCAACTTATCCCAAGGCATATCACAAAGCCAATCTAGATAATTTCGCAAATAGCCTGACTCAGGATTGAGTGGACTCATTTTAGATAACTTACTAAGCTCTTTGTCTGCCTTCTTCTTAACTTCCTTTGGCATTCCGGACTTTTTTATTCTTTTTTTGTATTCTTTCACATCTTCAGATGCAAAATCGTCATCATCTGGCGAAACTTTTTCTCCAAGTTCTTTTTCAATTGCCTTTTTCTTTTCTTTCAGCATTGTTCTCTTCATTTGATCATCAAACTTTTTTTGAGTTTTTTCAGTAATATTTCTTTCAATTTTTAAAATATTTACTTCATTGGAAAGAAGCTCCAGGGTCATCACCATTCTATCCACCAAAGGAATTGTCTCTAATATTTTTTGTTTTTGTAAAAATTTAGCATCAATTACAGAGGCAATTTGGTCAGTCAGCTCAGAAATATTGATGGGCTCTGAAACAAGCTTCATCACAGTAATTATTTCGGCTCCCTTCCCAAGACTGAGAGACTTTTTGAAAAGGGCAGAAAGTCTGTTTGCAAGCGCTGTTATTTCTGCAGAATCTGGAATAATCTCATCAATCTCTTCAACTACTCCATATAAATAAGGATTGTTTTTTTCAATACTCACAAGCCTTACTCTCATAATTCCACGAACAAGAGCGTGTACCTCACCATCGGTATTCATCATTTGGATAACTTTTACAATTGTTCCAACGGAATACATATCATCCATACCAGGATTCTCATTTCTTGAATCTTTTTGGGCAAATACAGCGACCATTCGTTCTTTTGGTGAAGATGCATTTACAGCATTCACGCTTTTTTGGCGACCGAAAGAAAGCAGTGTATCAGTGTGTGGAAATACTACAGAGCCTCTTATTGCAACAATTGGGATTTTTCTCATTGATTTAGCAGTCTATCAAACCCACTGCCAGTAGTCAAACAAAAAAATTATTTTAGTGCCTTAAACAAATGCCTTTTTTCAGACACATAGGATACTGTTGATCCAAGCAGTGCTCCTGCAATTATATCGATTGGATAATGGACATAGGCCATAATTCTAGCTACTCCAACAAAAGCTGCCATCAATAGATAAAGCATTCCAACTTTTCTGTCGTGTAAAAACACTGTAACAGATATTGCGAATGCCGCTGCTGTGTGGGTTGAGGGGAAAGTATTGTCCAGCGGGGTAGTCAGAGTCAAAGGATCCAAACCACTGCTTTGAAATGGTCTGGCCATTGGAACAAAATTTTTCAAAACCTCAGTCAGAATCCATGCAATAAGTGCCGAAAATACGGCGTGAATTACAATCTCTTTTTTAATTTTACCGTCAACAACCCACAACACAATTAAACCAAAAAACATCAACCAAACCAGAATTGATGCTAAAAATGTAATCATGAAATCTTTTTACTCATGTCAGTTTTTTAAACTATTCGTGTATAACTATTCTTGTTCCAATGTTTGACTCACTTGACCTAACCGACCAAGTCCGCTCCCCCAGATTAGGCCCAACCCAGTAAAATAGTTTTTCTGCTATTGGAGTTGGTAAATTTACACAACCATGAGACTTTCGGATTCCGAAATCGTTGTGCCAGTAAGTTCCATGAAGACCAAATCCACGCCAGCCCGGAATTTCACTATTTTCAAAAAACATTGTGAACGGCACATTTGGAAGATTGTAGTAATATGCACCACTTCCACCCTCCATTTTTGTAGATCGTAATTTTATCCAAATCCTAAACTCTCCAGTAGGTGTTGGCCACCAAGGCATTCCCGTAGAAACAAGTGATTCTAAAAACAAACTATCACCTTGCCAGGCTCTTATTTTTTGTTCTGATAAATCAACTTCTATCCACTTTTCTCCTGCAATCTCACCTAAAACTTGTGTTTCATCATTTACCGCCAATGCCTGTTCGGAAACCTCAACCTCTTCACCGTGATATGATCCCAAAACTTGTGTTTCATCAATACTTCCATCTCCCAATGGACCACTACTGGCTCTGAAGTTTTTGAATCTGGAATAAAAATTCAGCCCCAAAGCGAGAGCAAACAAAAAAACAAAGGTGACAATAGTTTTTTTCTTCATATATTTATTTTGAACTTGGTCTACAATTAATGTAGCATGAAAGATATGGCAAAGAAAAGAAACATAATCTCAAGTTTTGTTTTTGCTTTCCAAGGAATCCGAGACGGCTTGAAAAACGAGCCTAACTTGAAAATTCACTTTGCTTTAGGTTTAGTTGCAATTCTTCTGGCCTGGTTTTTACGATTTTCTCACATTGAATGGGCAATACTGATTCTAACTATATTTCTGGTAATAACGTTAGAATTTATAAACACGGTAATTGAAAAAATAGTTGATACGTTATCTCCACAAATAACAGAGTCTGCTCGTATTACAAAGGACATTTCTGCAGCGGTGGTTCTTATTGGAGCCGTAGCTTCAATTGTCGTAGGGCTTTTTCTCTTTCTGCCGAAATTATGAATTTGAAAAAGATATCAAAAAAAAGAAAACTAAAGGGATTCACTTTAGTTGAAATACTGATTGTGCTCACCATTTTGATAGTGATATACGTTGTCTCTTCCATTTCTGTCCCCAAGCAACTAATGAAAGCCCGAGATGCAGTAAGAAAAGGTAAACTGGATAGTTTTAAAAAAGCTGTTGAAATATACTACCAAGACACAGGTTGTTACCCAAGAAGTGTGCCTGCATGTAAAAACCCTTTAGTTTTGGGAGGCACCATCATTAAAGACAGCCTCCCTTGTGACCCACAAACAAACATGTCATATTCATATATTACAAATCTTTCAGCTTGTCCTGTGTGGTTCCAGATTTATACAAATTTAGAAATAACAACTGACAAAATAATCGAAAGTGTTGGTTGTAGTAATGGGTGCGGACCAGAGTGCCAGTTTAATTACGGTGTTTCATCATCAAATCAAAAATTGGATCCACTGTGCACTATTTATGAAGAACCACCTCCCGTACAACAATACGTCTGTGCTCCTGGAGGAGGATGCGAGGTCTTTGCAGATCCTTTCATTTCGGGGTGTCCAAATATTTATCCTGATGATCCAACATGCCAAGATGCTTGTTCAAATCCCCGCAACAGGTGTCACGATGCAAGTGGAAAAACAAATTAAACTACAATTTATTTACTCAAAATATAAATTAATCCGGTGTGATCATCAGATATATAAAGGTTGTCATTTGAATCAAAAACCAAATCAACAGGTCTTCCCAAAATATTATCACCGTCTATAAAACCAGAAACATAGTCTTCCATCCCAACTACCTGACCTGCAAAGGTATTTAATTTTACAATCTTGTACCCAACGGGGATTGATGAATTCCATGAACCGTGTAGTGCTACCAAAAAACCATCTCCCATCCGGACAATTCCAAGTGGCGCTGAATGTGCAGGAAGATTAAATGCGCTAGGAATAGAGCTACTACAAAAGGCCGAAGATTCGGAATTAAATTTACTGTCTACAACTGCGTTTCCATAACAATATGGCCAACCATAATTTCCTCCTTCTGTAATAATATTTATTTCATCAGGGGGCAAGTGATCCCCCAAAGAATCCCTTCCCATATCACTACCCCACATACGACCTTGTCCATCGAATGTAAAAAATACAGTGTTTCGAAGGCCAGACGCAAACACTTTTAAGTCTGTTCCGTCGAGGTTTGAGACCAAAATAGAAGCTCTCTGCTCATTTTTTTCTACACAAGTATCACAAGATGACCCAACGGAAACAAAAAGTTTATTATCATAAATTTTAATTGTTCTTGTAGAATGTCTTCCTCCCCCAGGAAGAGAAAACATGACTTCTTCATTGATTGCTGTATTAGTTTTTGGATCGTAAACAAACCTGGAAACTTTATCAGTTTGGGCAACAAATAAGTATCCTCCATGAACAACAATTCCATGGGGCTTGTTAAGACCTGTCAATACAGAAACTTGCGCATCTGATCTGCCGTTTTTATCTGTGTCCAATACGGCAACTATGGAACTTTGATTAGGAATTGAAACTAAAAGATTGCCATAATCATCAAACGTCAGCGCGCGAGGTCTTCCTTTTTTCAAATCAGCATAAACATCAATTGAAAAACCTCTTGGAATTGAAAAGACGGAAGGAGTACCAGGCCCCTGAGGAAGCATATTTTTAACTTCCTTTTTGGGTGGCAAATATGCTTTAACAATAAAAAAAGAAGCCACTCCCAAAACAAGCATAAGTGCAAAAAAACCAGACAGTCTTCTCATTTGTATATTAACTGTATCACAAACTTAATGCTTCATCGCTTTAACAAATGCACCAAGCCCTACTGAAGTAAACAGAAGTGATATAAATCCACCTGCAACAGGGACACTTTTTAGAAAAAAGAATAGTACGAGTCCGAAAATCATGTTTGCATATACATTCATTTTTCTCCAACCAAATTGCTCAGACAACCAAGAACCGAGTGCCAAGCTAGATACTATCTTAGCCATGTAAACTGCAACTCCAAACAGAGCCAGTATAATCATTGCCAGTGAGGCTCCAATTCCTGTAAACATTACAACTAGTGCTAAAGGAACAGTGAGAACTAGTACTAAAAATCCAATTCCCAAATAATTAAACACTAGTTTCGTATCAAACATATTTTCTTTCTTGGGGCAAAGTTTAATGGCTATGAATCCTACCAATATAGCTCCAAGCAGTGAAATCACCAAGAATCCATTTTTTACAGCCCTAGAGCCTGCAAAAAAGTCTACCTTCATTTTTTGCACCTCAGCCATATCTCTGAAGTTCGAATCAAGCTTGTTCACGCTTCCCAAAATAACTGCTTCTTCTGGCACACTCCAATCTTCATTATTTTCCCCATCAATTTGATAGTAAAAATCACCATCCACTTTAGTATCATTTCCTAGTTTTATATCCCCAGCCCCAATCCTTACTTCACCACCAACTTTCGAATTAAGGTCCACTACGCCAGAACCTGCATAGAAATTTCTTCCAATATTTGCTTTATTTGTAACTGTTCCAGAACCTGTCAAGAAAGACCCCCCTATGGAAGAATCACTATCAACTATCAAAGTGCCAGAACCTACCAATAAACTATCTCCGATAGTAGCTCCAGTTATCAATACATCTCCACCACCCACATATACATCATCTTTAATTTTTCCACTAATTGAAATCTTTCCTCCACCTACAAATAAATCTCCGTTTATTACTCCATCAACTGTAACCATTCCAGCACCTATGTAAACATCTCCATTAATAGTTCCCAAAACCTCAACTGCTTCTGCACCAATAAAAAGGTCGTCATTGATAACTTCACTGGCAGATATTGTTACTGTTCCAGTTTCTTTGGTAATTATTTTGGCATACGTTGGAGACACAAAAACAAAAAGGGAAAGAAGTGAAAATAATGCTGTTGAAATAATCTTTTTCATACCTTGTTAAATAGTACACAAAAAAAATTGTGTAAACAAGTTGAAAAATTACCCCATGAAAGTGAGGGCGTATCCTCTTTTACCAGCACGTCCAGTTCTTCCGATTCTGTGAGTGTAGTTTTCTCTGCTTTCTGGTAAATCGTAATTTATAACATGACTTACATTTGGTATATCAAGACCTCTGGAAGCAACATCGGTTGCAATTAAAATATTTATGTTATTTCTTTTGAAATTTTCCAAGACTCTTACTCTTTGGCTTTGTCTCTTGTCTCCATGAATTGCTCCTGTTTTAAAGCCATTACGGGACAACATATCAGAAAGTTTTTGAACTCCACGCTTTGTTCTCCCAAACACCAAAACTTTACTCAGCTCTTTTCGATCAAGCAAATCCTGCAATATATTAATTTTTCTTGAAGCGTCCATTACTTTAATTATTTTTTGCTCAATGTTGTCTAGTAATTCTGTCTTTTTAACTGAAATAGTAACAGGATCTTTTACAAACTGGCTTAATATTTCTTTTACTTTTCCATCTATTGTTGCTGAGAAAAATAAAGACAATCTATCTTGTGGTAGTTGTGAAATAAAATACTTAATATCACTGATAAATCCAATATCTACCATATGGTCAGCTTCATCCAACACTATTGAATCAAATGAGTTTAACCTCAAACTTCTTCCACCAGACAAATCTTTGATTCTTCCTGGGGTTCCAATCACAAAGTTTGGATTTCTAGATAGTTCACCTCTTTGTTTATTAATATTAGCCCCACCTATCAAAAGTGCGCTGAATATATGCATTCCTCTTGTAAATTTATTTAGTTCATCTCTAATTTGAAAAGCAAGTTCACGAGTGGGAGCTACTATTAACACCCTGTGTCTTCTGTCCATCAAAACATTATCAATTAATGGAATTAAAAAGGCTGCAGTTTTACCAGTTCCAGTGTTTGCAACACCAATTAAATCTCGTCCCTTTAATATCTCTGGAATTGCTTGGTCTTGAATAGGGGTTGGAGTTTTATAACCACAAGCAAGAATATTTCTTTTCAATTGATCTGAAATGTCAAAATCAGAAAAACCGTTAACAATTTCATGCTCCACAATTACATCAGTTGACCTTGGTGCATTAATTAAAGGGGTTGGATCATATGTCTTAATCCTTCTTCCACCACTGAAATTACCTCGCCTATTATTATTGCGATTATACCCACCATTACGATTTCCACTACCATTCGTTCTATACATAAAAAATTAAAAATAATTCTAAATGGAGCCTACTTAACCTTGCCTAGAAGCTAATAAACTCGATGTAAAGCAAGTATAGCACACAACAACACTAAGTCAACTATAGGATTTTGGCGGCTATCAACTCCTCTTTTTTTGCTCTGGTTAGTTTTTTTAATTGTGCTTCTCTTTTTAAAGCATCACTTCTGGATTTTTGTTTTTCACTGTATACAAGTTCAAATGATTTAAAGTACCTCATGTATTTTGCAGACTTGGCAGTTTTTTCTCTGTGTTGTCTCATTCTTTTTTTTAAATCATTGGTTTGACCAATATATAGAGTGTTTGAAGAAGTTCTGAGTATGTATACAAAATAATCCATATTTAAGGTGTACAATTGGGCCAAATATATGCTTTATTCATTTGAAGTACATAGCTGGCAGTTTGAACTGCTTCTTCTGCATTAAATCGCAAGTCTATGTCAATATTTTCACCCATTTCAAGTCTAAATTTTTTCCAAGTTATTGGTCCAAACTGGAAAAGACCAGAATAACTAAGATTTTGGGCCATTGGATTGAAACCAGACTCACAAATTGCCAAATGGCGCAAAATATCAGGACTAACCCCATATTGTGCTGCAAACCTTTCTATAAATTCATAAATTTGTTGTGAAGTGAATTCAGGTTGTGGAATAGGCGAGGGAGAAGGTGAAGATGTAATTACTGGAGTTGGTTTTATGGTTGGTGTATTAGTGGGAGAGGGGGTAGGTGAATCTAACGGAGTTGGAGATGGAGAAACAGTAGCAACAATTGCCTCACCCAATACTCTTTCTTGTGCTCTTCTTTTATACATAGAAAACAAAACAATCATCTCTCCAATAAACCCCAAAATAAAGATATAAAGAAGAACCTTTTTCATTGAGATCATTCTAACACTTCAAGCCACAATGAGCTGTGTGGAACGGTCTAGTACCGAATAGTCCTCTTTAGGTTCGAAACCGGCTTTGCTGAGCAGCTCGGTCTAGAACCTTAGAAGCCCATACTAGTTAATCTTATTTTATAAGATCTAATATTTGGACGTTAACAGCGGGTGAAACGTTTACGGTCCATTCTTCAGAAAGGTCTAATTCTTCAACTGGAACATAAGAACCTTCGGGGTCACTCAGACCATGTAACATTTCAGCCTCTTCTCTTATTTTTGTTGATAACTCATCTGCCGAAAAAATCTTTTCGAGATCTTCCCTCGATAATTTTAATAAATCCAATGGTTCTTCTGCCATATTGCAAATATATTATCACAAGGTTTGTACTTGTCAAGCTTGTGTACGCGCTCGATACATTTCAGACATTCCTCCTTCCTGTATAAGATAGTTGGGGAGGGTGTCATGTTGTTTAGTGAGAGATATGCTCTTTGTTGATTGTAGAATAGCAGATATTGAGCTAGTTTGCTGGAGAATTGTTTTGGATGATATATAAGATGGAGACACTGTAGAGTTATTTAACGGTACTGTTCTAAGATACACAGGAGTTACAGCACCAGAGTGCTTGGGGCTATACCAAAAAGTTAGAACGCATTTTCGATCCTAACTGTGCGTGTTTCCTCTCTCGCGAGAAATTCTTTCGCATTCGACTGGAAAAAAATAAATTATTTGTACGCAATTGCTTGTTTGTTAAATGTTTCCGAATATTTCCCTTTCTGACTCATCAATTCTTCATGAGTTCCGTATTCTATGGTTTTACCTTTTGCTAAAACCAATATTTTGTCTGCTTTTCTGACTGTTGAAAACCTGTGTGAAGTTAAAAATATAATCTTATCTTTAGCTAATTTTATTATTTTTTCAAAAATTTCTTCTTCTGCTTGTGGATCAACATTGCTTGTTGGTTCGTCTAATATAAAAATTTCTACATCTCTAAATAAGGCTCTTGCTAAACCTAATCGTTGCCATTGTCCCTTGGATGGTTCAACACCTTTTTCAAATTCTATATCAAGCGGATTGTCATATTTTTGGGGCAAAGATTCAATAAACCTATCGATATCCACCATTTCAGCTGCTTTTTTGATCGCTTTCGTGTTATTAAATTTTCTGATATCTCCATAGGCAATATTTTCTTTAGCAGAGAATGGATATTGGGCAAAATCTTGGAAGAGGGCAGATAATGTTGTTCTATAATCTCCAAGTGAATACTGCTGTATATCTTTACCATTCACTATTATTTTTCCTTTTTGAGGTTTGTAATATCCACAAAGCAATTTAATAAGGGTTGTTTTACCTGCACCGTTTGATCCCACAATCGCAATGTTGTCATTTTTCTCTATTTCAAAATTTACTCCTTTTAATATCCAATTAGTGGAAGAAGGATACTTAAACCAAACATTCTTGAAAATAACACCTGATTTAAAAGGTGTTTCTATTTTTTTACCTTGAGATAGGTCTTCCTCGTTTAAATCAATAAACCTTAGATAGTCATGAACATACAAATAGTTTTCATATATTTCATTAACTTGTCTTCCAAGAGAAGATATATTGCCTGTAAGTTGGCCTATTGCTTGAAGTTGCATTTGGGCGGTTCCTAAAGTAATTTTCCCTATTATTGCTTGTCCATACAACCAGATTTTAATTACAAGATTTACTACTCCCAAAGGTAAAGATGCCGCAAACCTCTTTTTTCCAAAAGAAAGTCTTAACCCAAATATTTCTTCAAAACTTTTATTTGCAAGCTTTGAAACATTATCGATTAGTTTCTTGGTATTTCCCAATATTTTATTTTCATATATGTATCTACCTTTAGATATGAACTCATCATATGCCGTATATACCCTCCACAAATGAGCTTGCTTTGTTGATATCTCATATTCTCTTTTCGAGTATTTTCTTCCTACAAATATTTCAGGAAGTGCAAATACCAACACAGGAATAATAAACACACTAAACGATGTTAAGATAGGAACTGAAGATGAAATGATTGAGAAAATCAAAAATGGCAAATAGGATACTGGCATAATCATACCCCATGCCCTTCGACCACTTTGATCATAAACTTTTTTAAATAAATTTCTGATTTTTGGACTTTCAGCATCTTTCACTGATAGTTTATTGATTTTCTCCAAACTAGATATTTGAATAGCAACTGAGACTTTCTTTGCCAAATTATCACTAAAAACCCAATCAAGACGTTCAAAAGCAGATTTCGCTGAAAAAATTAAGAATTCCAAAAAAAGATAAAGGCTGACAAATTTTAGGTTATTGGTTAAGTCATGATCTATTATCGCCCTCAAAACAGTGTCTATCAGAGCTTTTGTAATATACAACGACGGTAAAACTAATAGACCATTTAGTGAATTTGCAACAGTGATTACAGACAACACTTTTTTATCTACCTTCCATGCAAGTTTCAAGGCTGCCTTATATGTAATAATCAAGTGTTTAATGGGTGTAGTGGTTGGACTACTTTTTTTATCTAACATTTTTTGCTGTTATATTATATATTACCCCAAGCAATAACTTTCACATAGGTTATTTGCTACAATAAAACTATGAGAAAAACTTTGAGTTATGGTCTTAAAGCTCTATCTCTAGCTTGGAAGGCAAATGGATTTTACGCGATATTTGCAATTGTGAGCAAACTCTACGACAGTACTCTTTACCCACTTACACAAGTTTTTCTGCTCGCAAAACTTTTAGATCTTTTGGCAGAACAAAATAACGTTGCTTTTGAAAAACTTTCTTGGATAATTTTTACATATCTTATTGCAACTCTGATAAAACAATCGTTGAAAAGTTTTTCAGATGTAAAAGAAGCTTTTCTTCAAGTCCAAATGGAAGGTTATATCGATCTTCAAATAAGTAAAAAATTGACCGAACTTGATCCTGCAACTTTTGAAAATCCAGAATTTCAAAATTTAATTGCACAACTTGAAGGCATAAAAGGAAGTATACAAATGCACTTGATAAGATTTACCAATTTTATTGATGCAATATTTAAATTTGCAACTGCAACTATAGTAGTTTCTGCAACTTTTCCACTTTTTGCCCCTTTAATCATTTTAGCAACGATTCCATCATATCTTGCTTGGGATAGATTTAGATTGAAAACTTGGCCTTATTATGTCGAGAAAAAATCTAGATTAACAAGAATTACTCAATATGTTAAAAATCTTTTGTCTTCAGATTCTACTTCGAAAGAAGCAACAATTTTTCAAACCGGGCCCCTTCTTCTTAGTAAAATAAAAAAAGAGCAACATTCGTACTACAAAAATTTTGCTAAAGCTAATGATCCTTGGGTAGGATATATTATTCTTGCAAGGATAATACAATTGGGTGCATTTTTATATACACAATACTTAAATCTATCAAAGGTTCTTGGAGGAGTTTTGGGGATTGGACAATTCACTTTAGTTTTTCAACAGACACTTAATCTTACGTTTAGTTCTGAGGAAATATTAAACCAATATTCTAGTATTTCTGCACGCAATAAGTATCTCGATAAATTTTTTGACTTTATGGCAACTGAAAAATTTATCAGTTCATCTTCAAAGGAAGTAAAATTACCAAAAAATCCCAAGCCACCATTAATAGAATTCAAGAATATTTCTTTTAAATATCCTGCAACCGAAAGATATATATTAAAAAATTTCAATCTAACTATTAAAAGTGGTGAGAAAATCGCATTAGTGGGAGAAAACGGTGCAGGGAAAACAACCCTTATTAAATTGCTTTTACGTTTTTATGATGTTACGGAAGGAGAAGTACTTATAAACGGAGTAAATATAAAAGATATTAGCCTTGATAAATGGCACAAAGAAATTGGGGCGTTATTCCAAGACTTCATCAAATATCAATTTACTTTTAAGGAAAATGTTTATTTCGGAGATCTGTCTAAATCCAAAAAAATTAAGTACCTAAAACAAGCAATTGCTCAATCCGGTGCTAATAAATATATTAGCACCTTGCCAGATGGTAAAGACCAAATTTTAGGAAAAATGTTTGAAGGAGGAATTGATCTATCGGGAGGACAGTGGCAAAAACTTGCACTAGCAAGGGCTTTCTATAGAAATGCCCCAATATTAGTACTGGATGAGCCCACAAGTGCAATTGATGCAAAGGCTGAATACGAAATATTTCAAAAAGTTCAAAATTTACAGAAAGATAAAACTGTCATTATTATTTCACATCGTTTTTCAACAGTTCGAAATGCTGACAGAATTTTGGTTTTAGATGGTGGAAAAATAATTGAAGAAGGAGACCATAAAAAGTTAATGAAAAAGAAAGGACTATATGAGGAATTATTCACAATCCAAGCACAAGGATATAAATAAACGATGAAATATAAATTTATACAAGTTAATTGTATAGAGGGAGATAATATTGACTTGAGACAGGCGGAATCGATATTAAAGTACAAACCGGACATTGTTTTACTAGAATACCCAAACAACAATAAAACTCCCAACACAATCTACAATAGTTACAAGCCAAATAATAAGCCACTTCATTTGATAAAAGAACAACAAAAGAGACTCCAACGACACATTAAAACAATGCCGTGGGTAAAATCAGACATTGTTATGTGGGAAAATATTGAAAAACTTTGGAAAATGAACCATCAGGTTTTGGTTTATCGAACTGATGCTCCAAATAAATTAACCAATGAGTGGTTTGAAGTATGGAACCACATGTATCCATGTGCAAAGAGAAATTGGTTGTGGTGGGTGCAAATTTATTTAAGAGAAAAGTACATGGCAAAAAATACTAAATGGATACTAGACAACATAAAAGTAAAAGATAAAAAAGAATTAACAGTCTTGGTGTTTTTACAAAGTTTCCATTGGAGGCATGTTAAATTTTTACTTAAAGATCCTTCAACTGAAAAAATATGGAATTATTATTTTGGAAAATTCCCTCAAGTTAATAAAAATAATATATCAGAAAAGATCAAAAACCTGAATATGGTTTTTTATAAACACTGGGTTAAAATATCCGATTTTGTTATATAATTACCTCCATATGGGATTTGAAGACAGTAATATAGAAAAAGGGAAAAGTTCTGGAAAACCTAAGGTTGTCAATAAAATGACACTTCAAAAAGCAATTGACTTAGGGGAATACAAACCAGAATACCTTTCAACTTTTCCCGAATGGCATACTTTAAGCAGACATATTCAGTTTCAGTATATTAGAACTGCAATTGAAAACAGGAGAGGTCATTTACTTACTCAATATGCAGAAGTAAACAATATTCTGGACTTTAGACTAAAACCTCATTTAGCAGAAGCTATGAAAAACATAGAAAAACAATTAAAAGAAGTTGAAAATGACAGAGAAGAACTTTTTGTAGACTATTCAAAGTAGAATTTTATTCAGATACAATCCTATTTATATCTAAAGATGTGGTTGACGGAAAGGCTTCATGTAATAAATTGAAAGTACCAAAAACAAAAAAACGGCGACAGCCGAGGGCTGTCGAAAATTTTTGACCGATTTCTTTGAAAACAAAAAAACAAATTCGAGCCGACAGTTAAAACGAAAGTCTCGGACAAAGGCCGAGCCTTGAGCTAAGCGAGCCCCGCAGGGGCGAGCGAGAAAACACGAACAGTTAGGATGAAAAATCGTGAATAACACGCATAAAATGCGTTCGAATTTTTTGGTATAGCCCCAGCAAGTCTGGACTGAGTCGCGACGAGTGCGCGGTGGTTGGGGACACCGCAAGAATCTGGTAGGCAGAATTTGTGCCTGAGACGAAAAGCTTAACGACCATATAAAAGTAAGAAAGAAATCAGGTTTTGAAAAAATTTTGGAAGACAAAAACTTTAGTTTAATTAAATGAAGTATATTGCATATTGTAGAAAATCAACAGACGAGCCAGATCGTCAAATATTATCCATAGAAGCACAAGTTGCTGAGTTAAAAGAATTCGCCACAAGGGAAAATTTAGAAATTGAAAGGTTTGTAGTTGAAAGCAAAACAGCAAAAGAACCGGGAAGGGCCAAATTTAACGAAGTTTTGAATTTTGTGGAAAGTGGAAAAGCTGGTGGAATTATTTCGTGGCATCCTGATCGTTTGGCTAGAAACAGTGTTGACGGTGGCAGGATCATATACTTACTAGACACTGGAAAATTACTTGATTTAAAATTTCCCAGCTTTTGGTTTGACAATACTCCACAAGGTAAGTTCATGTTGTCAATTGCATTTGGGCAATCCAAATATTATGTTGATAATTTGAGCGAAAATGTAAAAAGAGGTAACCGTCAAAAACTTCGTCGTGGCGAATGGCCAAACAAAGCTCCTTTTGGATATCTAAATGACAAAGGAAACAAAAAAATTGCAGTTGATACCAAAAGGGCAAAATATGTCCGCAAAGGCTTTGAGATGTTTTCTACTGGCAGATATAGTCAAGTTGATATCATTAACTTCCTTACACTAAATAACATTAAAAATAAAAGTGGACATATTTTGCATAAAGATAAAATAAAGAGGATTTTAACTGATCCTTTTTATTACGGAGTGATGAGATTTAATAACGAACTATATCCAGGATCTCATGTTCCTCTTGTTTCCAAAAAACTTTTTGACAAAGTCCAAGAAAATCTAGAGAAAAACAAAAAAACACACACTAATCACAAATCAGAATTTGATTTTCTTGGACTCATTAAGTGTGGAGAATGTGGAAGTTCCATTACAGCTGAAAAACATGTGAAGAATTATAAAAGAACCAGAAGAACTGCCACATATATTTATTACAGGTGTACTAAAAAACAAGGTAAGGGTAGTTGTAGTCAAAAATATATTACTGCTTCCAGCCTTGAAAAAAAGTTAAGAGTGGCAGTACACAACCGTTCCATCTCCACATTTGTAGCAAAAAGTTTTTTTGAATGGGCCAATAGAGACGCTGAAAAAGAAAAGTCTCAAGTTAAAAATGCTTTGTCTGGCAAATTACAGCAACTTGAAAAAACAAATGAAAAGCTAGATACACTTCTTGAGGCATATTTAGATAAAGTTGTTGATGAGGGTGAGTATAAACAAAAGAAAAACAAAATGATTGAAAACAAAGTATTAATTGAGTCCCAAATTACTGAATTAAAAGAAAAGGGGAATACTTGGCTCGAACCTTTTTTGGAATTCATAAAAATCGCGAAAACAGGGGCAAAAATCGCGCGGGTAAAAAATAATTGCCATGAACTTGCAGTTCAGGCAAAAACTGTCGGCTCGAACTTAAATTTAAAAGATCGTAAGCTTTTCGTCTCAGGCGTAAATTCTGCCTACCAATTTCTCGCGTTGCATCCCACTACCGCGCACTCGTCGCGACTCAGTCCAGACTTGCTGGGGGACAGGGACTCGAACCCCGATTTAATGGACCAGAACCATTTGGCCTACCGTTAGCCGATCCCCCATTGAAACTTACTCAATTATACCAAAAATCCTCTTCCAAATGGATTTTTTTGCCT